>JAFMQY010000039.1 GCA_017354415.1 Nocardioides sp.
AGGCCACGATGCGCAGCACCGGGCGATCGGCCCTCCCGACCACCGACGCGCGGTCGCCGAGGACGCGACGCCGCGGGACCGGCTTGCGGGTCGGCGGCGGAGGCGGCGCGAAGCGCCTGGTGCGGGTGGCGAGGCTGTCGCTCATCTCGAACCTCCTGGGGAAGGGACCGCTGACGGTCAGCGGCTCGGGCTCCGTGCTCTCAGTCCGTGCTCTCAACCTGTGCTCTCAACGACATGTCTAGTGGCCACCACCGACAGTCGCTCCCGAGAGCGGCTGGCGCGTATGCGATCAGACGTTCGATCGAACACATGTACGACGGTAGAGCAGGTGTTCGAACGGATTCAAGCGCGACACGAACAGACGTTCGAATATTTCGCAATGCCACGGAAAGCTTTGGACAGCCTCGTCCGAGCGTTGTCTGATCGAGTGATGACCGATCTCCACGACGTCCACGGACCTGCCCGACCGGCCATCCTGACGCCGGAGGAGCAACGCGCGGTGTGGTTCCTCGGGGCGCTGGACCGCGTCCTGGTCGGCGGAGCCGAGACGGCCGGCCGGCTCGCCGTCCTCGAACATCGGGCCGAGCGTGGACACGGGAGCCCGCTGCATCGGCACGACCTCGACGACGAGACCTTCTTCGTGCTCGAGGGCGAGCTACGCGTCGAGGTCGACGGCCGAGCCCTGACCGCCGGCGCCGGCACGGCGGCGTTCCTCCCGCGCAAGGTGCCTCATGCCTTCGTCGTGACCAGCCCGCAGGTGCGCTACCTCACCGTCAGCGAGCCCGCAGGGTTCGACGACTTCGTGCTCGAGGTCGGGACTCCCGCCACCTCCGACGGCCCACCGTCCGACGAGCACCCGCCCACACCAGCGGAGCTGGCCGAGATCGCACGCCGGCACAACATCGAGATCCTCGGGCCGCCGATAGCGCCGTGACCCGTCAACCGGCGGAACGGCGGGCGATCAGCTTCCGGCCACGGGCGGCGAACAGCGAGGTCCCGTACTCCGCCACCGACGGCGCCAAGGCGGTGGACCGCACGAGGGCTCCGCGCCAGCGGGGCAGAGACCGTACGACGCGCCTGGACCCGAGCAGTGCGACAGCGGCGTCGGCGGTCTCGTCGACGGTCAGGATCCGCCGGCCCGAGTGAACCAGCTGCGAGCCGAGGCCCGCCTTGTCCTGGGCGTCGAGCAACGCCGTCTGCACGCCGTCAGGGCACAGTGCATGCACCCGTACGCCGGGAGGAACCTCGGCCGAGACGGACATCGTCACCGAGACCATGGCGGCCTTGGTGGCGGCGTACACGGAGTAGCCGGGGACCGGCCCGAGCCCGGACAGCGACGCGATGTTCACGACGTCACCGCCCTCGGGCCCGAACGCCTCGAGCGCGGCGCGCATCCCCCACAGGCAGCCGAGCAGGTTCACCTCCACGAGACGTCGTACCTGCTCGTCGTCGAGCGACACCAAGAACCCGTCGTCGCCCACGCCGGCGTTGTTGAACCACGCCGTCAACCGTCCGTGCTCGCGCGCCGTCGTCGCCACGAACCGGTGCGAGGCCGCGTCTCGAACGTCCTGCTCGAGCCCGACCACTGCCCCGATCTCCTCGGCGGTACGACGTGCGGCCTCGCCGTCCAGGTCGGCGACGATCACGGCGTACCCGCGCGCCGACATGCGCTCGGCGATCCCACGCCCGATCCCACGCCCGGCGCCGGTGACGACACAGCTCTCCATGTCGTGGGAGTCAACCAGAAGACTCTCGACACGAACGCCGCCCTGAGACATGGGGCCCCGTGGGCACGGGTACGAGCCGAGAGGAGGTGAGCTCGATGGCAACGACCAGACAACGGCAGGCCGCTCGCAAGAACGTCCGCAAGGCCCAGCAGGGAGCGCGACAGAAGAAGTCGATCGCGAACATGCCGGCGTCGACCAGGACGGCACTCGGCAAGCAGGGGGCCGCGGTGGCTCAGCGCCAGCGCAAGGGCGGATCGAGCCCGAAGACGCGGCAGGAGCTGTACGAAGAGGCAAAGCGGAAGAACATCCGAGGTCGCTCGAAGATGGGTCGGGACGAGCTCGCCCGCGCTCTCGGCCACGGATGAGCCGACACGCCGTTCGAACAGATGTTTGATCCGGGAGTGGTCGCGGCCGTACCGTTCGGACCATGACGAAGAGCCGGCAGGGGTCAGCATCCGGGCGACGCACCGTGAGCGAGCTGCCCGACGGACCCCCTGACGCGACCGGCCTGACGCCGCGTCAGCAGCGGGTGCTGGCCACGATCAAGGACTCGATCGAGAAGCGCGGCTATCCGCCCAGCATGCGGGAGATCGGCCAGGCCGTCGGCCTCACCAGCAGCTCCAGCGTGGCCCATCAGCTTCGGGTGCTGGAGGAGAAGGGCTTCCTCAAGCGCGACCCCAACCGGCCACGCGCCCTCGAGGTGTTCCTGCCCGAGGTGATGGCGGCCCGCCGTTCCATCGGCGGCGTTGAAGACACGTCGTACGACGAGACCGGCATCGGGGACGCGCGCCCCGAGGCGGCCTACGTGCCGATGGTCGGCCGGATCGCCGCCGGCGGGCCGATCCTCGCCGAGGAGTCGCTCGAGGACATCTTCCCTCTGCCCAAGCAGCTGGTCGGCGAGGGCACGCTCTTCCTGCTCGAGGTGCGCGGCGACTCGATGGTCGACGCCGCGATCTGCGACGGCGACTACGTCGTGGTCCGCCAGGAGCAGACCGCCGACAACGGCGAGATCGTCGCGGCCCTGATCGACGGCGAGGCGACCGTGAAGACGCTCTCGCGCAAGGAAGGACACGTGTGGCTGCTGCCGCACAACCCGTCGTACGAGCCCATCGACGGGACGCACGCCACGATCCTCGGCATCGTGACCGCCGTCCTGCGCCGCATCTGACCCTCCCTCTCGAGTGGGGCGGAGATCACGTCCCTCAGGGGAATGTCGGGGTCGGGCCAGGGGTTGGCTCCGTCGACAGGCTGACGCAAATGCGTTGCGTCGCCTGAGAGGATTTGATGGTGAGCGTTCGATCCGCACTTCCTACGGTCGCCCGAGGGAATTTCCTCGGGCGACGTGGTGTGCGCGAGATCCTGCTCATCGCCACGCTCTACGCCGTCTACACGGTGTCCCGGACCTTCGCGGACGGCGACCTCGCCAAGGCCCAAGATCGGGCGGGCGACCTGCACACCCTGGAGCGGGTGCTGCACCTCGACCGGGAGCACCAGATCAACAACTGGTTCGCCGTCCACAGCTGGGCTGCGATCCCCGCGAGCTTCTGGTACGCCTCCGCCCACTACGTGGTGACCCTGTTCGTACTGGTCTGGCTCTACCGCAAGGGCCCGGCCTACTACTCGCCGGCCCGGTGGGCGCTGGTGGTCTCCTGCGTGATCGGGCTCGCCTGCTACCTCATGCTGCCGACGGCTCCCCCGCGGCTGATGGGCGGCTACACCGACATCCTCAGCCTGCATGCCGACGTCGGTTGGTGGGGCACCGAAGCGTCTGCCCCGAAGGGGATGGGCGGGCTCACCAACCAGCTGGCCGCGTTCCCGAGCCTGCACGCCGGGTGGGCGCTCTGGGTGGCGCTGGTGGTCCGTCGTACGACGCGCAACTACTGGGCGCGCGGCCTGGCCTGGATGCACGCCGCGATCACCGCGATCGTCGTGATCGGCACCGGCAACCACTGGATCCTCGACGTCGTCGCCGGCTGGGCGGTCGTGATCGTGGCGATGTGGCTGGTCGACCCGTGGTTCTGCGACAGCCGCCAGCGGGCGCACACCCGGAGCCAGCAGCTCCGCAGGCGGATCGCGGGGACCAGGACGCTCCAGGGACCGCCCCCGTGCGAGACCATCCCGGAGGAGACCATCGCGGAGGAGACCATTCCGGCGGAGCCCGTCGGGTCGGAACCGATCGCGACCGAGCCGCGGTCTCCGGAGGGTTTGCGGCCGGACATCGTGTCGTCGGGAGGCCTGGCGCCGGAGACCGTGGCGACCGAGGCGATGGCCGAGGAGCCGGTGCGCCACCGCTACCACTGTTGACCCCGCCCGGGGCTGACGCCCCGTGGGCTCAGCCGACGGCCCGACCCGCCGTCGCCAACCGGGCCAGGGCCTGCCGCACCAGGTCGCCGTCGTACGTCGTCCACATCGGCGGCAGGCTCGCCTTGAGGAACCCGGCGTACCGGGCCGTCGCCAGGCGCGAGTCGAGCACCGTGACCACGCCGCGGTCGTCGGCGGTGCGGATCAGCCGGCCCGTGCCCTGGGCGAGCAGCAGAGCCGCGTGGGTGGCCGCGACCTGCATGAACCCGTTGCGACCCTCGCGGTCGGCGGCCCGCTGACGGGCGCTCATCAGCGGGTCGTCGGGGCGGGGGAACGGGATGCGGTCGATCAGCACCAGCTGGCAGGTGTCGCCCGGCACGTCGACGCCCTGCCACAGGCTCAGGGTGCCGAAGAGGCTGGTGTGGGGATCGCCCACGAACTGCCTCGCGAGCTCGGGCAGCTGCGCATCGCCCTGGGCGAGCGTCGTCAGGTGGGGCAACCGCTCCCGGACCGCCTCCGCTGCCGTCTCCGCCGCCCGCCGCGAGCTGAACAACCCCAGCGTCCGGCCGTCCGCGGCGTCCACCAGCGACACGATCTCGTCGAGCTGGGCCGGCCCGAGGCCTTCGCGGCGAGGCGGCGGCAGGTGGCGGGCGACGTAGAGGATCGCCTGCCGGCCGTAGTCGAACGGCGACCCGGCGTCGAGTCCGACCCACGGCAGGGCGTCTGCGTCGGTGGAGTTCGCCGAGACCACGTCGGCCCCCGACGTGGGACTGTCGGTCGAGCTTGTCGATCGTCCTGAGGAGGCGAGGGACGAGCCGTCTCGAAGGGAGACACCCGTCGTCGGTACGTCGACCCGCTCCCCGGGCCGCAGGCCCACCGAGGTCGCGATGGCGCTGAAGTCACCGCCGAGCATCAGCGTCGCCGACGTCATCACGACCGTCTTGGCGGTGAGCAGCCTCTCGCGCATCGGCCCCCAGACCTCGAGCGGCGCGACACACAGCCGGGGCGGGATGCGCTCCCCACCTTCACTCAGCCAGAGCACGTCGGACTCGGAGCCCGCCGCCATCCGCTCGGCGGTCGTGAACACCTCTTGTACCGACCCGCGCGCCTGTGTGCGGCCGGCGTCGGGCTCACCGCTGTCGCTCTCCTTCGGGTACGCCGACAGGCACGCGCGCGCGGCGTCGCGAACCAGCACCAGCGCGTCCGCGAGCAGCTCCGGAACGACGTCGAACCGGCCGGGTGTGCACTCGGTGATCGCGACCCCGAGTGCATCACCGGCATCGGCGAGGTCGTCGGCCGGGGATGACTCGTCGGCGGACTCGACGTACCTCCGGGAGCGACGCGCGGCCCGGTCGACGTCCGAGGCGAGGAGCTCGTCGGTCGCGGCCTGGGTGACCCTGCTGACGACCTCATGGGCCTCGTCGACGACGACCACGTCGTAGTCGGGGATCATCGGCACCCCCTCGATCGCGTCGATGGCGAGCAGCGAGTGGTTGGTGACGATCAGGTGGGAGCGGTGAGCCTGCTCGCGAGCCGCCTCGGCGAAGCACTCGTCGCCGAACGGGCAGCGTGCGGCCCCGAGGCAGTCACGGTGACTGACGCTGACCTGGCGCCACTCGCGGTCGGTGTGGCGCGGCGCGCGGTCGCGCTCGCCGGAACCGCCGCTCTCGGCCTCCTGCTCGGCCCAGGCGCGGAGCTCGAGGACCTTGTTGCCCAGCGTGGAGGTCGGCACGTCGACCAGCGTGCCCTGCTCGTCGTCCGGGACGCCCTCGCGGACCCGGTGCAGGCAGGCGTAGTTGGAGCGGCCTTTCAGCACGGCGTACGACGTGTCGACCTCGGGGTGTGCACCCGCGAGCGAGTCGACCAGGCGGGGGATGTCGCGCTCGACCAGCTGGTGCTGCAGGGCGAGGGTCGCGGTGGCGACCACGACCCGCTCGTCGTGGAGCAGTGCGGGCACGAGGTAGGCCAGCGACTTGCCGGTGCCGGTGCCGGCCTGCACGACCAAGTGGCGGTGGTCGCTCAGGGCCTCTTCGACGGCCTCGGCCATCGTGATCTGTCCGGGTCGCTCCTGCCCCCCGAGCGCCTCGACCGCGGTCGCGAGCACGTCGCGAACGGGTGGACGGTCGGGTCGGTCAGGCACCGCTGCACCCTATCCGCGCCCGGGGACGAGGTTCCGTCCGCGCAGGATCAGACCGGGTACGCCGCGAGCTCGCCGGCCAGGTCGGCGTGGGCGCGACCGCGGACCACGGTGCCCTCGCCGGTGTGCTCCAGGGACTCGATCTCGCCGTGCTGGTGGAGCCGGTCGAGCAGGTCGCCACGGGCGTACGGCACCAGCGCCGCGAACTCGACCCCCGGACGCGGAAGCTCCTCCTCGACCCGGCAGAGCGCCTCGGCGATGCCCTCTCCGGTCTTGGCGCTCACGACCACGACGTGCGGCTCGCGCTGCTGGAGCCGGGCCAGCACCATCGGGTCGGCGGCGTCGGACTTGTTGACGACCACGATCTCGGGCACCTTGTCGGCGCCGATCTCCGCGAACACCTCACGCACGGCCGCGACCTGACCCTCCGGGTCGGGGTGCGACCCGTCGACGACGTGCAGGATCAGGTCGGAGTCGGCGACCTCCTCGAGCGTGCTCCGGAACGCCTCGACCAGCTGGTGGGGCAGGTGGCGGACGAAGCCGACGGTGTCGCTCATCGTGTACACGCGGCCGTCGTTGGTCGTCGTACGCCGGATGGTCGGGTCGAGGGTTGCGAACAGCGCGTCCTCGACGAGCACGCCGGCGCCGGTCAGACGGTTGAGCAGGCTGGACTTGCCGGCGTTGGTGTACCCGGCGATGGCGACGCTCGGGATGTGGCGGCGCCGGCGCTCCTGGCGCTTGGTGTCGCGCGTGACCTTCATCTGCTTGAGCTCGCGCCGGAGCCGGGAGATCTTGGTGTTGATGCGCCGGCGGTCGGTCTCGATCTTGGTCTCACCCGGGCCGCGCCCGCCGATGCCGCCGCCGTCCGCGCCGACCCGGCCACCGGCCTGGCGGGACAGGTTGCCGCCCCAGCCGCGGAGACGCTGCTTCATGTAGGTGAGCTGCGCCAGCTCGACCTGCGCCTGCCCCTCCTTGCTCTTCGCGTGCTGGGCGAAGATGTCGAGGATCAGCGCCGTACGGTCGACCACCTTGACCTTGAGCCGGTCCTCGAGGTTGCGGAGCTGGCTGGGCGCGAGCTCGCCGTCGCAGATCACGGTGTCGGCGCCGGTGGCGCGGACGATCTCGCCGAGGCCCTCGACCTTGCCGCGGCCGATGTACGTCGCGGGGTCGGGCTTGTCGCGGCGCTGGTAGATCGCGTCGAGCACCTCCGAGCCGGCGGTCTCGGCGAGCGCGGCCAGCTCGGCCAGGGAGTTCTCGGCATCCTCGACGGTGCCATCGGTCCAGACCCCGACGAGGACGACCCGCTCCAGGCGCAGCTGGCGGTACTCGACCTCGGAGATGTCCTCGAGCTCGGTGGACAGCCCGGCGACCCGGCGCAGGGCGTACCGCTCGGCGAGGTCCTGCTCACCGGTGGTCAGCTCGGGGTCGTCGTCGGCGTACCCCGACTCCCAGTCGGCGTCTGCGTCGTCGCGGACGTCGATCTGGTCTCCGGCGTCGAGGTCCCAGCCCCTGGTCTCTACCAGCTCGGAGTCGAGGTTGAAGTCTTCGGGTGCGTTCGTCATACGGCTTCCAGGGTAGGTCGACGCCCTTCCCCGCGCGAATTCGTTTGCTGTCGGCGGATGGCCCGGCGGCGGCTAGGTTGTGGCCGTGACTCCGACTGCCTTGCCCGACCGTGCACGTGTCGTCGTCATCGGGGGCGGTGTGATCGGCTGCTCGGTCGCCTACCACCTCGCTCACGAGGGCTGGACGGACGTCGTCGTCCTCGAGCGAGACCGGCTCACCAGCGGTACGACGTGGCACGCCGCCGGGCTGATGACCTGCTTCGGCTCGACCTCGGAGACCTCCACCGGGATCCGGCTGTACTCCCGCGACCTCTACGCGCGGCTCGAGGCCGAGACCGGGGTCTCCACCGGCTTCAAGCCGGTCGGCCTGATCGAGGCCGCGGCCGACGCCGACCGGCTGCACGAGTATCGCCGGGTCGCGGCGTTCCAGCGCCAACTCGGGCTGGAGGTCCACGAGATCTCGCCGAAGGAGATGTCCGACCTCTTCCCCTGGGCGCGCACCGACGACCTGCTCGCCGGCTTCCACGTGCCCGGCGACGGCCGCGTCAACCCGGTCGACCTCACCCAGTCGTTCGCCCGCGGCGCGAAGAACCTCGGCGTGCGGGTCGTCGAGGGCGTGCGGGTCGAGGACGTGGTCGTCGAGAACGGCGACGTGCGCGGAGTCGTGGTCTCCACGGGCTCGACCGACGATGCCCGCTCGACCGACGACGGACGCGAGCTGATCGAGTGCGAGTACGTCGTGAACTGCACCGGCATGTGGGCCCGCGAGCTCGGCGAGAAGAGCGGCGTGGTGATCCCCAACCAGGCGGCCGAGCACTACTACCTCATCACCGACACCATCGAGGGGATCGACCCGAACGCGCCGATCTTCGAGGACCCCGCGGCGTACGGCTACTACCGGGAGGAGGGCGGCGGCATGATGGTCGGCCTGTTCGAGCCGCGCGCCGCCGCCTGGTCGGTCGACGGCATCCCACCGACCGCGTCGTTCACCACTCTCAAGCCGGACTGGGACCGGATGTCGCCGTTCCTGGAGCGGGCGATGTCGCGAGTGCCGGTCACGCTCGAGGTCGGCGTGCGGACGTTCTTCTGCGGGCCCGAGTCGTTCACGCCCGACCTGATGCCCGCGGTCGGCGAGGCACCGGACATCAAGAACTACTTCGTCGCCGCCGGCATGAACTCCGTCGGCGTGCTCTCTGCCGGCGGGCTCGGCCGGGTGCTGGCGCACTGGCTCATCTCCGGGCTTCCAGACGTCGACGTCACGGCCTGGGATGTGGCGCGATTCCGGAGGGACCAGCTCGAGCCGGCGTACCGGCGCGAGCGGACCACCGAGATCCTCGGCACGGTGTACGCCGCCCACACCCCGGGCAAGCAGCTGCGCACGATGCGCGACCGGCTGCTCTCGCCGGTCCACGACCGGCTCGTCGCGAACGGCGGCTACCTGCGCGAGGTGTCGGGCTGGGAGGGCGCCGACTGGTTCGCCGGCCCCGGATCCACGCCTGAGGCCGAGCCGACCTGGGGTCGCGCGCCGTGGTTCGAGCAGTGGGCCGAGGAGCACCGCACGGTCCGCGAGAGCGTCGGGCTGATGGACATGTCGTTCATGGCGAAGTTCTCGGTGACCGGGCCGGATGCGGGGGCGATGCTCGACCAGCTGTCGGCCGGTGACGTCAACGGAGACGCCGGCTGGATCACCTACACCCAGTGGCTCAACGACGACGGCCGGATCGAGGCCGACCTCACGGTGTCCAAGCTCGCCGACGACCGCTTCTGGGTCGTCGCCTCGGACACCGGACACGGGCACGTGGCCGGGATGCTCGGCCGCGCGGCGCGCGGGCACGACGTACGCGTCGAGGACGTGACCGCGGACTTCGGCCAGCTGAACCTCCAGGGCCCGCTGTCCCGCGACGTGCTCGCCGAGCTCACCGACGCCGACCTGTCGACGGAGTCGTGGCCGTTCCGGGGGGTCCGCGAGATCGAGGTGGCCGGCGTACGTGTCGTCTGCGCCCGGATCACCTACCTCGGCGAGCTCGGCTACGAGCTGTACGTCGCCACGGACCGCGCCCTCGAGCTGTACGACGCGCTGGCCGCGGGCGAGGGCGTGAAGCCGGTCGGGCTGAAGGCGCTGGCGTCGCTGCGGATGGAGAAGGCCTACCGCGACTACGGCCACGACATCGACAACACCGACTGCCCCCTCGACGTGGGCCTCGGCTTCGCGGTCGCTTGGGGGACCGACTTCCGCGGCAAGGCGGCCCTGGCCGCGCGCAAGGGGGCGTTCCCGTCGACACAGCGGCTCGTGCAGATCCGCCTCATCGACCCCGAACCGCTGCTGTTCCACGCCGAGCCGGTGCTCCGCGACGGCGAGGTGGTCGGCTACATCCGCGCCGCGTCGTACGGCTGGACGCTGGGCGCCTCCGTCGGCCTCGCCTTCGTCTCCGCCGACGAGAAGGTCACCAGGGAGTGGCTGGATGCCGGGAACTGGGAGGTCGACATCGCCGGGGACCGATACGCCGCGGAGGTCTCCCTGCGGCCGATGTACGACCCCTCCTCGGCCCGCGTCCGCATCTGACCCGACCCCAACAGCACCATCAGTCACAGTGGGGACGCGCTTCCTGCGCTTCTCGGGCGTTGCAACGGCCGAGAAGCGCAGGGATCCCCGGTGAACCGGGTATCCCTGCCAGCCGGGCCCCGCCTACTTCGGAGGCATCCGGATGCCGCCGTCGACGCGGACGACGGCACCGTTCATGTAGGAGTTGCGCAGGCACTCGAGCACCATCGAGGCGAGCTCGTCCGGCGTACCGAGGCGTCTGGGGAACAGCACCGACTCCCCCAGCCGGGTCTTGAACTCCTCGGCCTTCTCGCCCTCGCCGTAGATCGGGGTGTCGATCAGTCCCGGCGCGACGGTGTTGACGCGGACGCCGATCGCGGCGAGGTCGCGTGCGACGGGCAAGGTCATCCCGACGATGCCGCCCTTCGACGAGGAGTACGCCGCCTGCCCGATCTGGCCGTCGAAGGCGGCGACACTGGCCATGTTCACGATCGCTCCGCGCTCACCGGATGCCAGCGGCTCGAACCGCGACATCGCCGTACCAGCGATCCGGGTCATGTCGAAGGTGCCGATCAGGTTGATCGCGATCACCCTCTTGTAGAGCTCGAGGTCGTGCGCTGACTCGTACGTGCCGTCGCGGCCGACGGTGCGGGCCGCCGGCCCGATCCCGGCGGAGTTCACCAGCACCCGGAGCTCGCCGAGGGCGGCCGCCTGGTCGACCGCCGCCGTGATCTGGTTCGTGTCGGTGACGTCGACATGCGCGAACGCCCCGCCGATCTCCTCCGCGAGCGCCTCCCCCTTCTCGTCCTGTACGTCGGCGACCACGACCGTGGCGCCGGCCTCGGCGAGCTGACGGGCGACGGCGGCACCGATGCCCGAGGCGCCGCCGGTGACCAACGCGACAGAACCTGAGATCTCCATGCGGCGGAGCCTAGCGAGGGGGTCGAGTAGCTGAGCGCGAGGTCGGGCGCGGGCTCAGGTACACCACCTCACAGCGACGTCTCGCCTCGGGCGACGATCACCGCGGGCCCGCTCAGGAACACCCGTCCGTCGGCATCACGCGACACCTCGAGCGTGCCGCCGGGTACGTCGACCCGCCAGCGCCCCGGTACGCCACCCGCCGCAGCGACCGCCGCCGCGCACGCGCCGGTGCCGCAGGACCGGGTCTCGCCGGAGCCCCGCTCGTGGACGCGCATCGCGACGTGGTCGGGCCCCCGTCGGACCACGAACTCGACGTTCACGCCCTCGGGGTAGAGCGTCTCGTCGTATGCCGGCTCCTCGGCGAGGGATCCGACCGACGTCAGGTCGGCTCCGGGCTCCAGCAGTACGGCCGCATGCGGGTTGCCGACGACGACGTGCAGCGCCGGCCAGGTTCGGTCGCCGACCGACACCTTGGTCTCACCGTGGATCGTGGAGATGCCCAGGTCGGCGGTGAACTGCGCGCCGTCGCGGGTCACGGTCTTCACACCGGCACGGGTGGCGATGCGCACCGGCTCGGAAGCGGGGACCAGACCCTCGTCGTACAGGTGCCGGGCGAAGACCCGGATGCCGTTGCCGCACATCTCCGCCACCGAGCCGTCGGCGTTGCGGTAGTCCATGAACCACTCGGGAAGGTCCGTGTCCGTGATCTCCCTTCGAGACGGCTCGTCCCTCGCCTCCTCAGGACAAGCGACAGGCGCGACCGACGAGCCGAGACGGATGACGCGGAGGACGCCGTCGGCGCCGATCCCGGCCCGGCGGTCGCACAGGGCCCGCACCCGCTCGGCGGACAGGTCGCCGTGGACCGATCCGTCGTGGTCGGGCAGGAGCACGAAGTCGTTCTCCGTGCCGTGCCCCTTGAGGAACACGTAGCTCGCCTGCCGAGTGCTCACGCCCCCAGTGTCCCAGGTGCGACCGCGCGGGCCGTCAACGCCGGGTCAGGGGGCCGGGGTCACGACCAGGGCCGAGCCACCACCCCGGCGGACCGGTTCGGACACGGCGGTTATCAGCCCCTGCGGACCGAACTCGATCGCCGTCGCCGCGCCGATCTCGGCCGCGGTCGTGCCGGGAGCGCCGGCCGGGCTGAACGTGTGGCCGAGGGGCGCGAGCAGCGGTCCGTAGGTGTCGATGAACGACTGCTCGGCGGTCACCGAGGTGGTGTTGCGTTGCGATCCGCGCGGGTCGGCGATCGCCTGCTCGATGGTCATCCCGCGGTCGATCCGGTCGACCAGCATCTGCAGCACGGTCGTGATGATCGTCGAGCCGCCGGGCGACCCGAGCGCGAGCCACGGCTTGCCGTTGTTCAGCACGATCGTCGGTGAGATCGACGACCGGGGCCGCTTGCCGCCCTGGATGTTGTTCGGGTCGGCCGGGTCGTAGACCGCGTCGAAGTCGGTGAGCTCGTTGTTGAGCAGGAAGCCGCGATGCGGCAGCACGATCCCGGAGCCACCGGTCTGCTCGATGGTGAGCGTGTACTCCACGACGTCGCCCCATTTGTCGGCCACGGTGAGGTTGGACGTCGACAGCCCTTCGTGGTCGCCGCTGCTCGTGGTCGCGGCGCTCGGGGTGTCGCACTGCCCGTCGTACGACGTGACGTCGCCGGCCGCCACGGGCTTGCTCAGCGCCTTCGTGGGGTCGATCTGGCAGGCCCGCTCGGCGGCGAACGTCGGCGACAGCAGGTCGGACAGCGGGACGTCGACGTAGGCCGGGTCACCGACGTACTTGCCGCGGTCGGCGAAGGCGAGCGCCGAGGCCTCGAGATAGTGGTGGAGCTGCTGGGCGGTCGACATCGACGACATGTCGAACTGCCCGAGGATGTTCAGCGCCTCACCCACCGTGGAGCCGCCGGACGACGCCGGCGCCATGCCGTAGACGTCGTAGCCGCGGTAGTTCACGTGGGTCGGAGCGCGGTCGATGGTGTGGTAGGCCGCAAGGTCGCTGCGCTCCATGAAGCCGGTCGGGATCGGCAGGGTCGTGGTCGACGTCTTCGGCGGGTTGTGGACGGTGCGCACGATCTCGGCGCCGATGTCGCCGTTGTAGAAGGGCTGCAGCCCACGCTGCGCGAGCAGCTGGTAGGTGTTCGCCAGGTCGGGGTTGTGGAAGATCGAGCCGACCTTCGGGGCGTCGCCGTTCGGGAGGTACAGCTTGCGGGTCGAGGTGAACGCGTCGAAGCGGACCTTGTTCTCCTCGGTCTGCTGGTGGAACGTCGGGTCGACGACGAAGCCGCGCCGGGCGACGGCGATCGCGGGCTTCAGCGCCTGCGCCAAAGACGTCGTACCCCACTGGTCGAGGGCGCTCTGCCAGGTCGCGAGCGACCCCGGGACGCCGACGGACACGCCGCTCGTGACCAGCTCCGGAGTGAAGTTGTACGGCTTGCCCGTCGACGGGTCGATGAAGGCGTCGTGGGGCATGGACTCGGGCGCGGTCTCGCGCCCGTCGATGGTGTGCACCTGCCCCGTGGCGGCGTCGTAGTAGACGAAGAACCCGCCGCCGCCGATGCCGGTCGAGAACGGCTCGGTGACCCCGAGCGTCGCCGCGGTCGCGATGGCCGCGTCCACGGCATTGCCGCCCTCCTTGAGCACCTGCAGCCCGGCCGCCGAGGCCTCGGGGTCGACGCTGGTGACGGCGCCGCCGTATCCGATGCTGGTCGGCACCTTCTCCGTGTGCCGTTGCCCGTCAGCCTGTTGACCGTGTGCCGAGGTGGTCGCGGTGACGAGCAGCGCGGCGGTGAGGCCGAGGGCGGCACCCGGAGCAGCGAGCCGGGTACGGCGGGACAGGTGCGTCATGGGACCTCCCGAGATCGGACGACATCCCCACCTTGTTGCATCCACCCCCCGATGTCGAGGGCTCAGTCGAGATCGTGGACGGGCGGGCTCACGCGGCGAGGGTCTCGGACGTTGACTGGCCCGACTGTTCCGCCGGCGGCGTCCGGAGCCGGCCCGCCACCAGCGCCGTGACCAGCACCAGGACGACCGACGCGGCCAGGACGACCTCGACCGGCGCGGCGTTCCCGGTGGCTCCGCCCAGCTCGAGGAACACCGTCCCGACCAGAGCTGACCCGAGGCCGAGCGCCATCTGCATGGTCGTGATCAGGACGCCGCCGCCCATGCCGGCGTGGTGTGCCGGCACGCCGCCGAGCACGGTGCCGAAGAGGGGCACCACGAGCATGCCCTGCCCGACCCCGAGCACCACCAGCGGCAGCGCCAGCTGCCAGGAGGTGAAGCCGGGCCAGGTCGCGAGCAGGACCAGGCCGAGAGCGGCCAGTGCGACCGCCGCGATCACGGCGCCGCGTTCCATCAGCCCGACAGGGTCGCGCTGCGCAGCCCGGCTGCCGACCAGTGAGGCGCCGAGGAACGACAGGGCGAACGGCGTCAGGGTCCAGCCGATGTCGAGCGGATCCATGCCGGCGGCCACCTCGGCGGCCAGCGCGAAGACGAACATGAAACCGCCGAAGACGGTGAAGAAGATCGCGGTCATCGTGAGGCCGGTGACCATGGAGCGGGTCCGCAGAAGGCTCGGCGGCACCAACGCGTCGCGGCCGCGGCGCTCCATCCGCCACTCCCACCTCGCGAGGGCTCCCAGCACCGGGACGCACGAAGCGAGCATCGCCCAGGTCCACCACGGCCACCCCGCGGCACGCCCCTCGGTGAGCGGCAGGATGACGAGCACGACCGCCACCGAGAGCAACGCCGTACCGACCGCGTCCACGCGCTGCGGCCGCTCGGCACGCGACTCGGGCACCCACCGCTGTGCGACCAGCGCGGCCAGCACGAGAGGTATGTCGAGCCAGAAGGCCGCGCGCCAGCCCAGGCCGCCCGGGTCAGCGGTCACCAGGGCACCGCCGACGATGAAGGCGACGCAGGTCGCGATGCCCGCCATGGCACCGAACCACGCCATCGCCCGGGCCCGGCTCGCGCCCTCGGTCCGCGCCTGGATCGTCGAGAGCACCTGCGGCGCCACGAGCGAGGCACCCAGCCCCTGCGCGACCCGGCCGGCCACCAGCAGACCGGCGGACGGCGCAAGGGCACACCACACGGAGGCCGCCCCGAACCACACCAGTCCCACCCGCAGCACCCGCCGCCGTCCGACGTTGTCGCCCAGCCGGCCGCCGAGCACGACGGTGCTGGCGTAGGCGACACCGAACCCGGCGACGACCAGCTCGAGTACGCTCGGGCTCGCGCGCAGCTCGGACTCCAACGAGCCGAGGGCCACGGTGACGACGAAGAAGTTCAGGACCTGCAAGGCATAGGAGGTCAGGACGGCCGCAAGACCCAGCCCGCCCAGCTCGGGCGGGCCCTGTCGTGCGCGCGGTCGGCCCGCTGTCGTGCCCGTGATCACAGCAGTGCTCATGGGTTCGACTGTCCCGCTCGCCCAGGGGGGTATCCAGAGCCCGCTTATCCAGGTACCAGCCGACCCTGGCTCATCGGGTCGCCGCCGTCCTACGGTGGTGTCATGACCAGCACGGCGCACGAGCGCCGGGTGGAGCTCGGCTCGTTCCTGAGGGCCCGGCGCGAGCGCCTCGCGCCGGAGGCCGTCGGCCTGCCCGGCGGGGGCCGGCGGCGTACGCCGGGACTGCGCCGCGAGGAGGTCGCCCAGATCGCGGGAGTGGGCGTCACCTGGTACACCTGGCTCGAGCAGGCTCGCGACATCAACGTGTCGGGGCCGGTGCTCGACGCCATCGCCCGCGCGCTCCGGCTCGACCAGCGCGAACGCGCGCACATGTTCACGTTGAGCGCGACCGTCGACCTCGAGGCCGAGTCCCGGCGTTGCGCCGCGCTCGCACCCGGCTACCAGCGGTTGCTCGACCAGCTCGACCCGTACCCCGCCGTGGCGCTCTCGTGGCGCTACGACATCCTCGCCTACAACACGGCGTACCGGTTCCTGCGCTGCGACCTCGAACTGATCCCGCCGGAGGAGCGGAACTTCCTCTGGCTGTTCTTCACCCACCCCGCCTACGTCGACTTCGTCGAGGACCGCGACAACGGCGCCCGGCATGCCGTCGCGAAGTTCCGCACGCACCTCGCCACCCATCTCGACGACCCCCTCGGCCAGGAGCTCGTCGGACGGCTGCTCGCGGCCTCGCCGTTCTTCGCCGAGATCTGGTCGCAGCACGACGTCGCGCCCGACGATCCGGGCTACAAGGTGTTCCCCACCGCGGTCGGCCGGCTCCGGGTGCTGCCCCAGCGGTTGCTCCACTCCGAGGGAGACGGCTGGACCATGGTCTACACGCCTGCCGACGACCGCACCGCCGCGCTGATGCCGAGACTCCTGGAGCGCGCACCTGACTCGCGGTCAGTTGCGAGCGCCTGACGCCACCCTGTTCGCAGACTCGATCACCTCGATGGCCCTGTCGACGCACGCCGGATCGTCCCAGCGCACCCAGACGACGCGAGGGTCCTTGCGGAACCAGCTGTCCTGGCGTCGAGAGAAGCGTCGCGTGGCCCTGGTGGTCTGCTCGATGGCCTCGTGCAGGGTCAGCTCGCCCCGGAGGTACGCCGACACCTCGCGGTAGCCGATCGCGGTGCGGGCGGTGCGGCCCCGGTCGAGTCCGAGGTCGACAAGGCGGCGTACCTCGTCGACGAGCCCGTCGTCGTACATCTGCCGCACGCGGGCGCCGATCCTCGAGTCGAGCGTCGGCCGGTCGATGTCGAGGCCGATCTGCACGCTTCGGGGATCGGCGTAGACGTGCTCGGGGAGGCTGGCGGTGAACGGCCGGCCGGTGATCGTGACGACCTCGAGCGCGCGCACGATCCGGCGGCCGTTGTCGGGCAGGATCCGGGCAGCGGCCTCCGGGTCGGACTCGGCCAGCCTGCGATGCATCTCGGCCGGGCCGACGTCGGCCAGCTCGGCCTCGAGGGCACGACGTACGTCGGGATCGGTGCCGGGGAACTCGAAACGGTCGAGCACCGCGCGGGTGTAGAGCGCCGATCCGCCGACCAGGACCGGCGTCCGGCCTCGGTCGCGGATCTCGGCGACCTCCGTGCGCGCCCAGCCCTGGAACTCCGCCACCGTGAGCGGCTCGGTCACGTCGAGCAGGTCGAGCAGGTGGTGCGGGACCCCGCGGCGTTCGGATGCCGGCACCTTGGCCGTGCCGATGTCCATCCCGCGGTAGACCTGCATCGCGTCGGTGTTCACGATCTCGCCGCCGAGACGCTCGGCGAGGTCGAGGGACAGCCCGGTCTTGCCGGCCGCGGTGGCGCCGACCACGGCCACGATCGGCGGTGCGGCCGGGGCGCTCGACATGTGCTCAGTCTCGCAGGCCGCCCCGATCGCGGACGGGGGCTTACTGTGGTCGCATGACGCGGCTCCCGCTCGACGAGTTCGACGAGGACTACGAGCCCGACGACGACACCCCGCCGTACTGGTTCCCCGGCACGCGGATGCCCGACGAGGCGCGGCGGATCGGGCTCACGCACCACGTGCCGGACGGAGCGCTGCTCGACTTCGCGGGACACCTCGACTCGGCGCGGCCGTTCCACCGGGCGGTGGCGTGGGTGATGCTCGCGGTGTTCGGGCTGCCCGTCGTGTTCTACGTCATCCGGTTGGTGCAGGACCTCGGGGTGCACTGACGCTCGGCCCTGGTGGAGCGGTCTGCCTGCGAGCATGGGCGCATGACGGATCGCTTCCGGGTCGTTCCCGCGTCGTATGTCTTCCTGCTGCGCCCGGCCGCCTCCCCCGGCGGCGCCGACGAGGTGCTGCTGCAGCTGCGACAGAACACCGGCTACATGGACGGCCACTGGGCCGCTGCCGCTGCGGGCCACGTGGAGCGCGGGGAGACGGCGTACGACGCGGCGCGGCGGGAGGCGCGTGAGGAGCTCGACATCGGGGGGCTCGACCTCGACTTCGTGACCGCGATGCAGCGCACCCGGCACGCCGACCCGATCGACGAGCGCATCGACTTCTTCTTCACGGCGCGGGCCTGGACCGGGGAGCCGCGGATCGTCGAGGCGGCCAAGGCCGAGGCGATCGAGTGGTTCTCGCTGGACCGGCTGCCCGAGCCCGTCGTCCCACATGAGCGAGTGGTCCTCGACGGGCTGGGTACGGGATTGGAGAGCTACACCACGTTCGGATTCTGACGAAGGGCGTGCCGGCCGGACGGCGCGCCGGGAGGAGAAAGGCACGTGACCGACCTGGGCGAACGACCGACACCCGAGATCGAGCCCGCAGAGCCACCGCCGGGTGGCGTGGACGCGGTCGAGGAGCGGGAGTACGAGCCCCACCCGGTCGTGCCCGACCTCAGCCGGGTCGGGAATCCGGAGTCGAAGGACGAGATCCCAGAGGAGGTCACGGAACCGACCGAGACCGACCAGGGCGCGTCGAATGACGGTGCGAGCGACCCGGACGAGGAGATGCAGGCATGACCGACGAGCCCCGCAAGAGCACCGGCAACGAGCAGCCGACCGAGCTTCAGGACTCGTCGCCCAACGCCGGCGGTCCCGACCGGGCCGCGGGCGGGATGGGCGTCAGCAGCGAGCGTATCGGGCCGACCGGCGGTGGACACGAAGGGACGGACGGCGAGAAGGACACCCGCGGACCCGCCCACACCGATGAGGCAGGCGACGTCGTGGGCTCGGACGCGGAGTTCGAGCAGGGCGACGAGGAGAACTCCGAGGGGATCGAGCCGAAGGCCGGCTACCCGTCGAAGGACCCACGGAGCAAGGACGCGCCGTACCAGGAGTCCTGACTCTCCGCCGCGGACCGCGGCCGTCAGCCGCAGGCGGTCGGCTCCAGGGGCGCTGGAACGCCGATCGTCGGCATGCCGAGGCCGATCGCCGTGGCCGACGCCGTCGTCCGCGCCTCCCAGGCGTCGCCGGATCTCGTACGGCGGTGGGCCAGGACCGGTCCGTCGGCGACCAGGTGATGGGGGGCGGCGTAGGTGACCTCGACCTCGACCATGTCGCCGGGGCGGATTCCTGGCTTCGTGGTCTCCCTTCGAGAGGGCTCGTCCCTCGCCTCCGCAGGACGAGCGACAGGCTCGATCGACGAAGTGCTTGGCTCGACCGACGAAGAGCTTGGCTCGACCGACGAAGAGCGCGGCTCGACCGACGACGCGTCGAAGTGGACGAGGCGGTTGTCGCGGGCGCGGCCGGTCATCCGGTGCGTGGCGGCGTCCTTGCGGCCCTCCCCCTCGGCGACGAGGAGCTCGACGCGGCGACCGACCAGCGCCTGGTTCTCCCCCCACGCGATCTGGTTCACCAGCTCGACGAGACGGTCGTAGCGGTCGCGCACGACCTCGGGTGGCACCTGGTCGGGCATCGTCGCGGCGGGCGTGCCGGGGCGGATGGAGTACTGGAAGGTGAATGCCGCGGCGAAGCGCGCCTCGCGGACGACCTCGAGCGTCTGCTGGAAGTCGGCTTCTGTCTCACCGGGGAACCCGACGATGATGTCGGTCGAGAGCGCGGCGTCGGGCATCGAGGCCCGGACCCGCTCGATGATGCCGAGGTACCTCTCGCGCCGGTAGGACCGGCGCATCGCTCGCAGCACCCGGTCGGAGCCGGACTGCAGCGGCATGTGCAGCTGGTGCATCACGTTGGGCGTCTCGGCCATCGCCGCGATCACGTCGTCGCGGAACTCGGCAGGGTGGGGCGAGGTGAAACGCACCCGCTCCAACCCGTCGATCTCGCCGCAGGATCGGAGCAGCTTGCCGAAGGCCTGCCGGTCTCCGAACTCGACGCCGTAGGCGTTGACGTTCTGCCCGAGCAGGGTCACCTCGCTGACGCCCTCGGGGACCAGAGCCCGGATCTCCGCCAGGATGTCGCCGGGCCGTCGGTCCTTCTCCTTGCCGCGCAGGCTGGGGACGATGCAGAACGTGCACGTGTTGTTGCACCCGACGCTCACGCTGACCCAGGCGGCGTACGCCGACTCGCGACGGGTGGGCAGCGTGGACGGGAAGACCTCGAGCGACTCGAGGATCTCGACCTGCGCCTCCTGCTGCACACGCGCGCGCTCGAGGAGGACCGGCAGCGAGCCGATGTTGTGGGTGCCGAAGACGACGTCGACCCATGGCGCCTTCTTCGTGATGGTCGCGCGGTCCTTCTGGGCCAGACAGCCGCCGACCGCGATCTGCATCCCCGGTCGCTTCGCCTTGACCGGCGCCAGGTGGCCGAGGTTGCCGTAGAGCTTGTTGTCGGCGTTCTCCCGGACCGCGCAGGTGTTGAACACGACCACGTCGGCCGGTTCGCCGTCGGGCGCCGCGACGTACCCCGCCTCCTCCAGCAGCCCGGTCAGCCGCTCGGAGTCGTGCACGTTCATCTGGCACCCGTAGGTCCTGACCTGATAGGTGCGCGGCGTGACGGCGGTGCTGCTCATGACAGTCGCCAAGCGTACGGCGATCGTGCGGGCCCGCGGAATCCGAGGGCGGTCTGCGGGCAGGCTCAGGGCACTGCCGGGCCATCGCCGCCACGGCGTCCTCGTCGTCGAAATGGAGGTCGTCGGACGCGTGGAAGGTGACGCCGTCACCGCCGTCGGGGCGATCGTCGGGACCGTTGTCAGGTCGAGCTCCGAGGTGACCGAGTGCTGCTGCACGGTGAAACCCCAGGAACGAGCGGCGGCCGCGTCCGGCTCGTCGGTTCCGCCATCCGCGCGCCCTCGCCGGCCGCACTCCCTCCCTGTGGATGAGACGCTCTCGTGCGGGATAGTCCCCGACGAAGTGGTGGGGGAACAGCCCCCGATCCAGCCATTTCGTCGGGGACTACCAGGCCGCAGTGACCGCCCCAGCCCCTCAGTCCGGCCATCCGGGGCACCCCGACCGCGATGAGCGAGCCGTCGTGACGTCCGACAGCCGCAGCGCAGGTTCCGCATCCGCGTTGCGCCACGGCGTACCAGGCCTCAGAGTGTGCCCCGATGAGCGAGCACACCCCACACGGCGCCTGGCACCGTCGTTCACTCCTTCTGGGAGGAGTCGGCGTCGGCGCCGGCCTCGTGGCCGGCGGCCCGCTGTTCGACATCGCCGAGGCGGCGCCCGGCACCGAGACCCGCGTGCACTGGAGCGGGCGGTTCACCGACCCGAAGACGCCCGACTGGCACTACCTGCCGTTCACGATGCCGCGCGGCGTGCGAGCGGTCCACGTGAGCTACGACTTCTCGCCGCACGACACGGGCCTGGGCTACAGCACGAACGTCGTGGACATCGGGATCTACGACAGCTCCGGCAAGGGGCTCGGGAACGCCGCCGGCTTCAGGGGCTGGTCCGGCGGGGCGCGGCGGCACTTCCGGATCACCCGGCACGAGGCGACACCGGGCTACCTCGCCGGGCCACTCACCCCCGGGCGGTGGCACATCATCCTCGGACCGTTCCTGATCACCCCGCCCGGTACGCCGTGGAAGGTCACCCTGACGCTGGAGCACGGCGACCCGACGGAGCCTGCGTTCCAGCACCACTTCGCGCCGACCGCGGTCCCCGGCACCGGGCCGGGGTGGTACCGCGGCGACCTGCACACCCACTCCGTCTTCTCCGACGGTGGCTGGTGGCCGCGGCGTCTCGTGTCCGAGGCGCAGGGCCGCGGCATGGACTTCCTCGGCACCTCCGACCACAACACGAGCTCCGCCACGAGGATCTTCGGCCGCGCCGTCCCCGACGGCTTTCTCGTGGTGAGCGGCGAGGAGGTCACCACGCGCAACGGGCACTGGCTGAGCACCGGCATCCCGCCCGGCACCTGGATCGACTGGCGCTACCGCGCGGCGGACAACAGGCTCGGCCGGTTCACGAACCTGACCCGATCGCTGGGCGGGGTCGCGATCGCCGCTCATCCGAAGGTGCCGGTCCCCGGTACGCGATGGGACTTCGGTGCCTCGTTCGCGCACATGGACGCGGTGGAGGTGTGGAACGGCCCCTGGACGTTCTGGAACCAGCAGATGGTGGCCGCCTGGCAGGGCCTGCTCGCGGCCGGCACCTACGTGCCGGGCGTCGGCAACTCCGACTCCCATCACTCCGGCCAGGTCGTCGGGCTGCCGATGACCGCGTACCGGCTCAGCAGCCTCTCGAGCGCCGAGGTGGTGGCGGCTGTGAAGGGTGGCCACTGCTGGATCGCCGAGTCGAGCGACGTCGACCTCGACTTCACCGGCACCGGCACGGGTCCGACCACGACCGTCGGCGGACCCGGAGACACGGTCACGCTGGCGGACGGCGAACAGCTCGCCGTACACCTCGACGTGACCGGCGTACCCGGGACGGTCGGCCAGCTGTTCGGCGCGACCGGGCTCGTCGCCGGTGGAGTCGCCGACCAGTCCGGGCATCTGGTGATCGACGCGGCCGTGGATCCGGGCGAGGGCTTCGTCCGGGCGGAGGTACGACGCGCCACGGGCACCGTGGACCCCATGGGCGACCTGTCGGGGTTGACGATGGTGGCCCTGACGAACCCTGTGTTCGTGAGCTGACGGGGCGACGGACGGCACGTCCGCCGCCCGACCTGCGCCGTTCGTCGCCAGAAAGTCTTCCCCGGCAGCCAGATCCAGGTGCCAGAAGATTGGTATAGTCCAATCGTGGCCCACACCTGGATGCGCCGCGAGATCGCCGAGCAGGGCGATGCGGTGGCCGCGACCCTGGCCGAGGTACGCCGGCGGGCCGACGACATCCGCAGCGCGATGACCGGGCGGCACAGGATCCTGCTCGTCGCCCGCGGCTCGTCCGACAACGCCGCCGTCTACGGGCGCTACCTCGTCGAGACCCACCTCGGTCTCCCGGCCTCGCTGGCCGCCGCCAGCATCGCCACGCACTACCGAGCACAGCTCGACCTGACCGACACCCTCGCGGTGTGCCTGTCGCAGTCCGGCCGGACCGAGGAGATCGTCGAGACTCAGCGATGGGCGGCGTCGCTCGGCGCCGCCACGGTCGCGATCAGCAACGACGCGAGCAGTCCCCTGGCCACCGAGGCCGACGTACCCCTCACCACGCAGGCCGGTGAGGAGCGCGCCGTACCTGCGACGAAGTCCTACACCGGCCAGCTGACCGCGCTGGCGGCACTGGCCGAGGCGCTCGACGAGCGGGGCACGCTGACGCCCGCGCTCGACCGGGTGCCGGCGGAGGTGGCGCGGCTCGAGTCGAGCGAGGAGGGGGTCGACGGTGCGGTGGACGTGCTGGCCGGGGCCGAGGAGGTGCTGGTCACCGGGCGGGGCCTGGTGTTCGGAACTGCCCTGGAGACCGCCCTCAAGCTCGAGGAGACCTGCGGCCGGCCGGTGCGCGGGCTGTCGTACGCCGACCTGCGGCACGGGCCGATCGCCGTCGTACGCGAGGGGATGACGGCGATCGTGGTCGCCGCCCAGGACGGACCGATGCTCGAACCACTCACCGGCCTCGCCGGCGACCTGGCCGAGCGCGGCGCCCGGGTGCTCGCACTCGGCGGTGACGACCGGCTGGCCGCGGCCTCGTCGTACCACGTCCCGGGGCCCGGCCTCCCCGAGCCGGTGGCCCCGATCGCGCTGATCGTCCCCGCCCAGCTGGTGGTGGAGGCCCTCGCCCGACGGCTCGGCCTCGACCCCGACTCCCCGATCGGGCTCTCCAAGGTCACCACCACCGACCCCGACTGACCAACCACTCTCGGGTCGTCCGCCCCACAGAGTGCTC
>JAFMQY010000141.1 GCA_017354415.1 Nocardioides sp.
GCTGCGCGCTGTCGTCCAGGCGCAGGGCCGCCGCGTCGCAGGCGCGGGTCACCACGTCCTCGAGGGCGGGGTCGACGGTGAGGGCGACCGGCCCACGACGAGCGGCAGCCGATCGGCGCGCGTTCGACTCGGCGGCCGCGTCGACCACCCAGCCCTGTTCGACGAGTGCGTCGACGTCCCGAGCGGCCTCGGCCGGTGGGCGGTCGAGGGCGGTCAGGGCCTGGTACAGCCCGGGCCGGTCGGCGAGGACCAGCCGGTCGGGGTCGTCGAGCCCGATCTGGAGGTGCGCGTCGTCACGGCGTACGACGGGCAGGCCGGCCCTGATGACCGGACGGCGCAGTGCCGCCCAGCCGGATGCCTCGGACCCCGAGATGCCCACGCCGCGCACGCTGCCACAGGACGCGCACGGCTGACGGCGTTCATCCACAGCCCGCCTGGTGCCAAGGACGTCCCCGGCCCGGGAACGAGGGACGGCGCCACCCGCGTGGGGTGGCGCCGTCGCGTAGGTCGATCGGTTGCGGCTCAGGCCTTGCCGAGGATGCGGTTGAGGTTGGTGCCGCAGACCGGGCACACGGCCTTGGCCATCCGGGTGCCCTTGTCGTTGACGCGCACCTCCCCTTCCGCCTCGCGCTTCTCCTTGCACTTCACGCAGTAGAACTCGCCGCTCCAGGTCTCCGCCATGACGGCCTCCTGTTCGTTGCTGTTCACGGTCGTCGCGACGGGGGGATCAGGGGAAGCCCGTCGGGACCGGGCCAGGCTCGCGCCCGGTCATCAAGACACTACGACACGCGGGACGCAGCGCGCAGTCGGCACACCGCGGCGGGTGGAACCCTGCATCCCACGCTCAGAGGCCGTCCAACGCCGGTCAGGGGCTCCGCGGCGACCGATCACGGCTCCAGGAGGGCCCCGTCGCCTCTCGGGGACCGCGGCCGCACCCGACCACGTTCGGCCGGTACGACAAGAGGGGACCCAGGGACCGGACGTCGCTTGCCTTCCCCTTGCGAACGCCATCCGATGCCCTGGAGCCCGTCGCCGACACGCTAGGAGGCGGCCTGTGAGAGGGTCAACGCGAGGCGCCCGGTTGGCCCGCAGGGCTGTGGACGAACCTGTGGACAACGCTCGCAGTGCCTGTGGACAACCGGTGGAACGCCGGGGAACGGCTGGGGAGGTCCTGTGGAACGGAGCGGTGCCGGGCCGCGGTCACCCGCTCTGACCAGCGAGAATGTCGTGCACCGGGTGTGGAGGGAAAATACCCGGTCAACCCGAGAGCCCCGAGGAGCGGGATGAGCGTGCCCCAGGAGACTCCGTACGACGGGGGCCCGGTGACCGCTCTGCGCCGGGTGGCCTTCCTGATGGAACGCGGCCGCGAGGAGACCCGCCGCGTGCAGGCGTTCCGCAAGGCAGCGGCCGCGATCCTTCCGATCCCCGCCGACGAGGTCGCTGAGCGGGTCGAGTCGGGCACGCTCACCGAGCTCCCGAGCATCGGGCCGAGCACCGCGGCGGTGATCGAGTCCGCCGTCCGGGGTGTGGTCCCCGAGCGGCTGGCCCGGCTCGAGACGGAGTACGCGGGACCGCTCACGCCCGGTGGTCGCGAGATCCGAGCTGCGTTGCGCGGTGACCTGCACTCGCACTCGGACTGGTCCGACGGCGGGTCGCCGATCGAGGAGATGGCGTTCACCGCGATCGAGCTCGGGCACGAGTACCTCGTGCTGACCGACCACTCGCCGCGGCTGACGGTCGCGAACGGGCTGAGCGTGGCCCGGCTGACCCGCCAGCTCGGTGTCGTCGACGCGGTCAACGAGCACCTGGCTGGCTCCCGCTTCACCCTGCTCAAGGGGATCGAGGTCGACATCCTCGACGACGGCACCCTCGACCAGACCGACGACATGCTGGCGCGGCTCGACCTCCGGGTCGCGAGTGTGCACTCGAAGCTCAAGATGGACGCCGACCAGATGACCAGGCGGATGATCGGGGCGATCCGAAACCCGCGGATGAACGTGCTCGGGCACTGCACCGGCCGGCTGGTGACCGGCAACCGCGGCATCCGGCCGGGCAGCACCTTCGACGCCCGGTCCGTGTTCGAGGCCTGTGTCGAGCACGACGTCGCCGTCGAGATCAACTCCCGGCCCGAGCGGCGCGACCCGCCGACCCGCCTGCTCGAGCTGGCGCGCGACATCGGGTGCCGCTTCTCGATCGACTCCGACAGCCATGCGCCGGGGCAGCTGGACTTCCTCGACTACGGCTGCGAGCGGGCGGAGGCGGCCGGCATCGATCCCGACCGGATCGTGAACACCTGGCCGAGGGAGCGGCTGCTCGCGTGGGCCGCCAAGGACGGCTGACCCCTCGCCGATCTCGGCAGACCCGGCCCGGCGTACCCGGCGGTGTCGGCACGCGGGGCTAGCCTCGACGACATGTCGACCAAGTCGGGGGAGCCGCGGGCTCAGGTGGAGGTACGCCGTTCCAAGCGCCGCCGCCGCACGGTCTCGGCGTACCGCGAGGGCGACCGGATCGTGGTGCTCATCCCGGCCAGCCTCAGCCGCCGCCAGGAGGAGGAGTGGGTCGAGACGATGGTGGCGCGGGTCGAGCGCGCCGAGGCGCGCCGGCGCCCGAGCGACGACGAGCTCATGCGCCGGGCGACCGCCCTCAGCCACACCTGGCTCGACGCCCGCGCCCGGCCCAGCAGCGTCCGCTGGGTCGACAACCAACGCAGCCGCTGGGGGTCGTGCACCCCGGTCGACCGGACGATCCGGCTGTCGAGCCGGCTCCGCGACATGCCCGGCTGGGTCGTCGACTACGTCCTGGTCCACGAGCTCGCCCACCTGCTCGAGCCGGGGCACGACGAGCGCTTCTGGCGGTTGGTCGAGCGCTACCCGCACGTCGAGCGGGCGAAGGCCTGGCTCGACGGCTACTCCGCCGGCGCCCGGCTCGAAGGCGGCGTCGACGGTTCTGACGGGGTCGACTGACTCAGGCGCTCGCCGGCGAGGCCGATCAGGTCGTGCATCTCGTCCTCCAGCGGGGGCAGGTCGGCCAGCGACCACCAGCGCACGTCCAGCGACTCGTCGCTGACCGCGGGGTCGGCGACGACGGGTGCCACCGCGGCGTACCGCACGTCGAGGTGGTGCACGGTGCCGCGGGGGTCGCAGAACCCGACGGCGTGCCGGTCCAGGTGCACCGGCTCGGGATGGACGTGCAGCCCGGCGATCCCCGACTCCTCGGTGGCCTCACGCAGCGCCGTCGCGGCGAGAGTGGCGTCACCGGGTTCGTGGTGGCCGCCGAACGCGAACCAGCGCCGGGCCTTGCGGTGCAGGTTCAGCAGTACGGCGTCCAGCCCGGGGGAGAGGACGAGGGTGCCGGCGGTCAGGTGGTCGGGGAAGCACGACCGCAGCAGGCCGTCCGCGTGGGACTCGAGGTGGCGGAGGTACTCGTCACGCAGCCGGGCCTGCGCCGCGGAGGGCGCGGACCAACCGCGCAGAGCGGTCAGCGCGTCGGCGTACGCGCTCACTCCTCGGCGGGTCCGTCGGCCGCGCCGCCCATGCCGCCCTCCAGCAGCTTGCGCAGCTCGGCGTCGAACGCGTCCTCGGTGAGCTGCTTCGGCGCGTCGGAGCCCTCGCGGAACCCCAGCGGGTCGTCGAGGTCGGCGTCCGTGGGCAGCAGGTGCGGGCTCATCCAGACGCCGTCGCGGGCCTCCGTGCCCTGGCGCGTGCGCAGCGAGCCCCACAGCGTCGAGGCGTCGCGCAGCCGACGCGGCCGGAGCTCGAGACCGAC
Organism: Nocardioides sp.; assembly: GCA_017354415.1. Taxonomy (GTDB): domain Bacteria; phylum Actinomycetota; class Actinomycetes; order Propionibacteriales; family Nocardioidaceae; genus Nocardioides. The sequence goes on from JAFMQY010000141.1 coordinate 3,766, forward strand.
CAGGGTCGCGAACGTCTCCTCGGCCGGACCGCCCGCGGCACGGCGCCGGCGTACGGCCTCCTGGAGCTTGCCGGCACTCGGCATCCGCTCGGCAGTCGCCTGGCTGACCACCTCGTCGACCCAGCCCTCCACCAGGGCGAGCGCGATCTCGAGGCGCTGCAAGGCGGCCTCCTGCTGCGGCGAGCGCGGGATGTCGAACAGCCCACCCTCCATCAGCTCCTGCATCTTCTCGAGGTTGCCCGGGTCGACGCCGCGGAGCCGCTCCTCCATGGTCTCCTGGATCCGCTCGGTGTTGATCTCGATGCCCTTGGCGTAGTCGGTGACCGCCCCGATCAGGTGGTCGCGCAGCCACGGGACTCCGGCGAACAGCCGCTGGTGGGCGGCCTCGCGGAGCGCGAGGTAGAGGAGGACGTCGCTCTCGGGCACGTCGAGACCCTCGGCGAAGGTGGCGACATTGGCCGGGACCAGCGCGGCCGTCCCCGGCGCCCCGAGCGGCAGCCCGATGTCGGAGGCGGACAGCACCTCGCCGGCCAGCGCGCCGAGACCGGAGCCGACCTGCTGAGCGAGCATCGCGCCGATCGCCTTGCCGAGCATCGCCAGGATCGGGCCGCCCATGTTCTGTGCCTCGGCGGGAAGGGCCTTGCTGAGCGCGCCCACGGACGATGCGGCGATCGGCTCCACCAGCACCTTCCAGACGTCGGTGGTGCCGACGATCCACTCGGCCCTGCTCCAGGCCGCGGTCGAGGAGACGCCGGAGGGGAACTGGGTGGTCTCGTCGAGCCAGTGGTCGGCCAGGCGTACGGCGTCCGCGACCTCGTCCTTCTGCCGCTGCGACGGGCTCGGGTCGGGCTGCTGGGCCACGGTCTTGCGCGCCGTGTCGATGGCGAAGTCCCAGTTCAACGGGCCGTCGTAGGGCTGCATCATCGACTGGAGCTGGCTGAAGATCTGGCCGAGGTCGGGAGCGCCGCCCCCGAAGAACTGCTCGAACGGCGTGCCCCGGAAGGGGTTCTGGTCGTCGGGCGGTTGGTCGCTCATGCTCCCACCGTACGCCGCTGACGGTGAGGTGCCCTGAGCTGTCGGAGACACGCAGCAGGCCATGGCGTTCACCGACGTGCCCTAAGGTCGGCGTGTGCCCGAACGGACCGTCCAGGAAGGGTCTTCGCCCGCCGTACGGCTGGTGGACCTGCGCGAGACCCCGCTCGATGTCGCCGAGGTGATGGCGGCCCTCGGCGACGAGGAGTCGGGTGGGCTCACGGTGTTCGTCGGGCGGGTGCGCAACCACGACCACGGCCTGGACGTGACCGGCCTGGAGTACTCCGCGCACCCCACCGCGCTCGAGGCACTCCGGCGGGTGTGCGCCGACATCGCCGAGCAGTACGACGTGCACGGCGTGGCCGCGCTCCATCGTGTCGGCCGACTCGAGATCGGCGACGTCGCGGTCGTCGTGGCCACCACGGCCTCCCACCGAGGCGACGCGTTCGCGGCGTCCCGCGCCCTGATCGACACGCTCAAGGCGGAGGTTCCGATCTGGAAGCACCAACACTTCGCCGACGGCACCGACCAGTGGGTCGGCACCCCCTGACCCAACGTTGGCGCGCCTGACGGCCGCCACGCCGACCGTTGCCTACCCTGGGCGGGTGGAGATCCTGTGGTGGCTGGCACCGCCCGTCGTGGCGACGGTGCTGGCCATGCTCTGGGTCGGATGGCTGGGACGCGAGGGCCGGGGTGAGGTGGACCGGGAGGTCGCCGTACGCCGGCTCGGCGACGCGATCGCAAGACCGAGCCGGCTCCGCACCACCGGCCCGGAGAGGCCGCCCGCGAGCCGCGACCGGAGCAGCGGGGTCGCGGTCCGTCCGTCCAGCCGGCCGTCCGGCCCCACCCGTCGCGCGTCCTGACTTCCCCCGGGTGAGAGGCTTGCCCGCATGACGCAGCGCACCTGGGCCGCTCTCCTGGCCGTGCCGCTGTTCGTCGCGCTCGGGCTGTACGCCGCGGTGAAACCGCTGCCGTTCGTCACCTACGCACCCGGGCTGACCGTGAACGTCCTCGGCGACAACGGCAACCAGCCGATCATCTCGGTCCAGGGTCATCGTGCCTACCGCGATACCGGCGAGCTCCGGATGACCACCGTCTCCGTCACCGAGCGCAACGCCCGGCTCGACCTCTTCACGCTGATGCGGGCGTGGTTGTCCCGCAGCGACGCGGTGTACCCGTTCTCGGCGGTGTACGGGTCAACCGGAAGCCAGGAGCAGGACACCCAGGAGGGGCAGGTCCAGATGGTGACCTCGCAGGACTCCGCCGTGGCCGCGGCCCTGAAGCAGCTCGGCTACGACCTGCACCCGGCCATCGAGATCGTCAGCGTGTCGCCGGACATGCCGGCTCACGGCAAGCTCGAGGTGCGCGACCTCCTGCGCCGGGTCGGCGGCACCCCGGTGACCCCCAGCACCGACGTCGCCTCGCTGATCGCGAAGGTTCCCCAGGGCGAGTCGGTGCCGATCGTGGTCGAGCGCAACGGCAAGACCGTGCGCACCCGGGTCACGCCCACCACGGTGGACGGACATCAGGTGATCGGGGTGCAGCTCCAGGTCGGGTACACCTTCCCGTTCAAGGTCGGCGTCAACATCAGCGACTCGATCGGCGGGCCGAGCGCGGGACTGATCTTCGCGCTCTCCATCTACGACACGCTCACCCCCGGCTCGCTGACCGACGGGGGCGTCGTCGCCGGCACCGGCACGATCACGCCCCAGGGCAAGGTGGGCCAGATCGGCGGCATCCAGCAGAAGATCGTCGGGGCCCGTCAGGACGGCGCCCAGCTGTTCCTCGTGCCGCCCGCCAACTGTGCCGACGCGCTCACCAGCTCGCCCGGCTCGATGCGGCTGGTCAAGACTCCGACCCTCCACGCCGCGATCGCCGATGTGAAGGCCTGGGCGGCCGACCACAACGCGCCGCTGCCCCAGTGCACGGCGGATCAGGGGACCGGCTCGTGAGCCCCGACGAAGGCCTCGCTGCGGCAGTGCTGGAGATCGAGCGGCACGGCGCCGAGGCAGGATGGGACCAGCCGGCGCGGCTGTTCGCCCTGGTCCCGACCGCCCGCCTGGCGGAGCGCGAGCCGCAGCTGGCTGCGAGCCTCGGTGACGAGGCGCTGACGTCGATCGAGCAGGAAGGACTGGTCCGTGGACGTCCGCTGGAGGACCAGCTGACGGGGATCACCTGGCCGGAGACCGTGCACGGGTGCGCGGCGATGGTCGAGCGGTTCGTGCTCCCGCCCGAGGTCGAGGCGGAGCTGCCCGCCGACGCCGAGCAGGCCGCGTCGTACGCCGCGGAGCACCCGGACCGGCAGGAGGTCCGGATCGTCGCCGCCGCGACCCGCACCGGGGCGTCGTTCTGCGCACTGCGGCTGCGCGCCCACGACGACGACACGTCGGTGCTCACCGGGCCCGACCTGGTGCCCGGCCTGCTCGACCTGGTCCGGGCCACGCTCGAGGACACGCTCGGGGAGGACACACCCGATGAGTGACCCCCTCGAGCAGGAGTACGACGAGTTCCGGCCGCGCCGCTCCCGGCGTGCCCGGATCCTGCTCATCGGCGCCGTCGCCGTGGTCGCGGCGTTCTTCCTGATCACGCTGTTCGCCTCGCTGTACACCGACCGGCTGTGGTACTCGTCGGTCGGCTACTCGGGCGTCTACGACAAGATGCTGTGGACCCGGGTCGGGCTGTTCTTCGGGTTCGGGCTGGTGATGGCGGCCAGCGTGGCGGGCAACATGGTGATCGCCTACCGTGCGCGGCCGTTCAGCCGACCGGACTCGCCGGAGCAGACCGGCCTCGACCGCTACCGCGACGCCGTGGCACCGATCCGGACGCTGTTGTTGGTGTCGGTCTCCGGGCTGATCGGCCTGTTCGCCGGCGTCGCCGCGAACGGCAGGTGGCGCACGTTCCTGCTGTGGGCCAACCGGGAGCCGTTCCACACCACCGACCCCTTCTTCCACAAGGACGTCGGCTTCTACGTCTTCACCCTGCCCTGGCTGCACTTCCTGGTCGGGTTCGCGATCGCGGTGATGGTGCTCTCCGCGATCGCCGCGCTGGTCGTGCACTACCTCTACGGCGGCGTGCGGCTGCAGGCGGCACAGGACCGGATGTCGACCACGGCGACGATCCAGCTCTCGGTGCTGATCGGGCTGGGGCTGCTCGCCAAGGCGGTGGGCTACTATCTCAGCCGCTTCGACCTGGTCACCAGCAGCGGGTCGGTGGTCACCGGGATGGGCTACACCGACCAGCACGCCGTACTGCCGGCCCGCAACATCCTGGTCGGGGTCGCCCTGATCTGTGCCGTGCTCTTCTTCCTGACCGCGTGGCGCCGGGTCTGGCTGCTGCCCGGTGTGGGCATCTCGCTGCTCGTGGTCACCTCGATCATCCTGGGGCTGATCTGGCCGGCGTTCGTCCAGCACTTCCAGGTCGACCCCAACCGGCCGGACAAGGAAGCGCCGTACATCCAGGCCAACATCGACGCGACCCGCACGGCCTACGACCTCAACGACATCAAGATCGCCAGGCAGAAGCGGGCGCCGGCCACCGCCGAGACCGTGCAGCAGATGATCGATGCCACCACCAGCACGCCGGTGGTCGACCCGGCGCTGATCTCGGGGGCCTTCAAGCAGACCCAGGCGGCGTACGGCTACTACACCGTCCGTGACGTCCTCGACGTCGACCACTACCCGATCGACGGCACCGACCGAGCTGTTGTGATCGGGGCCCGCGAGCTGAACCAGGCCGGCATCAACTCCACCGACCAGAACTGGTCGAACCTGCACACGGTGTACACCCACGGCAGCGGAGTGATCGCCGCGTTCGGCAACCAGCGTCCGCCGGACAACGTCGCGCAGAGCCCCAATGTGGAGTGGGCGCAGGGCCAGGACCCCGGCCAGGACTCGCTCGCACGGTCGACCGGCCCGTTCCAGACCGGGATCTACTTCGGGGAGGGCAGCCCGACCTACTCGATCGTCGGCAAGGCGCCGGGCGCACCTGCCACCGAGCTCGACCTCACCAACGAGGGCACGCAGACCCACACGACGTACACCGGCGGCGGTGGAGTCAGCGTCGGCGGCTTCTTCAACAAGCTGATGTACGCGATCAAGTTCGGCGATGCGAACTTCCTGCTGTCGTCTCGGGTCGGCCCGTACAGCAAAGTGCTGTACTACCGCGACCCGGCCCAGCGCGTCGAGAAGGTGGCGCCGTGGCTCACCCTCGACGGCGATGTGTACCCGGCCGTGGTCGGCGGGCACATCCTCTGGGTGGTCGACGGCTACACCACGACCGACAACTACCCGCAGTCCGAGCGCGACTCGTTCTCCACCATGACCAGCGACTCGCTGGCCCGCACGCCGGGCGTGCGCACCCTGCCGACGGACGAGATCAACTACATGCGCAACGCGGTGAAGGCGACCGTCGACGCCTACACCGGCAAGGTGACGTTGTACGCGTGGAACCAGTCGGACCCGATCCTCAAGGCGTGGCGAAGCGCCTTCCCCGGAACCGTGCTGGACAAGAACCAGATCCCGAGCGCGTTACTGCCGCACCTGCGCTACCCCGAGGACATGTTCAAGGTGCAGCGCTTCCAGTACGCGCGCTACCACGTGACCGACCCGAGCGACTTCTTCCAGGCCAACAACCAGTGGCAGGTGTCTCCCGACGCCATCAACAAGGACCAGAACCAGGCGCCGATCCGGATGTTCACGCCGGACCCGTCCACCCACCAGGAGACGTGGTCGCTGACGTCGAGCTACGTGCCCAACAACAAGACCAACCTGGCCGGGTTCGTCACCGCCGACTCCGACCCGACGACATCGGACTACGGCCGGGTCACCGTCGTACAGCCGCGCGACGAGAACGTGCCCGGGCCCGCCCAGGCCTACAGCCAGCTGATCTCCGACCCCCGGATCACCCGGAAGACCCAGTCGTTCCGCTTGGGCGACGCAACCCCGCAGTACGGCAATGTCGTCGGGGTGCCGCTCCAGGCGGGGCTGATGTACGTCGTACCGGTGTATGCGACGCGGGAGCAGAGCAGCACGTCGTCGTACCTCACACTTCGCTACGTGATGGTCTCCTACGGCGGGAAGTCCGGGATCGGCGAGACCCTGGTCGAGGCCATCAGCGACATGGCCGGTGCCCCGCCCCCGAACCAGGCCCCCGGCGGCAACAACACCGGCCACCCGCACCAGCAGCCCACCGGGAAGGGCAACACCGCCCGGGCGCAGAAGCTCCTGGAGCAGGCACAGCGCGACTTCGCCGCCGCCGACCGCGCGCTCAAGGACGGCCGCGCCGACGACTGGGTCCGGCTCAACCACAAGGCGCGGCAGGAGGTCGCGAGGGCGCTCAACCTCCTCGGCTGACCCCGATTTGAGCCCACCCCTGGGCTCCCGTAGAGTGGAGCCCGCCGACGCGGGGTGGAGCAGCTCGGTAGCTCGCTGGGCTCATAACCCAGAGGTCGCGGGTTCAAATCCCGCCCCCGCTACTGGAAGAAGAAGCAGGTCACAGGCAGTCTTCGGAGAGATCCGGGGACTGCCTCTGACTCTGTTGATGGCCCATGTCAGCAAAATGTCAGCATGCCTTGCCTCGGACTGCGTGC
>JAFMQY010000142.1 GCA_017354415.1 Nocardioides sp.
GGGGCCGAGGACCACGGCCGCGGTCGACGCGGTGTTGGCCTCGACGCAGGTGGGAGCCGCGACCGAGACGCTGCGCCAGACGTCTTCGGCCGGGGCCGCGGTGCGTGGGTCGAGGACGTGATGGAGGCGTACGCCGCCGCGCCGCCACGTCCGTCGCACCGTCGACGAGGTGGCGACCGCCGAGCCGGCGGTCAGCGTGACCTGGCAGGCGGGGTCTTCCTCGGTGTCACGCACCAGCACCTGCCAGCCGCCGTCGGGGGCCGGGCCCGCGGTGGCGATGTCGCCTCCGAGCTCGACCAGGACGCCGACGCGGACGGTGTCCGCGGCTCGACGCGCCAGCAGGTCGGCGGCGCGTGACTTGGCGGTGGCTCCGAGATCGAGCATGACGCCCGGCGGCAGCTCGAGCCGGTCGCCGTACAGGTGGACGCGACGCCAGCCCGGCACGTGCTGCACGCGGCGCACCGGGAGGCCGTCGGCGGGCAGCAGCTCGATGCTGCGGTCGTAGCCCAGACCCTGCATCGCCGCTCCGACCGTCGGGTCGACGAGTCCGCCGCTGGCCTCGGCAGCGTCCAGCGCCGTACCGACCAGATCCGCCAGCAGCGGCGAGAGCTGCGTGCTCCCGGGAGTCAGGTTCGCGAGCTCGGAGTCGGGGCGGAAGCGGGAGCAGGCCAGGTCCACGTCGTCCAGCCCGGCGCGCACCAGCTCGACCACGGCTGCGAGCGCTGCCGGGTCCGTCACCACGATCGAGGCGGCGCTGCTCCACACCTCGAAGCGATACGTCGCCTCCACCTCAGGACCCGCTCGTCGTGGCCTGCGGCGCCGAAGACGTCGGGGGTGCCACCGGGGTGCTCGGCAGCCGGGGAGCCGTGCGGTGCGACCGGACGGAGCTGTTGCCGTCCTCGCCGCCTCCGTCGCCGCCCTCGCTGTCGTCGTGTCCGGCATCCCCCTGGCTCGTGGTCCGGGGCGCTCTTCCGGGATTCCGGCCGGTGTCGGACTGCGTCGTTCCGTGGGTGTGCGTCGTCAGGCCGAGCCCGACGGCCGCGCCCAGGGCGCTCAGCACACTGAGGCCGGCCAGGCCGGCCTGCAACCGCCGGCTGCGCGTCAACGGATTCATGACTCGAGAGTGCAGGAGGCTCCTGTGCGGATCCTGTGAAGCCGGTGGGGAACCGGTGTCCATTGCCTGATCGGAACCTGAACGGTGGCGATCAGCCGGAACTCTATGGGAACCGCAGACCGTGGTGGGAGAGAATCTCCGGCGTTGTGGACATCTCCTTCCCGGCAGAGCTGCCGATCAGCGGGCGGCGCGACGACATCGCGTCCGCGATCCGGCAGCACCAGGTCGTCGTCGTCGCCGGCGAGACCGGGTCGGGGAAGACCACCCAGCTGCCGAAGATCCTTCTGGAGCTCGGGCGCGGGCGAGGCGGGCGAGACGGACTGATCGGGCACACCCAGCCACGACGGATCGCCGCCCGCTCCGTGGCCGAGCGCCTGGCGTCGGAGCTGGGCGCCACCCTGGGTGCCGAGGTCGGCTACCAGGTGCGGTTCACCGACCGCACCTCCAGCGACACCCGCGTGAAGGTGATGACCGACGGCATCCTGCTCGCCGAGCTCCAGCGTGACCGGCAGCTGCGCCGCTACGACACGATCATCATCGACGAGGCCCACGAGCGGAGCCTGAACATCGACTTCCTGCTCGGATACCTGAAGCGGCTCCTGCCCCGTCGGCCCGACCTGAAGGTCGTCATCACGTCCGCCACGATCGACCCGGAACGCTTCGCCGCACACTTCGCCGACCGGCGCGGACGGCCCGCGCCGATCATCGAGGTGTCGGGCCGCACCTACCCGGTCGAGATCCGCTACCGGCCCCTCGTGGAGCTGCCCGAGGAGGACGAGGAGGGTGACGCGGTCGTCCGGGACCAGACCGAGGCGATCGTCGACGCCGTACGCGAGCTCTCGCGCGAGGGCGTGGGCGACGTCCTGGTGTTCCTGCCCGGGGAGCGGGAGATCCGCGACACCGCCGATGCGCTGTCGGATCTCGACAGGCGCGACCCACGGGTCTCCGGTCCTGGCCGCACCCTCGAGGTGGTGCCGCTGTTCTCGCGGCTCTCGGCGGCCGAGCAGCACCGGGTGTTCTCCTCCCATCCACAGACGACCAGGCGCGTCGTCCTGGCCACCAACGTCGCCGAGACGTCCCTGACCGTGCCCGGGATCCGGTACGTCGTCGACACCGGCGTGGCCCGGATCTCGCGGTACTCGATGAGGACCAAGGTGCAGCGGCTGCCGATCGAGGCGATCAGCCAGGCGTCGGCCCAGCAGCGCTCGGGCCGTTGCGGCCGGTTGGAGGACGGGGTCGCGATCCGGCTGTACTCCGAGGAGGACTTCGAGGGCCGCCCCGAGTTCACCGACCCCGAGATCCTGCGGACGAACCTCGCGTCGGTCATCCTCCAGATGACGTCATTGGGGCTCGGTGACATCGCCCGGTTCCCGTTCGTCGAGCCGCCCGACCGGCGCCAGGTCGCGGCCGGTGTGCAGCTTCTCGAGGAGCTGGGCGCCGTGGTCTCCCTTCGAGACGGCTCGTCCCTCGCCTCCACAGGACGAGCGACCAGCTCGACCGACGCGAGGGGGCGCTCGAGCGACGAAGGAAGGCGGCTCACGAAGCTCGGGCGGCGGCTGGCCCGGCTCCCGATCGACCCCCGCCTCGGCCGGATGATCCTCGAGGCAGAGCGCCTCGGCTGCGTCCGCGAGATCCTGGTGATCGCGGCGGCGCTGTCGCTGCAGGACCCGCGTGAGCGACCCCTCGAGGAGCAGGCCCAGGCCGACCAGCTGCACGCGCGGTTCAAGGACCCGACCTCGGACTTCCTCACCTGGCTCAACCTGTGGCGGCACCTGCGGACGCAGCAGAAGGAGCTGTCGAGCAGTGCCTTCCGCCGGATGTGCAGGCGCGAGTACCTCAACTACCTCCGCGTGCGCGAGTGGCAGGACTTCGAGTCGCAGCTGCGCCAGGTGTGCCGCGAGCTCAGGGTCGAGCTGGGGAAGGGCAGCGGGGTGGCGGACGAACCCGATGCCGACGGGATCCATCAGGCCCTGCTCTCCGGGCTGTTGTCGCACATCGGGGCGTTGGAGGAGCGCGAGAAGCCCAGACCCGGCGAACGACGTGGACCCCGCGGGCCGCGCGAGTATCTCGGTGCCCGGGGCGCCAGGTTCGCGATCTTCCCGGGCAGTGGCCTGCGGGGGAAGAACCCGGCCTACCTGATGGCCGGCGAGCTGGTCGAGACCGGCCGGCTCTGGGCCCGGCAGAACGCCGCGATCCGACCCGAGTGGGCCGAGCGCCTCGGAGCCCATCTGGTCAAGCGCACCTACAGCGAGCCGCACTGGTCCAAGAAGCGTGCGGCCGTGCTCGCCTACGAGCGGGTCACGCTGTACGGCGTACCGCTCGCGAACGACCGGCTCGTCAGCTACGGCCGGGTCGACCCGCAGCTGAGCCGTGAGCTGTTCATCCGGCACGCCCTTGTGTACGGCGAGTGGGCGAGCCGGCACCGCTTCCTGGCGGACAACCAGCGGCTGCTCGAGGAGGCCCAGGAGCTCGAGCACCGGGCCCGCCGGCGCGACATCGTGGTCGACGAGCACACGCTCTTCGACTTCTACGACGCCCGCGTCGGAGCCGACGTCGTCTCCGGCGCGCACTTCGACTCGTGGTGGAAGCAGGAGCGGCGACGAAGGCCGGACCTGCTCACCTTCGACCCGGCGATGCTCACCCACGACACGGCCGAGGAGGTGCGCGAGCAGGACTTCCCGGAGCGCTGGGAGCAGGGCGAGGGGCTGACATTCCCGATCAGCTACCACTTCGAGCCGGGAGCCGCGGACGACGGGCTCACGATCGAGGTTCCCGTCGCGACCCTCAACCGGGTGGCGGCGGACGACTTCTCCTGGAACGTCCCCGGGGTCCGGCAGGAGCTGGTCACCAGCCTGATCCGGAGCCTGCCGAAGAACCTCCGGGTCAGCTTCGTGCCGGCACCCGACAGGGCGCGCGACTTCCTGACGTCCACACCGCCGGGGGAGGAACCGCTCCTTGACGCTCTCGAGCGCTGGGCGCGGTCGACGGCAGGCGTGGTCGTCCCCCGCGACGCCTGGGACTGGTCCAAGGTGCCGCAGCACCTCCGGCCCACCTACCGCGTCGTCGACGACGGCGGTGCGGAACAGGCGCGCGGCAAGGACCTCGACGCACTGAAGGCGCCGCTGCAGGGGGAGTTCGCGCATGCGCTGGCCCAGGTTGCCGACGACAGCGGCTACGGCGCCACCGGCCAGACGACCTGGACGTTCGGCGAGCTGCCGGCCGAGATCCTCCAACGGCGGGCGGGCCACGAGGTCCTGGCCCATCCGGCGCTGGTCGACGAGGGCCGCACGGTCGGCGTGCGGGTCTTCGGCTCGCCGGACGACGCCGAGGCCCGCCACCGGCACGGCGTACGCCGCCTCCTGGTGCTCGCCCTGCCCTTCGACACCGACCCGACCGCGGATCTCGACACCACGCAGCGGCTCGGCCTGGCCGGCTCGCCTTACCCCAGCGTGGCGGAGCTCCTCGACGACGTACGGGCGGCGATCCTCGGCGACGTCGTCGACGCGCATGCCCCCGCCCGCACGCGTGAGGCATACGACGCGCTGGTGGCGGCAGGCCGCGATGCACTGGCGGCGCGCACCGCTGCAGTGCTGCGTGACGTGCTCCGCGTCCTGTCGGACTGGCGCGACATCGACCGGCTGCTGAGCGGCCGAGCGGAGCTGGTGACGCTGCCGGCGCTCCAGGACATGCGGGAGCAGGTCGCCCGGCTGGTCGGGCGCGGCTTCCTCGGCGAGGCCGGGGCGGACCGGCTGCGCCGCTTCCCGACGTACCTCCTCGCGGTGCGGCAGCGCCGCGAACGCCTCGACGAGGACGTCGTCCGCGACCGGCAGCGCATGGACCAGGTCCGCCCCCTCGACGAGGCGTTCCGCCACCAGGTCGCGGCCCTCCCGGACGGCGCCCCGCCCGGCGAACGGCTCCGGCGGGCGCGATGGATGCTCGAGGAGTACCGGGTCTCCCTGTTCGCCCAGCAGCTCGGCACCGACGGCCCGGTGAGCGACCAGCGCATCCGGAAGCTGCTCTCAGGGTGACGCCTGGACGTGACGAAGGACCATGTCGGAGGGTCGGGCCTGCGCGGTAGCGTGCCGCCACCATCTCGGCACTGTTCTTTCACGGGGGAAGTCCATGCGCGCACCTGTCCGACGCTCTGCCGCTCTGGCGGCCGGTTCGATCATGCTCGCCCTGGCCGGTGCCGGCGCGGCCGGCGCCGTGGCCGGTGGACCTGGTCCGTCCGTCAGCGAGGCGCAGGCGACGCGGCTCGGTGAGGCCACCAGCCACGACAGCCACGGGCAGATCGGGCAGATCGGGCAGTGGACGGTCACGCCGGACGGCCCCGGTGCCTATCGGCTCACCTGGCACTCACCGACGCCCGTCCCGGTCACGGACGCGCCGGCCCAGGTCCGTCACCAAGGGTCGGTGGTGACCGCCGCCGTCGGAGCGGACGGGCGCACCGTCTCCGTGGTCGTGTCGTCCGCGACCCCGCCCGACCCGTCGACGTACGACGTCGTGCTCGGCGCGAGAGTCCTCGACCGGCGCGGCAGAGCCGCATGGGAAGGCGTCGACCGGACGTCGTACCGCGCGCCGACGGCACGCGCGCTGCTCAAGGACCCCGGCCGGCCCGGGACCCATGCGATCACCTCGACCGACTACCAGCTCGCGCCGGAGAAGCTGCCCGGCATCAGCCAGCTCTCCGAGATGATCGGTCACATCGTGGCGCCGGTCGACGCGACCGACGCCTCGCCCCTGGTCCTGTTCCTGCACGGACGCCACGAGGCCTGCTACAACCCGAGTGGGAGGGGCGGCGCTGCGGGCCGGTTCGTCGCCGGCGCCCGGGTCTGGTCCTGCCCGCCGGGGCTGCTGCCGGTTCCGAGCTACCTCGGGTACGACTATGCCCAGCGGCTGCTTGCGAGCCAGGGCTACGTCACCGTGTCGATCTCGGCCGATGCCATCAACGCGCTCGACTTCCAGGACGAAGACGGCGGCGCCGCGGCGCGGGCCGCGCTCATCCGCGACCACCTGCGTGCCTGGGTCGGGTTCGTGGGCAGCGGCACCCATCCGGCCGACCTGTCGCATGTGATCCTGGTGGGGCACAGCCGCGGTGGGGAGGGCGCCAACCGTGCGTCGCTCGACCTGCCGACCGACGAGGGGTACCACGTCACCGGCCAGGTGCTGATCGGTCCTACGGACTTCGCCTTCCAGGCCGCACCGGCGATGCCCACCGTCACGCTCCTGCCCTACTGCGACGGTGACGTGAGCGACCTGCAAGGTCAGAACTTCACCGACGACGGTCGGGACGTGGCCCCCGCGCCGACCGCCGACCTGGCCTTCCACAGCTCGGTGCTGGTCATGGGCGCCAACCACAACTTCTTCAACACCGAGTGGACCCCCGGCATCTCGAAGGCTCGGTCCTTTGACGACTGGGGCGGCACCAGGGGGACCTGCGGTTCCGAGAGTCCCACCCGGCTCAGCGCCGGGGAGCAGCGCAAGGTCGGTCGGGCCTACATCGCCGGTGCGGTCCACCTCTTCGCCGACGGCGACGGCTCCGTGCTGCCGATGTTCGACGGGAGCCCGGTGTCGGTGCCGTCGGCCGGTAACGCCGACGTGCGCAGCCACGCGATCGGTGGCGGACTGGTCACCGTCCGGCCCGGCATCGACGGCGCCCCGAGCACCGACGCCACGGCCGCCGTACGGCTGTGCAGCGGTGTCTCCGACGCCCGCGACGACGCGGCCTGCCAGAAGGGACTGAGCTCGGCACGCTCGCCGCACTGGCCGAGCGCGTTCTTCGCAGGCGTCCCCCTGCGGCAGTTCCTCGAGGTCGGGTGGAGCTCGGCCGGCCAGCAGGGCGGGCTCGACCTCGACCAGCGGTGGGACCTGAGCACGAGCAGCCGGCTCGACCTGCGCACCATCGTCGACCCCCGCGTCGGCCCCGTGCAGGTCGGCGTCTCGCTCACCGACGCTGACGGCGAGACGACCGTCGTGACCCCCATCGGCGGTGGGAACCTCAACCCCCTCCCAGGCGGCGGCTACTCACTGGCGAAGCGGTGGGGGCAGGACCTCCGGGTCCCGCTCACCGGCGTCAGCGGGGTCGATCTGACCCGGATCACCCAGGTCGGCCTGGTGTCGCGGAACCCAGCCGGCCGGGTCTACCTCGCCGACCTCTCGGCGACCCCTGACACCGGTGTGTCCGCGGCTCCCACGAGGCCGCTGCCGTTGTTCAGCATCGACACCGTCAGGCAGCCCGAGGGTGACGGCACCGATCGGGTGACCGTCGACGTCCCCTGGCACGTGACCGGCGACCTCGGCCAGGACGCGGTGGTCACGATCCTGCATTCCACGCCGTTCAGCTTCGGGACGGCTTCCCCGCAGACGCTCGTCATCCCCGCCCACGCGACCAGCGGCGTCCTCCCCGTGACGTACCGGCCCAACGACCTCGACGACCTGGGCAAGCGCGTGAAGGGCCTCACGGCGTACGCCGTCAGCGGCATCGAGACCGACCGGTACGTCGGTGGGGCGACCATCATCGACGACGACCCGACACCAGCTCTGAGGCTGGGGACCGCCGCCCACCGCATCACCGCGGGCGATCGCGCGACCTGGACGCTCACCCTGGCCAAGCCGGTCGACTACTACGTCTTCGGTACCGCGAGGCCGGTCAAGGCCGTCGACGGTCCGCCGCTGCGGGTCGGTGACCTGACCAAGCGGTTCCGCGAGCGGTACCTGGGCAAGGACGTCGACCTCACCCAGCCGCTGTACAAGACCAGGCTCAGCCTCTATTTCCAGATCCGACCGCACCGGCTGTCCGGGGAGATCTCCGTCCCGACCAGGCACGAGCACGGCGTCACTCGGACGCTCTCCCTGCGGTTCCGGGTGTGGCACTTCCACCTCGCGAGTCCCGTCCGCACGGTGAAGGTGGTGTCGTCCCGCTAGGAGACACGGCCCAGACGCCCAACACCCCCCACGTGCCCTCCAGACCGGTCGTCGATCGGTACCGTGGAGCGGTGAACCCACGCCCCCACCACCGCCCGCTCACGCCGGGCGACCGGTTCTTCGAGTCGATGGAGGACGGCGTGGATCCCGCTCGGCTGGCGGAGGCGGCGGACCGCGCCGCGGTGTTGCTCGTCCGAGGCGCCCGACGGGCCGGCGACGACGAGATCGCCGACCGGGTGCTCCATCTGGCCGATACCGAGGGCATCGAGGTGATCGCGGAGGTCTGGTCGAACCGGCCGGCGGACTCGGTCGCCGGGTGCCTGTGGCGCCTCTATCTCCTCCGCTCCTGGGTGTACGCCGACCCGGTGGCCGTGGCGCGCGAGTTCGAGGCCGGTCGGTTGCGGGCGCCTGTGCACGAGGTGGTCGCCGGCGTCGCGGACCCGCCGGGACCCGACGAGCTCCGGGCCATGGTCGACCAGGTGCTGCGTGGGATCGCCGCCTCCGACTTCGCCGACGTACTGCTGCGGGCGGCCTCCTTCGCCCGTGTTGTCGCCACCGGACGCGCCGAGCTGCACGACACCGACACCGTCGCCGCGGCCCGGATCCAGCAGGTCGCCGACCAGCTCGACCATGCGGCACGGTTGGAGCTGGCGGGCCAGCTGGGTTAAGAATCGCGCGGCGAGTCGCAGGGTTCGGTATGACGGTCCCTGCCTCGTTACAATGTGACGAACGTGTGCCGGGCCGCGGCAGCCCCGGGTCCCAACTTCAGCCGCTACGAGCGGCCACGCGCCGTGAGGCGCTCCCGGTCCGGCGCACGTTTCCTTCCGCCCGGTGGATAGGGTTTCGGCCGTGTACAGGAGGGAGAGGCGGGGGCGGGTCCGGACCTCCCTCGCCGCCCTGGCACTGCTGACCGTCAGTGGTCTGATCGCCGCGTGCGATTCGAACGGACCCTCAGGTGCCACGAGCCCGGGCGCATCGCCGGCGTCACCGACCGCGCCGCACACGCGGCTGCCCCGGGAGACGCTCACCTTCGGCGTGGTCGGCTCGGTCGACGAGGTCGACCAGTACCGCCAGATGGCGAGCCTCTTCGCCCCCCTCAACCGACAGGTGACCGTCAGGATCCAGTCGTGGCCGGACGATGCCGCGATGCTCGCGGCGTTCCGTCAGGGCACCCGGGTCCCCGACGTCCTGCTCGCCTCCCGCCGAGACCTGACCTGGCTGACCGACCACCGGCAGGTGCAGCCGGTCGACGGACTGCTCGACGACCGCGGCTTCGACTTCGGCGACCAGTACCCACGCAGCTCCCTGACCGCGCTCAGCATCGACAGCCGGCTCCAGTGTCTCCCGTACGGTCTCTCGCCGTCGGTGATCTTCTACAACAAGGCGTTGGTCAAGTTCGGCCAGATCCGCAACAACCCGCCGACCCCCGGTCAGGGCTGGTCCCTGGACCAGTTCGACGCCGCGGCGAGCTGGTCGGTCAGGCATCACCCGGGAATCGCCGGGGCGTACGTCGACGCCAACCTCACCGGGGTCGCGCCGTTCATCTACTCCGGGGGTGGCGATCTCTTCGACAACGACACCCAGCCGACGTCACTCGCCTTCTCAGCCGACCAGAACCGGACGACCCTGGCCCGCACCGTACGAGTCCTCGGACGCCCCGGGATGTCGCTGACCCCCGACCAGCTGGCGCAGCAGTCGGCCCTCGACTGGTTCCGCCAGGGCAAGGTCGCCATGATCGAGGGCTCCAACGAGATGGTGCCGGGACTTCGCTCGCAGCTCGGGCTCGACTTCGACGTGATGCCGATGCCCAGCCTGGGAACACCCGCCACGGTGGGGAATCTCACCGGGTTGTGCGTGTCGCAGCACGCCCACGACGTGGGGACGGCCGCCGACTTCCTGGTCTACGCCAGCTCGGCGGACGCCCTCGACATGGTGGCATCCGGCGGCTACCTGCAGCCCGCGAACCAGACGGTCGCTCTCTCGAACGCCTACCAGCAGCCGGGGCGGCTGCCGAACCATCAGGAGGTGTTCACCTTCGCCGTCAAAAGCATGGTCTATCCGCCGCTGATCGGTCAGTGGGACCAGCTCGACCAGGCGGTCGACCCCCTGATCGACCAGCTCCTGCGTGGCCGTCCCCGTGACGTGCCGCGGATGACCCGCCGGATCGACCGCGCGTCGTACCGGGTGCTCGGCCCGAGGTTCGGTCCGAGCCTGGGTCCGAGCCCGACCGGCTCGGGTCAGGCGGGCGGCTGAGCCGAGACCACGGCGTCCCGCAGCATCGGCGCGGTGAGCT
>JAFMQY010000143.1 GCA_017354415.1 Nocardioides sp.
GCCGTGGACCTGGCCGGGCCGGCAACGGCGGCGCCGCCTCGACCCTGGACCACCCACCAGCCGCCCACGGTGAGCGCCGCGACCAGGACGACGGCCAGCGACACGAGGACGCGTCGCCGACGCCGTTTGGGCTGCTCCGCCTCGGCACCGGGAGCCGTCTCCTCGACGGCGGCCGGCGGCACCAGGGCCAGATCCGGGTGCGCGAGGGAGTATGTGGTGAGGCCCTCGCCGACGGGTGAGAAGAATGCGCTCTGCACCTCGCTGAGCGACACCTCCAGGGGGTCGACCCGGATCCCGAGGGCGCGCTTCAGCAGCGCCGCCGGGAAACTGAGCGTCACCTCGTGCACCTGGAGGTCGTCGTGGCGGACCGTCACCCGGACCGGCATGTCGAGCCGTGCCGTCTGTGCGTCGCCCGTCTGGTCGCGCACCCGCGCCTCGTCGATCACGAGACCGAACCCGACGTGCCGCGTCCGCGACTCGAAGGTGAGTCCCGGGAAGCGGTCGCGCGCCTCCATCAACATCGTCAGGATCCGGTCCCGCCCGGTGCACGACCAGGACAGGTTCTCGGCTGAGACCGTCGTGGTGTCGCCGCACGCTGCGAGGACTCCGTGGTCGTCGCCGGCGCGGAGCGCGTCGAGCAGCCCGATCCCCGGACTGTCGGTCGCAGCCTGCTCCGGGCGTCGAGCCGGCCCCGTGTCGTCCGGCTGGCAAGCGTCGCCCGGCCGGGCCTGAAGCACACGCCCCCGCATCTCCTACCCCCTGCGAACGTTCCCCTGCCAAAGCCGGACCAGCAACAAGCTGCCCAGCACAGACTGAACATGGCGCGGGGCCTTCGCATCGAACTTTTCCGAAATCGCGTTACTGGTGTGACTGGTGGGGCTGGTGGTGGGTAAAATCTGGTACGTCGTGTCCGCCGGTGTCTCGAGCGGCCCCAGCTCGAGCAGGCTGCTGCGTGGTCGCCCGTTCCGGGTGAGGCGACACCCGGCGGAAGGTCCCTAGCCTGCCGCTCGGTCACGGCCGATCGGACCGGTGACCTCCGCCCTCAGGAGGAGCGAGCCAGTGAGATTCGCGCCCACCGACCGCAACCGCCTGACCCCCATGGCCGGGGACACCTCGATGGCGTTCTCCCTGCTGGCCGGGCTGTTCCTGATCCTGTCCGGGAGCTTCCACATCCTGCTGTCCCTGGCAGCGCTGATCGGCGACGACCAGGACGTGATGGTCCCCACCAGGTACTCGTTCGACATGAACCTGACCGCCTGGGGCTGGGTCCACCTCGTCACCGGGGTGGTCGCGGTGGTGATCGGGGTCGGCATCCTCGTGAACCGTCGCTGGGCCTACGTGCTCGGCGTGATCGTGGCCGGCATCAGTGCCGTGGCGACGTTCGCCTCTGCGCCCTGGTCCCCGTTCTGGGCGCTGCTGATCATCGCGTTCGACATCCTGGTGATCTGGGCCCTCTCGAGGGAGCTGCAGGAGCCATACTGACGGCCAGGCGCCCTCCGCGGCGCTGAACAAGTCGGCCTGAGAAGTCGGCCTGAGAAGTCGGCCTGAGGAATCGGTCGGAAGGAACCGGTCGGATGGATCCGGCCTGCGGGACCAGAAGAGGGGGTGCCCCATGTCCAACGGCGCGACGGACTCACGTGAGACCGCCAAGCAGCGCCGCGTCTGGGACAAGTCGGCGCCTCGCTACGACCGGCAGATCGAGCTCTTCGAGCGGCTCCTGTTGGGGGACGGACGTGAGTGGCTGGGCGAGCGAGCGCGGGGCCGGGTTCTCGAGGTCGCCGTCGGCACCGGCCGTAGCCTCCCGTACTACCCCGACGACGTCGTCCTGACCGGGGTGGACCTCAGTCCGGCGATGCTGGAGCTCGCCCGCGCGCGAGCCGGTGAGCTCGGGCGCGAGGTCGAGCTGCTCGAAGGGGACGCCTCGCACCTGCCCGCGCGGGACGCGTCGTACGACACGATCGTGTGCGAGCTCTCGCTGTGCACCATCCCCGACCCGGTCGCGGCCCTCGCGGAGATGCATCGCGCGCTGGTCCCGGGCGGGCGGCTCCTGCTGCTCGACCACGTCGCCAGCACCTGGCCTCCCATCTACGCCCTCCAGTGGATCCTCGAGCGGGTGACCATCCCATGGGAGGGCGAGCACTACACACGGCGCCAGCTACCACTCGTCGAAGCGGCGGGATTCACGATCGTCGAGAGCCTCCGGCTCAAGGCCGGCACCCTCGAGCGGGTCCACGCCACCAAGGCGGCATGACCGGGTTGACTCGGTTCATGCCGTCGCCGACGGTCCGTGTGTCGATCAGGTCCCTCCGGATCGCCGACGGCCGGTCCACGAGACGGTCCTCAGATCCTTTACTCTCCGGTCATGGCCCCGACCCCCTTCACCACGTCACTCGCACCCGTCGTGCGCAGCAAGCTCGAGTCGACGTACGCACCCCGGATCGCGCGCGAGCTCGATGACCAGGAGCTCATGGCCGTGTGCCTCTTCCTCGACGCCGTGCTGATCGCCCGGCCCACGCCCGCGAGCCTCTACGCGATGTCCGCCTACGTCCTCGACCAGAAGTCCTGACATCGACACCTCGCCCGACCCGCAGCCGATCACCGCACACGGCCCAGCCGCGCAGCCACTCTGCCTGTAGACAGGTGACGTCACCCGCGGCCCATCTCGTGACACCGTCCCCGGTCGGGGTCGGATTCATGATCTGACGGGTGGCAGCGCGCACCGCCACGGCCGATGGACTGTTGGGCGTCGCCTCGTGGGGCGGAAGTTTCCCGTGGTGAACGTGTGGTGTCCGAGGGGGGACTTGAACCCCCACGCCCTAATACGGGCACTAGCACCTCAAGCTAGCGCGTCTGCCAATTCCGCCACCCGGACGAGTGCGGGTGAACTCTAGCAACGACCGGAGGTGTAACTCACATCGGCACCAGGCCCCGACGACCGCCGACGGGAGCTCGATTCCGGCCCGCATGGGACGTGGTCGTGATCGCCGGGTGCCAGGATGGGGGGATGGCCTACGACCCCTCGTACGACCCGGCGGCCGAGGTCGTCGACCTCTGCCGCGACCTGATCCGGATCGACACCAGCAACTACGGCGACGACTCGGGGCCGGGAGAACGGAAGGCCGCCGAGCACGTGGCCGCGCTGCTCGACGAGGTCGGGATCGCATCGGAGCTCTTCGAGTCGGAGCCGGGCCGGACGTCGCTCATCGCGCACTGGGGCGGGGCCGCGACAGGCTCGACCACGGGCCACGAGGGTGGCCTGCTCCTGCACGGCCACCTCGACGTCGTACCGGCAGCGGCGGAGGACTGGCAGGTCGATCCCTTCTCCGGCGAGATCCACGAGGGATACGTCTGGGGTCGCGGCGCCGTCGACATGAAGGACTTCGACGCGATGCTGCTCTCTGCGGTGCGGGCGCGCACGCGGGCCGGGGCGGTGCCGGAGCGACCGATCGTGCTCTGCTTCACCGCCGACGAGGAGGCCGGCGGCCATCTCGGCGCGCAGGTCCTTGTCGAGCGGCACGCCGAGCTCCTCGCGCACTGCACCGAGGCAGTCGGCGAGGTCGGCGGCTTCAGCACCTCGATCCGGGGACAGCGGCTCTATCTGATCGAGGCCGCCGAGAAGGGCATGGCCTGGATGAGGCTGACGGCCCGCGGGCGCGCCGGCCACGGCTCGATGATCAACGACGACAACGCCGTCACGCGGCTGAGTGCAGCGGTCGCGCGGATCGGGTCGCACGAGTGGCCGGTGCGGCTTACCCCGGCCATGCGGACGCTGCTTGCCGCAGTGGGTGAGATCGCCGGCACCGAGGCCACGCCGGAGAACGCCGAGCAGCTGGTGGAGGAGTTCGGGGGCGCCGCCCGGATGCTGGCAGCGGTCATCCGCAACACCGCGAACCCGACGATGCTCAACGCCGGTTACAAGGTGAACGTCATCCCCACCGAGGCGACCGCACATGTCGACGGCCGCTTCCTACCCGGGTTCGAGGACGAGTTCATCGACACGATCGCGGAGCTGTGCGGGGAGGGCATCGAGCGCTCGTTCGTCTCCCACCAGCAGCCGTGGGAGACGCCGTACGAGGGCGACCTCGTGGACGCGATGTCACGCTGCCTGCTGGCCGAGGACCCGAACGGCAAGGTCGCGCCGTTCCTGATGAGCGGCGGCACGGATGCCAAGCACTTCAACAGGCTGGGGATGCGCAGCTACGGCTTCACCCCGCTGCGGCTGCCGGCAGAGCTGGACTTCACCGCGCTCTTCCACGGCGTGGACGAACGGGTGCCGGTCGACGCGCTGGAGTTCGGCGCGCGGGTCCTCGACCGGTTCCTGGACGAGGTCTGACCCTCGGGGTCAGCCCGCCGCCCCGGAGAGGGTCGGTCGCATGCGGATGATCCTGCGCCGCAGGATCACCCGGCGGGTGCCGTCGGGTGCCACGCGTATCCGGTCGAGCTCCCAGCCGCCGTGCTCGGCGCGCTCCACCAGCATCGTGGTGACGACGTTGCGGGAGAAGTCGCGCGCGATGGTGAGCTTCTCGAACTCCCACTCCACCCCGCGAGAGGGAGGACGGCGCTGTCTTGATCCGAAATGCGGGGCTGCGGCCACAGATCATCCCTCCGAGACGTCGTCGAGCGCGGCGACGAGCTCCGGTGGCAGGGTCAGCTCTTCGACGCCGAGGGCGCCGAGCAGCTGCTTGGCGGTGCGTGCGCCGACGATCGGCGCGGTCACCCCGGGGCGGTCGCGGACCCAGGCGAGGGCCACCTCGGTCATGGACCACCCGAGTCCCTCCGCGGCCTTGGCGACGCCCTCGACGATCGCCTGGCCGCGCTGGTCGAGGTAGCGCTCGATGAATCCGGAGTACGCCGAGGAGGCCCCCCGCGAGTCGGACGGGATGCCGCCGCGGTACTTGCCGGTGAGCACCCCGCGGGCGAGCGGGGACCACGAGAGGATCCCCAGCCCGAGGGCCGCAGCCGCCGGCACGACGTCCTCCTCGATCCGCCGGTTCAGCAAGGAGTACTGCATCTGCGTCGAGGCCAGCACGGCACGACCGGGCACAGCCCGCTGCCAGGTGGCGGCCTGGGCGGTCTGCCAGCCGGTGTAGTTGGAGACACCGACGTACGCCGTACGACCGGTCGCCAAGGCGTGGTCGAGGGCACTGAGGGTCTCCTCGAGCGGGACGCCGTCGACCCAGGTGTGCACCTGCCAGAGGTCGACGTGGTCGACGCCCATGCGCTTCAGCGAACCGTCCAGGTCGGCGAGGAGGCGGCCCCGGGAGGCGTAGATCTCGCGCCGGCCGCTGCGCCGGGAGATACCGGCCTTGGTGGCGATCACGATCTCGTCGCGGGCGACCACGTCACTGATCAGCCGGCCGATCAGCTCCTCGGACGCGCCGTCGCCGTACCCTGCAGCGGTGTCGACGAGCGTGCCGCCCGCCTCGGCGAAGGCGATCAGCTGGTCGCGGGCCTCGTGCTCGTCGGTCTCCCGACCCCACGTCATGGTTCCCAGGCCGAGCCGCGAGACCGTGAGGCCCGTGGCACCGACCGCCCGCTGTTGCATGCGGACAAACGTAGCCGGTGATCGGCGCGATTTGGGTGCCTGCTGCCCGCCCTACCCCTAACCTTGGTCCGCCGCATCCTCCGACGCGAGAGAGCCGATGAACTACTTCGACGCGATCATCTTGGGAATCGTGGAAGGACTCACGGAGTTCCTCCCCATCTCCAGCACCGGCCACCTGACGATCGCCGAGAAGGTGCTCGGCCTCGAGGTGGACGATCCGGCGGTGACCGGGTTCACGGCCGTCATCCAGATGGGCGCGATCCTCGCGGTGATCATCTACTTCGCGCGTGACATCTGGAACATCATCCGCACGTGGGTGCGGGGCCTGTTCCAGGCGGAGTACCGCGGACAGCGCGACTTCCGCATGGGCTGGTACGTCATCGTCGGCACCATCCCCGTCGGCATCGTCGGGCTGGTCTTCCGGGACGTGATCAAGAACGACCTGCGCAGCCTGTGGGTCGTGGCGTTCGCGCTGATCCTGTGGAGCGGTGTGATGTGGGCCGCCGAGCGCGTGGCGACGCAGGAGCGCGACGAGAGGCGGCTGACCATGAAGGACGCGATCGTGATCGGCCTCGTGCAGTGCTTCGCCCTGATCCCCGGGGTGTCGCGGTCCGGTGCCACCATCTCCGCGGGCCTGTTCCGCGGCCTCGACCGGGTGACGGCGACTCGGGTGAGCTTCTTCCTCTCGATCCCCGCGCTGCTGGCGGCCGGCGTCTTCGAGCTCAAGGACGCGCTCGGTGGTGACATCGGGGTCGGCGAGACGATCGTCGGCACCGTCGTCTCCTTCGTGGTCGCCTACGCCACCATCGCCTGGCTGCTCCGCTTCGTCGCCCACCACCCGATCACGTGGTTCATCCCCTACCGCGTCGCCCTGGGCGCGTTGCTGATCGTGCTGCTGGCCAGTGGGGTCATGGCCGCCACCTGAGGCCTGTCTTCATGCGGTTTGTGCCCAAACCGCAGGCTCGGATCGCTCCATGATGCGGTTTGTGGCCAAACCGCACAGGCCGACCCGCCCACGACGCCCACACGTCAGAGCCAGCCGGACCGCTTGAACCACACCAGCAGCACGCACACGGCCGTGATCATCAGCAGGACGGCGTAGAGGTACCCGAACCGCCAGGCGAGCTCCGGCATGTGCCTGAAGTTCATGCCGTAGATCCCGGCGATCAGGGTCGGTACGACGACCAGCGCGGCGCCGGCGGAGATCTTGCGCATGTCCTCGTTCTGCTGCACCGAGATCTGGGCGATGTGCGCGTCGAAGGCGGTCGAGAGGAGCTGGTCGAGCCCGTCGACGGTCTCCGCGGCTTGGTTGAGGTGGTCGAGGACGTCGCGGAAGAACGGCGCGGAGTGCTCGTCGATCCCGGGTACGGCGCCGGTCGCGAAGCGTCGTAACGGCTCACGCAGGGGCATCACGGCCCGCCGGGCCTCGGCGATCTCGCGCTTGAGCGTGTAGATGCGGGCCGAGTCCCGGGTGCGCTGAGGGGAGAAGACCGACGTCTCGACCTCGTCGACGTCCTCCTCCAGCGACGAGACGACCGACAGGTACCCGTCGACGACGCGGTCGCACACGGCGTACACCACCGCGGACGGCCCGTGTGTCAGCACCCCTGACTTCGCCTCCAGGTCACGGCGCGCACTGCCCAGCTCCGAGCCCGAGCCGTGACGGACCGTGATCACGAAGTCCTTCCCGACGAACATATTGATCTCGCCGGTCTCGACGGCGTCGTTCTCGTCGACGTACCACAGCGACTTCAGGGTGAGGAACAGCGTGTACTCGTACCGCTCCAGCTTGGGCCGCTGATGAGCGGTGAAGGCGTCCTCCACGGCCAGCGGGTGGAGCCCGAACTCCTCCTCGACCGTGGCCAGCTCGTGCTCCGTCGGCTCGTGGAGCCCGACCCAGACGAAGTCGCCGGGCTCGGTCGCGAGCTTGCGGACCTGACCCAGCTCGGTCGGGGGGACGTCGTCGACGATCCGCTCGCCCTGGCGGTACACAGCGCTGTCCACGATCACGCCGTCCACGCTAGCCCCGCCGGTACGACGCCGCGGGACGCCGCGCAGTGCCCGCGACGCCACGTCCCCCTAGGCTCGGCGCCATGGCCACCGTCATCCTGCTGCGGCACGGACGCACGACCGCCAACGCCTCCGGCACCCTCGCCGGCCGTACGCCGGGTGTGCACCTCGATGACCTCGGTCGCTCCCAGGCGGTGCGCGCCGCCGAGCGGGTCGCCATGGTCCCGCTCGCCGAGGTCGTCAGCAGCCCGCTCGAACGCTGTCGGGAGACTGCGCGTGCCGTCTCCGCGCGGCAGCCCGCGAGGCCACGGGTCCGCTCCGACAGGGCCCTGACCGAGTGCGACTACGGAGACTGGCAGGGACGGCCGCTCAAGGACCTGGCCCGGCTCGCGCTGTGGAGGACCGTGCAGACCCACCCCTCGGCTGCGACGTTCCCCGGGGGCGAGTCGCTCCCGCAGATGCAGGCCCGCGCGGTCGACGCCGTACGACGTCGCGACGCCGCGGTCACGGCGGCGCACGGTGCCCATGCGGTCTGGATCGCGGTCAGCCACGGGGACGTGATCAAGTCCGTGATCGCCGATGCTCTCGGGATGCACCTCGACCTCTTCCAGCGGATCCAGGTGGACCCGGCGTCGATCTCGGTCGTCCGCTACACCGAGGCCCGCCCCTACGTGCTGGCCTCCAACACCCACGAGGGCGACCTCTCCTGGCTGGCTCCCCAGCCCGGCCGGAGGAGACGCCGCACCGCCGATCGTGGGGCCGACGTCGGTGGTGGCGCTGGTCCCGGTGCGACCTCTTCATGAGCCCACCTAAGGTGGAACCATGCCGGTGATCCACGAGTTCGACCCACCCGAGCGTTTCGTCGCCGGCACCGTGGGGGAGCCCGGCGCCCGGACGTTCTTCCTGCAGGCCCGATCGGGAAGCCGCATGGTCAGCGTCGCACTGGAGAAGCAGCAGGTGGCGGTGCTCGCCGAGCGCATCGACGAGCTGCTCGACGAGGTGATGGCCAGCACCGGCAACGACACCCTGATCCCCGCCGTGGCACCGGTCGCGCTGGACGACGCCGCCCCGCTGGAGCAGCCGATCGACGAGCAGTTCCGCGCGGGCACCATGACCCTGTCCTGGGACCCCGGGATCGCCCGGGTCGTGATCGAGGTCTTTCCCCTCACCGAGGCGCCCGACGAGGACGACGACGTCGAGGACGAGCCCGACGAGGTCTTCCTGGTCAGGCTCGAGGCCGGTCCCGCACGCGCCTTCGTCAAGCGGGCCGGCCTGGTGATCGACGCGGGTCGGCCGGACTGCCCCTTCTGCGGCAACCCGATCGACCCGGAGGGACACCTGTGCGTCCGGGCCAACGGCTTCCTCCGGCGCAACACCGCGTGAGCCGTCCGTGGTGCTCGAGCAGGAGCTCCTCGTCGGGGAGCTGACCCTCCATGGACGGGTGATGCCCGCGTCCAACGCGACGTTCGTCGGCGAGGTCCGCGGGCACCGGGTGATCTACAAGCCGGTGGCGGGTGAGCGGCCGCTGTGGGACTTCCCCGACGGCACGCTCGCGGCGCGCGAGGAGGCGGCGTACGTCGTGTCCGAGGCGCTGGGCTGGGATCTGGTCCCGCTCACCTTCCAGCGTGACGGTCCGCACGGCCCGGGGATGGTGCAGCTGTGGATGGAGCCCGACCCCGTGCAGGAGGCGGTCACCCTGGTCGAGGACGCCGATGTGCCGGAGGGGTACCTCTACGTCTTCGAGGGGCTCGACGACCGCGACCAAGCGGTGTCGCTCGTGCACGAGGACACCGCGGAGCTGCGCCGGATGGCGGTCTTCGACGCAGTGATCAACAACGCCGACCGCAAGGGCGGGCACGTGCTGGCGATGACCGACGGACACCGGTACGGCGTCGACCACGGTCTCACCTTCCACGTCGAGCACAAGCTGCGCACCGTGCTCTGGGGCTGGTCGGGAGAGCTGTTGACCGACGGGGACCGGGCCGCCCTCGAGCGTCTCGGCGACCTGCTCGAGGACGACCTCGGGGAGCGGCTGCTCGGGCTGCTCACGCCGCACGAGGTGGAGGCGACCCGCCGGCGGATCAAGCGGCTCCTGCGGGTCGGCACCCTGCCCGAGCCCGGCCAGGGCTGGCGCGCCATCCCCTGGCCGCCCTTCTGAAGGAGGCTGATGGACCCCGAGGCTCACCTGCGGTCGCTGTTCGAGGAGGCCGGGTGCGAGGCGACGTTCTGCGCCGTGCCACTCACCGGTGACCCTGGTCTCGAGATCGGGGCCGATGAACCCGTCACGCCGGCGTCGGTGATCAAGGTGCTCGTGGCCCAGGCTGCCCTGAACGCGATGAGGGCCGGTGCCCTCGACCCGACGAGCCGGGTGCGGGTCGCAGCGGCGGGCCGGACACCCGGCCCGGTCGGGCTCTCGTTGCTCGCTGACGACGTCGACCTGTCGCTGCGCGACCTGGTGCCCCTGATGCTCACCATCAGCGACAACCCCGCCACGGACGCGCTCGTCTCGGCCGTGGGTCTGGACGCCGTCAACCAGCTCGCGCGAGACCTCGGTCTCGAGCAGACCGGATGACCTCGGACCTGATGGCCATGCTGGACGCGATGGCGCGGGAGGCGGGCTTCCACGACTACGCCGCGCTGGCGTCGTACGAGCCCCCTGCTCCGGGCGACGCGTCGGCGGACGAGATCAGGACGCGGCTGGCCGCGACGGCCGCCCTCGATCCGGCGCGGGGCACCCGGACCACGGCGCGCGACTGCGTCCTGCTGCTG
>JAFMQY010000040.1 GCA_017354415.1 Nocardioides sp.
CCGCTGGCCGGCGGTCGGCCCGTCAGCCTGACCGCCGGCCTCGACCGCAACGTGATGGCCGGGGCTCCGGCGTACCCCGGCGGCCCCCCGCAGGAGGCGGCCGACGGCCGGCTGCTCTTCTGCCTGCGCGACCGAGGCTGCACCCACCTCTGGGCACTGGGCGAGGAGGCGGCTCCGGTCCTGGCCGGCGCCGACCGGGTCGTCTCCGGCCTCTCGGTCGTCGGTGACACCGCGGTCGTCGCCCTGGCCACCGCGACGTCGTACGGCGAGCTGGTGGCCGTCGACCTCGCGTCCGGCCGCGAGTCGGTGCTGACCGACCACGGCAGGGACCTCTCCGACGTCGACGTGTTCGCCCGCGAGGAGCGAACCTTCACGATCTCCGACGGCACCGAGATCCAGGCCTGGCTGGTCCGCGACCCGGACCGGGAAGGGCCCCGTCCTCTGCTGCTCGACGTCCACGGCGGTCCCCACAACGCCTGGAACGGTGCCGCCGATGAGATGCACCTGTACCACCAGGAGCTCGTCGCCCGCGGGTGGACCGTTCTGTTGGTCAACCCGCGCGGCAGCGACGGCTACGGCGAGGCGTTCTTCGACGCCGTTCAGGGGGCGTGGGGGGCTGCAGATGCAGCCGACTTCCTCGAGCCCATCGACACCCTCGTCGCCGAGGGACTGGCAGACCCGTCGCGACTGGCGGTCACCGGCTACAGCTACGGCGGCTTCATGACCTGCTGGCTGACCGGTCACGACGACCGGTTCAAGGCCGGCGTCGCCGGCGGGATCGTCAGCGATCTGGTCAGCATGTACGGCACGTGCGCGGACGGCATCGCCATGGCCGCCTACGAGCTCGCGGGCACACCGTGGCAGGAGCCCCAGCGCTACGCCCTCATGTCGCCGCTGAGTCACGTCGACGCGGTCACGACACCCAGCCTGATCCTGCACGGCCGGGACGACCTCACCTGCCCGGTCTCCCAGGCCCAGCAGTGGCACACGTCGCTGCGTCAGCGCGGCGTCCCGACCGAGCTCGTCCTGTACCCGGACGCCTCCCACGTGTTCATCCTGCTCGGCACACCGTCGCAGCGGATGGACTACAACCGCCGGGTCGTCGACTGGGTGGAGCAGTACGCCGTGCGCGGTGGCCGCCCCCGGATCGACGTCGCGCACTGGGAGCGGCGCCTCGCGAAGGTGGCCGAGCGCCACCACGTGCCCGGCGCCCAGCTCGGCATCCTGCGGCTCTCCCCCGACGGCGAGGACGAGCTGGTCACCGCGACGTACGGCGTGCTGAGCAAGAAGACGGGGACCCCGGTCACGCCCGAGGCCGTGTTCCAGATCGGGTCGATCAGCAAGGTGTGGACGGCCACGGTCGTGATGCAACTGGTCGACGAGGGGCTCGTCGGGCTCGACAGCCCCGTCATCGAGGTGCTCCCCGAGCTGCGGCTCTCCGACCCCGACGTCACCAAGAAGGTGACGGTGCGTCACCTCCTCACCCACACCAGCGGGATCGACGGTGACGTGTTCACCGACACCGGCCGCGGTGACGACTGCCTGGAGAAGTACGTCGACCTGCTGGCCGAGGCGGCGCAGAACCACCCGCTGGGGGCCACCTGGTCCTACTGCAACTCCGGGTACTCCGTGCTGGGCCGGGTCATCGAGAAGCTCACCGGCTTGACTTGGGACCAGGCGATGCGGGAGCGGCTGTTCACGCCGCTCGGCCTTGCCGCGACCGTGACGCTGCCGGAGGAGGCGATCCTGCACCCCGCCGCGGTCGGCCACATCGACGACCACGGTGAGCAGGTGACGAGTCCCGTGTGGGTGCTGCCGCGCTCGGTCGGACCGGCCGGCCTGATCACCGCGCCCGTCGCGGACCTTCTCGGCTTCGCGCGCCTGCACCTGGCGGGCGGCGTCGCGCCCGACGGCACCCAGGTGCTGTCCGAGGCCTCGACCGCGGCGATGACCGAGCACGAGGCGAACGTCCCCGACAAGTACATCCTCGGCGACTCCTGGGGTCTGGGCTGGATCCGCTTCGGATGGGACGACCGGCGGTTGGTCGGGCACGACGGCAACACGCTGGGCCAGGCGGCGTTCCTCCGGATCCTGCCCGAGCAGGGCCTTGCGGTCGCGCTGCTGACCAATGGCGGCAACACCCGCGATCTCTACCAGGACCTGTACCGCGAGCTCTTCGCGACCCTGGCCGACGTGGAGATGCCTCAGCCGCTCACTCCGCCCGCGCAGCCGGTCCAGGTCGACATCACGCCGTACGTCGGCACCTACGCGCGCGAGTCGGTGCGCATGGAGGTGCTGGCCGAGGGTCCGACCCTGCGCACCACCGTGCTCGGCCCGCTGGCCGAGATGGTGCCGGACCCGGTGGAGGAGTACCCGATGGTTCCGGTCGGCCGGGCGCTGTTCGCGGTCAAGCCCCCCGAGGCGGACACCTGGGCCCCGGTGACGTTCTACGAGCTGCCGTCCGGTGAGCGCTACGTGCACTTCGGTGCGCGAGCGACACCGCGGGTGGACTGATGGACCTCCGTGAGCTGCTGGGGGACGTCCGCGAGCTGGTCGAGTGCGAGTCGCCCTCGGGCGACCTCGCCGCCGTCGCCCGCAGCGCCGACACGGTCCAGCGTGTCGGGGTCCGCAGGCTCGGGGTCGAGCCCGAGCGCATCGTGCTCGACGGACGAACCCACCTGCGCTGGCGGCTCGGCCCGGGCCCGTCCCGCGTGCTCCTCGTCGGGCACCACGACACCGTCTGGCCGATCGGGACGCTGGCGGCCATCCCGTGCACCGTCGAGGACGGCGTGCTCCGTGGTCCCGGCTGTTTCGACATGAAGGCCGGCGTGGCCATGATGTTCCACGCCCTGGCGGACCTGGAGATCCGCGGGGGCGTGACGGTCCTGGTCACCGGTGACGAGGAGGTCGGCTCGCCGAGCTCCCGGGAGCTGATCGAGGACGAGGCCCGGATCGCTGAGGCGGCCCTGGTCCTCGAGGCCTCGGCCGACGGCGGGGCGCTGAAGACCGAGCGCAAGGGCGTCTCCGTGTACGACGTCCGCGTGTGCGGCCGCGCCGCCCATGCGGGGCTCGAGCCGGAGCAGGGCGTCAACGCCACCATCGAGCTGGCCCACCAGGCGCTGGTGGTGGCGGCCCTCGGCTCGCGGGAAGCCGGGACCTCCGTGACTCCGACTGTCGCGTCGGCCGGCACCACCACGAACACCGTCCCGTCCGAGGGCCACTTCTCGGTCGATGTCCGGGTCCGCACCCCGGAGGAGCAGGCCCGCGTGGACGCCGCGATGCGCTCGCTTCGGCCAGTGCTGGCCGGCGCCGTCCTCGAGGTGACCGGGGGGCCGAACCGGCCGCCGTTGGACGGCGCCTCATCGGCGTTCCTGATGCAGCGGGCCCAGGATCTCGCCGTACGGCTCGGCCTGTCGGAGCTCACGGGCAGCGCCGTGGGCGGTGCCTCCGACGGCAACTTCACCGCCGGGGTGGGCACCCCCACGCTCGACGGTCTCGGCGCGGTCGGTGGCGGGGCGCATGCGGCCGACGAGCACGTGCTCGTCGACGAGCTTTCCGGCCGGACTCGCCTCCTCGGCGCGTTGGTCGCCGATCTGCTCGCCACGGGAGGACCCCGAACATGACGATTCCGCAGGACTTCGGCCCCGTGGGCGGCCGTAGGAGCGGCCTCGCGAGACCGACGAGCGTCGACGACGATCTGGACGCGGCGGTCCAGGCAGCGGACGCTGCCGCGCTGGCGGCCGGTGTCTCGGTGCGCGAGCTGGTGTACCTCCCCGACCTCGCCGACGTGGTCGAGCTGTACTCCGGCATCTGGGGTAGGTCTGACAACCCCCCGATGACCATCGAGCTGCTCCGCGCGTTCACCAAGGCCGGGAACTACGTGAGTGGTGCCTTCGTGGGCGAACGGCTGGTGGGGGCCTGTGTGGGGTTCTTCCACGCTCCCGCCGAGGATGCGCTGCACAGCCACATCGCCGGTGTCGCCGGCGATCTCACCGGCCGTCACGTCGGGTTCGCGCTGAAGCTGCATCAGCGGGCGTGGGCGCTGCTCCGCGGAGTGTCTGAGATCGCCTGGACCTTCGACCCCCTGGTGAGCCGTAACGCGTACTTCAATGTGGTCAAGCTCGCCGGTCGGCCGGTCGAGTATCTGCCGGACTTCTACGGCCCGATGGGCGACACGATCAACGCGGGCGGCGACTCCGACCGGCTCCTCGTCCGCTGGCGGCTCCATGACCCGCAGGTCATCGCGGCCTGCTCGGGGATGAGCAACCCGGCGTCCGCGGATCTGCAGCGGGCCGGCGGTGCCGTGATTGCTCTGGGGATCGACCGCCACGGCGCGCCCCTGCCGGGTCGGCTCGACGGACGCGTCAGTCTGGTCGCCGTCCCCCGCGACATCGAGGGGCTGCGCATGACCGACCCCGCGCTCGCCCAGCGGTGGCGCGTCGCGTTGCGCGACTCGCTGGGAGCGCTCGTGGCGGACGGGGCCCAGATCACGGGGTTCGACAAGGAGGGCTGGTACGTCGTGAGGAGAGAATCGTGAAGCTGACCGGAGTCGAGCTGCGCCGGGTCGGGATGCCGCTGGTGGCGCCGTTCCGTACCTCGTTCGGCACCCAGACCCGACGTGAGGTGCTGCTCCTGCGCGTGGTCACCGACGAGGCGGAGGGCTGGGGTGAGTGCGTCGCGATGACGGAGCCGCTGTACTCCTCGGAGTACCTCGGCGCCGCGGCCGACGTCCTGCGCACGTTCCTGGTGCCCGCGCTTGTCACCGCCGGCCCGATCGACGCGCATGCAGTGGCCGAGGTCCTGGAGCCGTTCCGGGGCCACCGGATGGCCAAGGCGGCACTCGAGATGGCCGTGCTCGACGCCGAGCTGCGGGCCGAGGGTCGCTCCTTCGCACGCGAGCTCGGCGCGGTGCACGACCGGGTGCCGTGCGGGGTGTCCGTCGGGATCATGGACACCGTCCCGGCGCTGCTCGACGCGGTGGAGGGCTACCTCGACGAGGGCTACGTCCGCATCAAGCTGAAGATCGAGCCAGGGTGGGACGTGGAGCCCGTGCGCGCAGTGCGCGAGCGGTTCGGCGACGAGGTGCTGCTCCAGGTGGACGCGAACACGGCGTACACGCTGGCCGACGCGCGGCACCTGGCCAGGCTGGACCCGTTCGACCTGCTCCTGATCGAGCAGCCGTTGGACGAGGAGGACGTCCTGGGACACGCAGATCTCGCCCGACACATCCGGACGCCGGTGTGCCTCGACGAGTCGATCGTGTCCGCGCGCTCGGCTGCGGCGGCAATTCGCCTCGGTGCCTGCGCCGTCGTCAACATCAAGCCGGGACGCGTCGGCGGCTACCTCGAGGCACGACGTATCCACGACGTGTGCACCGCCCACGGGATCCCCGTGTGGTGCGGCGGCATGCTGGAGACCGGGCTCGGTCGGGCCGCGAACGTCGCCCTGGCGGCATTGCCCGGCTTCACCCTGCCCGGCGACACCTCGGGGTCGGCGAGGTACTACCGCACCGACATCACCGACCCGTTCGTCCTGGACGAGGGACACCTCGCTGTGCCGGCCGGTCCCGGTCTCGGCGTCGTACCGTTGGCCGACGAGCTCGCCGCGGTGACCCTGTCGACCGAGTGGCTGGCTCTCTGAGACGAGGGTGCGACCAACCGGCCGTGCTCGGCCGTGGCGCCCCACGTACGCTGGTGGCCGCCAGCCGTCCGAGAGTGCCCCACGATGACCACGGTGCAGACACCGCGCCCCCGAACCAGCCTCGGCCGCGTCCTCGACGACCTCGGGGCGACCCTGCTCGACCTCGTGCACGGGGACGCCGGTCGCAACGACGAGATCGGCGGTGTGGTCATCCACGACCCGGCCGACGCACCCGTCCTGCCACCCCACGCACTCGTCCTGGGCATCGGCATCACCGCGCCGGCCGTGGTGGCGGAGGTGCTCCGCAGCATCGGCCCGGCGGGGGCCGCGGCCCTCGTCGTCCGCGCTCCGGTACAGCTCACCGACGAGGTGCGGGCGGCCGCGGATGCGGGAAATGTCGCCCTCCTCGGGCTCAGCCGGGGAGCGCCTTGGGTCCACCTGGCAGCGATGCTCAGGTCGCTGCTGTCCGAGGGTGACGTCGGGGTCACCGAGGAGGAGTCTCTGGGCGGGTTGCCCTCCGGCGACCTGTTCGCGGTGGCGAACGCGATCGCGTCCCTCCTCGACGCCCCGATCACGATCGAGGACCGGAACTCCCGAGTGCTCGCGTTCTCCGGCCGACAGGACGAGGCGGACGCCTCCCGCGTGGAGACGATCCTGGGACGTCAGGTGCCGCAGCGGTACGCGCGCATCCTCAACGAGCGCGGCGTGTTCCGGGAGCTGCACCGCAGCGACCAGCCGGTCTTCGTCAGCCCCGTCCCCGACGAGAGGGACGGGTTCTCCAAGCCGAGGGTGGCGATCGCCGTACGGGCCGGAGACGAGGTGCTTGGCTCGATCTGGGCCGCGGTGCCGGGTCCGCTGAGCGTCGAACGAGCTCATGCCTTCCAGGAGGCGGCCAAGCTCGTCGCCCTCCACCTCCTCAGGGTCCGGGCGGGGGCCGACGTGCAGCGCAGGATCCGGGCGGACCTGCTCGGGTCCGCGCTGGTAGGTGGCGCCGGCTCGCGGCAGGCACTGGAACGGCTCGGGCTCGGCGATGCGCCGCTCATGGTCCTCGGGGTGGGCATGGCCGACGTCTCGACGGATGCCGACCATGCGCATGAGCGACAGCGCCTGAGCGACGCCTTCGCGATGCACCTCAGCGCGGTCCACCCGCGTTCCGCCGCGGCGCTGGTCGGCGGAGTGAGCTACGGGTTGGTGCCGCTGTCGGGTTCGCAGTCGGACGGTGAGGAACGTGCCGTTCGCATCGCTTGGGACTTCCTCGACCGCGTCGGAGCGCGGATGCGGCCGGTGGTGGCGGTCGGGCCCGTGGCCGCAGAGTTCGCCGAGCTGGCGCACTCGCGGGAATGCATCGACCGGGTGCTGCGAGTGTTGCGCGAACGTCGCGGTGACCGGCGGGTCGCACGGCTCGAGGACATCCAGGTCGACTCGCTGCTGCTCGAGGCCGGCGACGCGGCCGCCAGCCGCGGTGACGGGCCGACAGGCGCACTGGCCCGACTGTTGGACTACGACCGTCAGCACAAGGTGAACCTGGTGGAGACCCTGGTGGCCTGGCTGGACGCGTTCGGGGATGTCACGGCTGCCTCAGAGGCGCTCTTCGTCCACCCGAACACCTTCCGCTACCGGCTTCGTCGGGCCGCCAAGGTGGGCGGCATCGACCTGGGCGACCCGGACCAGCGCTTCGCGCTGATGCTCCAGATCCGCGTCTTCGGCCCCTTCGCACCGCGATCGTGACGCCGATGAGGGCCGCACCGATGCTCGGCGGGGGCGGCCCTCCTCAACCTCGTGCGCTGGTCGCAGACCTCGCGGGCTCGGCTACCTCTGGCAGGCGATCAGGTCCTGTGCTCCGATCACGCCCTTGCGACCCGGGAGTACCGGCCTCAGCCACGACTGGGTCGTGTTGGCGTACGCGATGGTCCCGGCCGTCCGGCCGAAGGTGCCCCGCACCATGACCTTGCGGACCGTGAGCGGGATCGTCAGATCGGTGTGGCTGGTCCCGCCCCAGCAGGCGAAGCCGCGCTTGTGCGACCTGGCGTCGGCGAAGCTCACCGCGTCGCCGACATCATGGCCGGGGTAGCGGAAGGCCACCACCGTCGTGTAGCCGGTGTCTCCCTCCCAGGGCGCCTGCACCGTCATGCTCAACCCACGCGTCAGCGGCCGCGGAACGCGGAACGTCACGGCGCCGTTCCTCACGGTCCGGTTCCGGCCGACCCAGACGTTCTCGGGCCGGAATGCCCCGTCCATCACCTGGACCTCGCAGCCGTTGCAGCCAGGCGCCCGGAAGGTCATCTTCGTGGTCTTCGGCCGTGAGCAGTAGAACGCATCCTGGTTGGCGATGGTGCCGTGGAACGTCTTCACCATCGGCCGCCAGCTCGACATCGTGTGCGTGGCGTAGACCAGAGGTGCCGTGATCGGCTCGCCCGGTTGCCCGGCTGCGTGGACCGGTGTGACGTGGAAGTCGAGCCTCACGCTGCCCAGCCTCGTTCCGGCCCAGCACCCCTCGGCGCGCCGGGCGTGATGCGCGACCTTGCGGCCGATCGTGGAGTCGATCGAGTGGCCGGCGTACTGGGTGACGGCATTCGGCACGGCGTAGAAGTTGCGTGCCCACGGGGCCCGGAAGGCGAAGGACATCCCGTCCGTGTGGCGGCTGCGCACGCGGAACGTCGCCTCGTGGTCGCTGCCGATCCTCTGCTTGCCCGTCTGCCAGACGCCCGGCCGTCCGTTGACGGCCTGTTGTAGCTGGACCGAACAGCGGTCGCAGCCGGTCACGTGGATGTGCAGCGTCGTCCTCGCCGGCTTGTGGGCTGCTGCCCCGGCCGACCCTGTTGCGGCGTGGGCGTCGTTCTGGGCGGTGGTCGCCAGCGTCACCGCCGCGATCGTCGCGAGGATGGCCGCGAGTCCCCGCCCCCGTCGTACTCGTGTCATGTCTGTCTCCTGAGGCTCCCGACAGCGCCCCCCGGCGCTGCCAACGGCCCTTCGACTGTCCGACTCCGGGAAAGGTTGCAGCCGGAGCCGATCGACACCGAAATGTCATCCGAACGGCTGAGACCTACGTCGCGGGGGCTAGGCGACGGGCACGTTCTCCAGGTCGGCGAGCCATGTCGTGGCCGCGACGTCACTGGGCATCCGCCAGTCGCCGCGCGGGCTCATCGTGCCGCCGGCGCTGACCTTCGGCCCGTTCGGCAGAGCGCTGCGCTTGAACTGGTTGGCGAAGAACCGGCGGCAGAAGACCTCGAGCCAGCGACGGATCGTCGCCAGGTCGTACGCCGTCCGGCGCTCCGCCCGGAACCCGGGCGGCCACTCCCCCGCGTCCGCGTCGTGCCAGGCGTGCCAGGCCAGGAAGGCGATCTTGGTGGGCCGGAAACCGCGCCGGAGCACGTGGTACAGCGTGAAGTCCTGCAACGCATACGGCCCGACGGTGTCCTCGGTGGCCTGCGCCTTCTGCCCCTCGACGGTCGGGATCAGCTCGGGTGTGATCTCCTGGTCGAGGATCGCGGTGAGCACCTCGTTGGCGGCCGCATCGAGTTGCTCGCTGTCGATCACCCAGCGGATCAGGTGCTGGATCAGGGTCTTCGGGACCCCCGCGTTCACGCCGTAGTGCGACATCTGGTCGCCCACGCCGTACGTGCACCAGCCGAGGGCGAGCTCGCTCAGGTCGCCGGTGCCGACGACGATCCCGCCGCGTTGGTTCGCCAGCCGGAAGAGGTAGTCGTAGCGCAGGCCTGCCTGGACGTTCTCGAACGTCACGTCGTACGCCGGCTCGCCACCGGCAGCCGGGTGGTCGAGATCCTTGAGCATCTGCTCGGCGGCCGGCTTGATGTCGATCTCCTCGAAGGTCACCCCCAAGGAGGCGGCAAGCCGGGTCGCCAGCGACTTCGTCGACTCACCGGTCGCGAAGCCGGGCATGGTGAAGGCGAGCACATCGCTTCGCGGCCGGCCCAGCGCGTCCATGGCGCGTGCCGCGACGATCAGTGCGTGGGTCGAGTCGAGGCCGCCGCTGATGCCGATGACCGCCTTGGCCTGACCGATCGCCTGCAGACGTTGTATGAGCCCCGCGACCTGGATGTGGTAGGCCTCGTAGCAGTCCAGCGCGAGCCGATCAGGGTCGTCAGGGACGAACGGGAAACGGTCGAGCCTGCGGCGCAGGCCGATGTCGCCGGTCGGCGGCGTGAGCTCGAAGTCGACCTCGCGGATGGCGCTCGAGTCGATCGCCAGCGTCCGCCGGTTGTCGTCGAACGTGCCCTGGCGGAGCCGTTCCTGGCGAATGCGGTCGAGATCGACGTCGACCACCGTCCGCCTCGGACCCGTAGGAAACCGTTCGCTCTCCCCCAACAGGTCCCCGCACTCGTAGACCATGGTCTGGCCGTCCCAGCTCAGGTCGGTGGTCGACTCCCCCTGGCCCGCTGCCGCGAACACGTACGCCGCGTTGTTGCGGAAGCTGGCACTGCGCACGAGCAGCCGCCGGTCCTCCGCTCGAGCGACGGTGATCGGGCTGCCCGAGAGGTTCGCCAGCACGGTCGCCCCGGCGAGCGCCGCCTCCGCGCTCGGCGGGACCGGCACCCACATGTCCTCGCAGATCTCCACGTGGAGGCGGAAGTCGGGCAGGTCGGTGGCGGTGAAGATCAGGTCGGGCCCCAGCGGGACTTCGACGCCGGCCACCCGGATCGTCGTACCTCGGAGGTCGTCGCCTGGCGCGAAGTGCCGACGCTCGTAGAACTCCCCGTAGTTCGGCAGGTAGGACTTCGGTGCCACGCCCAGCACCCGTCCGCCCTTGACCACGACCGCGCAGTTCAGGAGCCGGGTGCCGTGCCTGAGGGGCGCACCCAGCACGATCACCGGGAGCAGCTCGGCCGAGGCGTCGACGATGCTCGCGATCGCCTCGTGCACGGCCTTGAGCAGCGTGTCCTGCAGCAGCAGGTCCTCGATGGAGTAGCCACTCACGCAGAGCTCAGGGAACACCGCCACGGCGACACCCTCGTCGTGGCACTCATGGGCCTGGTCGACGATCGTCCGGGCATTCGCCGCCGGGTCGGCGATGGCGACCGGCATGGTGCAGGCGGCAACGCGGGCGAACCCCTGGGCGTACGCCGAGTAGAAGTCCACGTGATCAGTCTAGGATCCGGGGGCTCCCGGTTAGGGTGCCGCCATGGTCCACGATCTCGGAACGTCGCCTCGGGGCGGCTGGTACCGCTTCTGGGCGGCGTACATGGCCGCCCAGGCGCGCAACACCGGAAGGCCACGAGAGGCCATCGACCGCCGGGTGGTGTGGTTCTTCCGGGAGATGTGCCAGAGGATCGGGCCGACGGTCTGCCTCGAGCTCGGCGCCCATGGGGGCACGTTCTCCCAGTGGGCGAAGACCACCTTCCCTGATGCGAGGTGCATCGCACTGGAGGCGAACCCGTACGTGTACGGCGTGCACCGCGAGCGCCTGGGCGAGCTCGGCGTCGAGTACTACCACCTGGCTGCAGCCGCGACGAACGGTCAGGTGACCCTCCACATCCCGACGTCCGTACGGGGCAGGCCGCGAAACCGGGACACCATTCGGATGGCGAGCCTCGGGTTCCACCGGAACGCCGACGGTTACGAGGCCGCGGCGGTCGAAGCGGTGCGAGTGGACGACTTCGTGGACCTGA
Source organism: Nocardioides sp. (assembly GCA_017354415.1). Lineage (GTDB taxonomy): Bacteria > Actinomycetota > Actinomycetes > Propionibacteriales > Nocardioidaceae > Nocardioides. The sequence continues at coordinate 11,268 of JAFMQY010000040.1, forward strand.
CTGAAGACGACCGGCTGGTCGCCTGGATCGATGTCGAAGGCGCCTCGGACGTCGTGCTCTCCGGCGGCCACGACGTCCTGGCCCGCGCCGACGCCGTCTACATCGAGGTCGAGCGCGTCGAGACGTGGACGGGACAGTGGCTCGACACCGATGTCGCTGGCTTCTTCCGCGACCTCGGCAAGGTGCCGGCGATCCGGGACATCCAACGAGGGAACCAGTACAACGTCGTTTTCCTCGACGACGAGCTCGCGGCACGGGCAGCGGTCGCCCGTCGCGCCGCACGGGTTCTCACGCCACCACCAGGGCCCCCGCCCCCGGACACCCCGTCTGCCGCTGAACAGGCCCCGCCAACCGGTGGTTGAGGAACCGCCCCAGCAACCGGTGGTGAAGGAGCCACCCCGGCAACCGGTGGTTGAGGAGCTCGCCCTGCGAGCGTCTCGAAACCACCACCGCGGCGCCGCTCACGGCAACCGGTGGTTGAGGAGCTCGCCCTGCGAGCGTCTCGAAACAGTGAGGATGAGACTGGTCTGGGGCCGCGGGGTGTGACCTATCTCGAAACTGACGCCGTTGGTTGTCTTGTTGTGGGCGTGTCTGCTCGGTGGTCTCGGGCCGCGTGGCCGGGGAGGACCAGGCCGGGCGGGTGTGACCTCATAGGACCGTGGTCTGTGAAGCCTCTTCACTGTTATGTCCGCCCGACCTGGCGGGTCATCTCTCATCCGATTCGAGGTTGAAGGAGACACCGATCAGCATGGCTGTTTATTCGAGCACAACTCAAGCGACCCGGGTGGTCACCGGCGGGGTCGACACTCACCAGCTGATTTCACGCCGCGGTCCTCGACCAGCGCCTGCAGCCGATCGCTGACCAGACCTTCCCCGCCACCGAGTGCGGTTACCGGGAACCCCTGGACTGGATGGATTCCTTCGGGCTGATCGGCCGGGTCGGGGTGGAGTCGACCGGTGCCTATGGGGCCGGGTTGACACGGAGCCTGCTCGCGGCCGGGGTCGAGGTCCTCGAGGTCCGGCAGCCCGAGAAGGCGACCCGGGTGCGGGAGGGCAAGTCCGATGCGCTGGACGCCTACTCGGCTGCCCGGCAGGCCGCCACCGGTTCTGCTGCGGGGTTCCCGAAGCTCACTACCGGGGTCGTCGAGGCGATCCGGATGCTCAAGGTGGCCCGGGACGGGGCGGTCAAGGACCGCACCCGGGCCTACGGTCAGTTGCGCGACCTGGTCACCACCGCCCCGCTCGGCATCCATGACGAGCTGATCGGCCTGACCGGCCCGCAGCGGGTCGGCCGGGCCGCCGGCTACCGCCCCGGACCCGGCCCGGATCGCCGACCCGGTCCAGGCCACGAAGAAGGCGTTGCGGACCCTGGCGCGACGCATCAGCCACCTCAACGACGAGATCGCCGAGGCCGACCGCGACCTGGCCGACCTGACCAAGACGGTCACCCCTTCGCTGCTCGCCATGCGCCAGGTCGGCCCCCAGACCGCGGCACAGATCCTGGTCACCGCCGGAGGGAACATCGACCGGATGCGCAGCGAAGCGGCCTTCGCCAAGCTCTGCGGGGTCGCCCCACTGCCGGCATCCTCGGGCAAGACCACCACCCGCCACCGGCTCAACCCCGGCGGCGACCGAGACGCCAATTCGGCCCTCTACCTGGTCGTCATCGGCCGACTCAAGGACCACACACCAACCCAGACCTACCTCGCCCGCCGACTCACCGAAGGCAAAACCAAGAACGAAGCCATCCGCTGCCTCAGGCGACTCCTCGCCCGCACCATCTACCGAGCCCTGAAGAACGACCTCAAACGACTTGACCATCCATAGGACCCTCCACCACCGCGGCGCCGCTCACGGCAACCGGTGGTTGAGGAGCTCGCCCTGCGAGCGTCTCGAAACCACCACCGCGGCACCGCTCACGGCAACCGGTGGTTGAGCAGCTCGCCCTGCGAGCGTCTCGAAACCACCAGCGCGGTCATCCCTCACGCCGCCGTCGTTCCCGCGCACTGTGGCTTCGGCTGCTGAGCCAGCCGAGTTCCCCCAATCGCCCATCCATCAGAGCCTTGCGCTTCTTGCGAGACCACCCCTGGATGCGCTTTTCGAAGGCGAACGCCTCGTCGATCCGGTCGTACGACGCACTCCAGGCGAGGCGCACGGGTCGGCGGTGTCGCGTGTATTCGGCGCCCAGGCCTTCCTGGTGTTCCCAGACCCGCCGCTCGAGGTTCACCGTGCTGCCGACGTAGTAGCTCCCGTCGGAGCATTCCAGGATGTAGACCCATGCCACGACATGAACTCTGCCGCGCGAGAAGTGCGCGCGCCGTCGTGTGTGGTTCGTCTGTGGATAGAGGTGGTTTCGAGACGCTCGCAGAGCGAGCTCCTCAACCACCGGTGGGGGACCGACGACGCCCATGCCCAGGCAGGTCGCGACCGTCTCCTCAACCACCGGTGGGGGACCGACGACGCCCATGCCCAGGCAGGTCGCGACCGTCTCATCAACCATCGGTGGGAGACCGACGACGCCCATGCCCAGGCAGGTCGCGACCGTCTCCGAACCACCGGTGGGAACCGGCGCACCCATGGTGGAGGACGTCGCCCGCTTAGCGTCTCGATATCACCGTGGCGGGCACGCCACGACGGAGGCCGTCTCCGGAACCGGCGTAGGTTGGAGACATGAAGCTCGGAGTGCACTGCGCGAACCTGACGTGGCCCGGCGGCCCGGAGGCTCTCGGACCCACCCTCGCAGGGGTCGCGACCGCGGCCGACCAGGGCGGGTTCGCGACGCTGACCATGATGGACCACTACTTTCAGATGGAGCGCCTGGGCGGACCACCCGAGCCGATGCTCGAGGGCTACACCAGCCTCGGCTTCCTGGCCGGTCGCACGAGTCGGATCGAGCTCGGGCTGCTGGTCTCCGGCGTCACCTACCGGCATCCGGGTCTGCTCGCCAAGATCGTCACCACCCTCGACGTCCTCTCCGGCGGCCGGGCGATGCTCGGCATCGGAGCCGCCTGGTACGAGCGCGAGCACCAGGGTCTCGGCGTGCCGTTCCCCTCGACCCGCGAGCGGTTCGAACGGCTCGAGGAGGCCCTGCAGATCGTGCGGAAGGCCTGGAACGGCGGCGGGAGCTACGAGGGCGTGCACTACCGGCTCGAGGAGCTCAGGCTCGTGCCCCAGCCCCTTCAGCAGGGCGGCCCGCGCATCGTGGTCGGTGGCGCCGGCGAGCGCAAGACGCTGCGGCTCGTGGCGCAGTACGCCGACGCGTGCAACCTCTTCGCCGGCACCCCGGCCGAGATCGCGCACAAGCTCGACGTGCTCCGTGGCCACTGCGACGACGTCGGCCGTGACTACGACGAGATCGCCAAGACGATCATGGCCACGTTCACCCAGCCACTCCAGGACGTCGACGGCTGGCTCGCCTCCATGCAGGCGTACGCCGATCTCGGCGTCACCCAGGTCTGGGTCGGCCCGGACAAGGACGACCCCGTCGGCTGGACCGAGCAGATGGCCGACAAGGTGGTGCCGCGCCTGGCCGAGCTCGGCGGCTGATCCGGCGTGCGTGAGCCTCCGCCCCAGGTCGACGACGCGAAGCTCCTGGCCGAGGTACGCCGTACCTGGGACGCCGAGATCGACGCCGTGGAGCACCTGCCCGTCGGCTTCGGCGCGCATCACTGGACGGCGTACGCCGATGGGTCGCCGCGGCTCTTCGTCACCTTCGACCTGCTCGAGCCGAAGCGCACCGCCGAACAGCTCGAGGCGGCGTACGCGGGGGCATCGGCGCTGTATGCGGCCGGACTGGAGTTCGTCCTGCCGTCGCTCGTCGGCGCCGACGGGTCCTTCACCCTTCGGTTCGCCCATGGCGCGCTGAGCTGTACGCCGTGGCGGCACGGCACGCCGGGAGGCGAGCTCGACCTGGCCTGGACCACCGAGGCGCTGCGCCGCCTGCACCGGACGCCTCCCCCGGCGGGACTCCCGCGGTGGCGTCCCCTCGTGGGAGCCGACTTCGCGGAGCGGACCGAGGCCCTCCTCGCGCGCCCCTGGGGACCGGGCCCTTACGCCGAGCAGGCCCGGGAGGCGACCCGCAGGCGTCTCGGAGACCTCGCCCGGTGGACGGCCCGTTACCACCATCTCGCCCTGATCGCCCGGGACCGGGCCTGGGTTCCGACTCACGGCGAGTCCGACTCGGGAAACCAGCTGCTCACCCCTGAGGGGCGGCTGCTCGTCGACTGGGAGTCACTCAAGCTCGCCCCGGCGGAGCTCGACCTGCGCACACTTGTCGACGCCGGAGCCGAGCCCCACGAGGTCGGCGCGGAGCCGGCGATGCTCGAGCTGTTCGACCTGGAATGGCGGCTGGACGAGATCAGCCAGTACGCCGCGTGGTTCGCCGCTCCTCACGAGGGTACGGCCGACGACGAGATCGCCTTCGGCGGCCTGCTCCAGGAGCTGGAGCGTCCGGCTCAGGCCGCGACCTCGGGAGGATAGAGCCGGCGCCACTCGGCGAAGCTCCACGTCGAGAGGAACGAGCTCGCGGCACGGCCGCCGTTGTCGTAGAGCCGCTGCTTGGTCTCGCGGGGCAGCCTGAAGTCGGTGGTGTGCACGCCGTCGGTCTCGACGAAGACCGTGCGCGCCCTCACCGACGGCTCGTCGATGAACAGCTGGTCGTGTGCGCTCGTCATCGTGTGCACCAACGCCTGCGCCAGCGAGAGCGGCGAGCCCGTGGCGCGGAAGCTGCCGTCGGCGAGGGTACGTCGCGGCGACAGCTTGATGCCGATCGTCGGGTGGTCGCACTCGTCGTCGAAGATCCCGATCGGGTAGTTGCTGAGCATCCCGCCGTCGGTGAGCACGATCTGCCGATGCCCGGCTGCGAGGCCCGGGTCGACGGTCATCCGCACAGGCCGGAAGAAGAAGGGGATCGACGCCGAAGCGCGAACCGCGTCCGCCACCGGCAGCCGGTCGGGGTCCTCGCCCAGGAACTCCTGGTAGTCCCACGGCAGCCGCAGCATCCGCCCGCGGCTGATGTCGGAGACCACGACCACGAGCCGGTAGCGGTGCTCGATCGGGTCGTGCCGACTGGAGCCGGGCAGTCGCAGGTCGCCCCACGTCGTCACCCCGGCCTCCGCGAGTGTCCGCGCAATCCAGTCGTGCAGGACGCGACCCCGGTGCATGCCCTCGTGCAGCAGCACCTCGAGGCCGTTGCCCAGCCCCCCAAGCAGCCGGCCCGCCATGCCCGTGTCGAGGAACGACGCGAAGTCGGTGTCGATCAGCAGCCGCTCCAGTCGGTCCTCGAGGCCGGCCGCGACCAGGCTGGCGACGATCGCCCCCGCCGAGGTCCCCGCCACGCGGTGGAACTCGTACCGCCTGCCCAGCTCGCCGACCGCCCCCGCCAGGCCGGCCCCCTTGACGCCCCCGCCCTCGAGGACCAGATCGCTCGTCTCCATCCACATCACCCCCCGGTGTGATGTCCGCGCGACGTCGTTCCAGGAGGGGCGAACCCCGGCTGAGATACCACCCGTGACGGAAGCGGGCCGGCCGTGACCAGCGACACAGGTCCCACTGACGCCGCGGCTCACTAGCCTGGAGACGTTGCGTGGACTCCACCAGGGAGCCGCGATGACACGTGAGGAGAGCTCGGACGATGAGCCAGCACGACGAGGTCGCCGCGCCGTACGGCGACGGACCGGCCCGGGCCGCCACGCCGGCCACGACCCCGATCAAGCGGGTCCGCACGCACCATCTCCGGCAGCTGAAAGAGCGCGGCGAGAAGTTCTCGATGCTCACGGCCTACGACCAGTACGCCGCCCAGACCTTCGACGAGGCCGGCATCGACGTACTCCTGGTCGGCGACTCCGCCGCGAACAACGTCTACGCCTACGAGACCACGGTCCCGGTCTCGGTCGAGGAGCTGCTGCCGCTCACCCGCGCGGTGAGTCGCTCGGTGCACCGGGCGCTCGTGGTCGGTGACCTGCCCTTCGGCTCCTACCAGGGCTCGCCGGAGCAGGCCTACGCCACCGGGGTCCGCTTCATGAAGGAGGGCCTCGCCCACTGCGTGAAGCTCGAAGGTGGGGTCGAGATGACGCCGCAGATCACCCGGCTCGCCCAGGGCGGCATCCCGGTGATGGCGCACATCGGCTTCACTCCGCAGAGCGAGCACGCCATCGGCGGGTACCGGGTGCAGGGACGGGGCGACTCGGCCGAGCGGGTGCTCGCCGACGCGCACGCCGTCCAGGACGCCGGGGCCTTCGCGGTGGTCATGGAGATGGTGCCCGGCGACGTCGCCGCACAGGTGACCAAGGAACTGGTGATCCCGACCATCGGCATCGGTGCCGGCGTCGAGTGCGACGGCCAGGTGCTGGTCTGGACCGACGCCTTCGGCATGCGCACCGGGCGGATGGCCACCTTCGTCAAGCAGTACGCCGACCTCCACGGCGAGCTTCTGCGGGCGGCCAAGGCATACGACGAGGACGTCAAGAAGGGCACCTTCCCCGGCCCCGAGCACACCTTCTGAGCCATCACCCGACCCCATGGGACCGGGCCGGCCCCGGAGGATGCGCCGAATCCCGATCGCCGCCACCCCGCTGGCTCTGGGCGGCAGCCTCACGTCGTGCACCGACGACGAGCGGGGAGGCCCCGGCCGGACCGAACCCGCCTCCCGCCGAGGCGAGCCTGCTGCGCAAGGGCGGCTCCGGACCGTCACCAGGAGCGCGCCGGCGACCTGATCGTCACGACCGACAACGGCGGCGGGCACGACAAGATCCTGAGGGATCAGTCCGGAAAGCTGACGGATCTCGAGACGCGTCGCCCGGCTCGTCGCTCCGCGCCGATCCGCGTCGACGCTCCTCGACCGGCCCCTCTTGGGGCACGTGACATTCATCATGGGCGAGTCGTGATGCGTGTGTGAGGTCACGGGGCGAGCGACCCGACAGGCTGGGGCCATGACACAGACCAGCCTCTCGGGAACGGCCGGCAGCGACGCCCGGCTCGTGCCCGCAGTTCAGATCTCCGGGGTCACCAAGGACTTCGGTGAGGTCCACGCCGTACGCGGTATCGACCTCACCCTCGAACAGGGCGAGATCGTCGCCTTCCTCGGCCCGAACGGCGCCGGCAAGACCACCACCATCGACATGCTGCTCGGCCTGTCGCACCCGACGACGGGTTCGATCGAGGTGCTCGGGCTCCAGCCGCGACAGGCCATCTCACGGGGTCTGGTCTCGGCGGTGATGCAGACCGGCGGCCTGCTCAAGGACCTGACGGTCCGCGAGACGGTGACGTACACCGCCAGCCTGTTCGCACACACGGCTCCGGTCGACGACGTGCTCCGCACGGCCGGGATCGAGAGCATCGCCGACCGCAAGGTCGCCAAATGCTCGGGGGGCGAGCAGCAGCGGCTGCGGTTCGCGATGGCGCTCCTGCCCGACCCGGCCCTGCTGCTCCTCGACGAGCCGACCACCGGCATGGACGTCGAAGGCCGGCGCGCCTTCTGGTCCGCGATCCGCGCCGACGCCGAGCAGGGCCGCACCGTCCTCTTCGCGACCCACTACCTCGAGGAGGCAGATCAGTACGCCGACCGGATCGTGCTGATCAGCCACGGCCGGATCGTGGCGGACGGGACCGGCAGCCAGGTCAAGGCGCTCGCCGCCGGCCGGACCGTCCGTGCCACGTTGCCCGACGCCGAGACCTACGGGCTCGCTGAGCTGCCCGGCGTCGACAGCGTCGACGTCCGGGGCGAGGCCGTCTACGTGCACGCCAAGGACACCGACACGGTCGCGCGCCATCTCCTGACCCAGACCCCTGCCCATGACCTCGAGATCACCGCCCGCGGGCTCGAGGACGCCTTCCTCAGCCTCACCGGCGACCAGGACGACGCAGCCACCTACACCGACAGCATCGAAGGGACACCGCGATGACCACCCAGACCATCGACCCGACCCAGCGGCGGGTCCCCTCGCTCGGCGGCTTCAACCTGACCGTGCTCGGCATCGAGCTGAGGCGCATGCTCCGCAACCGCCGGACCATCATCTTCACCCTGGTCCTGCCCGCCGCCTTGCTGCTCAGCTTCGGTGGCCAGCAGGGCTGGGACGACAAGTCCGGCTCGGGCAACGTGGCGGCGTACATCCTGGTCTCGATGGCGCTGTACGGCGCGGCCCTCACCGCCGCCGCCGGTGGCGCCATGGTGGCCGTCGAGCGCTCTCTGGGCTGGTCGCGGCAGCTGCGGCTGACCCCCCTGAACCCGGTCGCCTACATCCTGATGAAGGCGATCGTGGCTCTGACCATGGGTGCGCTCGCGATCGCCGCGGTCAACATCGTCGGCATGCTGATGGGCAAGGCGGAGATGCCCACGCACGTGTGGATCGTCAGCGCGATCGTCACCCTCTTCTGCACGCTGACCTTCGCGGCGCTCGGAGTGTTCGTCGGCTACGTCGTCCCGGGCGAGAACGCCATGCAGATCCTGGGTCCCGGCCTCGCGCTGCTGTCCTTCCTCGGTGGCGTGTTCATCCCGCTGAGCCAGTACAGCGACACGGTCCGGCACATCGCCTACTGGTCGCCGATGTACGGAGTCTCCGAGATCGCCCGGGCGCCGCTCACCCACGAGCTCCCGTGGTTCGCGGTGGTGAACGCGGTCGTCTGGTTCGGGCTCTTCGTGGCCGGCGCCGCCTGGCGGATGAGCAAGGACACGGCGCGCGTGTGACTAGCGTGTCCGGCATGAGCACCACCCCCGCCTACGCGGAGAACGCGACCGGGACGCGTCGGTGGGGTCTGTTCTTCGCCGGGATCTGGCTGATCTACCTGTTCTCGCCGTTGTCCGCGGCGTGGGACATGCGCGACCACCCGCAGGCCTGGATCGGGATCCTCGCCACGCTCGCTTTCGCCGGCATCTACCTGAGCGTCTTCCGGACGATGCGGTGGAGACGCGCCCTCGCGCCGTTCCGGGCGCCGCTGCCGGCGGCGAAGGGCATCCTGGTGGTGGCGGTCATGGTCGCCCTCGGCGTGGTGATGTGCGTGACGATCGGCCAGGAGGGCACCGCGGCCGCCGTCTACGTCGCCGTCGTCTGTGTGATGTGCCTGCAGACCCGATGGGCCTGGGCAGCGGCGGTGGCGGTGGCGTTCACGACGTACGCCGCGACCCTGTGGGTGCCCGGCTGGCACGCCGACGCGAGCATCCTCTTCGGGACGCTCGTCGCCACCCTCGCGATCTGGGGAATCAGCCAGGCGATCAACCGGAACACAGAGGTGTTGTCCGTCCGCGCGGAGAACGCGCGGCTCGCCCTGGCGGACGAGCGCAACCGGTTCGCCCGCGACCTGCACGACATCCTCGGCCACTCCCTGACCGTGATCACGGTCAAGGCCGAGCTCGCCAACCGGCTGATCGACGTCGACACCGAGCGGGCCCGGGCCGAGCTCGACGACCTCGAGCGGCTCTCGCGCGACGCGCTGGCCGACGTACGACGCGCGGTCGACGGCTATCGCGAGCTGACCCTGCCCGGCGAGCTGGCCCGTGCCCGGACCGCGCTCTCGGCGGCCGAGATCGAGGCCGACCTCCCGCACTCCACCGACGACGTCCCGTCCGACCTGCGCGAGCTGTTCGCCTGGGCGGTCCGGGAGGGCATCACCAACGTGATCCGCCACAGCGGCGCCCGGCGCTGCACCGTACGGCTCGGCGCGCACGAGGTCGAGGTGCGTGACGACGGACGCGGCACCGGGTCGGCCGGAGCCGGCCACGGCATCACCGGACTCCGCGAGCGCGCAGCCGCGCTCGGTGGCACCGTCGTGACCCAGTCGTTGCACCCCGGCTTCTCGCTGAAGGTCGTCGTCCCATGAGATTCGCCGAATGATCCGGCTCCTGCTCGCGGATGACCAGGCGCTGGTCCGTGGTGCCCTGTCCGCACTTCTCGGGCTCGAGCCCGATCTCGAGGTCGTGGCCGAGGTCGCCTCTGGGGACGAGGTCGTCCCCGCAGTGCTGGAACATCACCCGGACGTCGCGCTGATAGATGTCGAGATGCCGGGTCTGGACGGGATCAGCGCCGCCGCGGAGGTACGCCGGGTCGCGCCGGCCACGCGCGTGCTGATCGTGACCACGTTCGGACGGCCCGGGTTCCTGCGCCGTGCGATGCAATCCGGGGCGGACGGGTTCGTCGTCAAGGACACCCCCGCGGCGCAGTTGGCCGACGCCGTACGCCGGGTGGACCAGGGCCTGCGCGTCGTCGACCCGGCCCTGGCGATGGACAGTCTCGCCGTCGGCGACTCCCCTCTCACCGAACGCGAGACGGAGGTGCTCCGGGCTGCGGCCGACGGGGCGACCGTGGCCACCATCGCGCAGCGCGTCCACCTCTCCCCCGGCACCGTCCGCAACCACCTCTCGTCGGCGATCGGCAAGACCGGCGCAGCCAATCGCTCCGAGGCGGTGCAGATCGCCACCTCCCACGGCTGGCTCTGAGCCCGACGGACGGGTGAGGAAGGCACTCTGCGCGTGTCTCGAACCCACCTGGCCACGCCGTGTGGCCGACGCGCGGGCGCCTGCGACGTAGGACTCCGGTTCGGAGCCCGGACCACGCCCGGGCCGATCCAGACGGTCGAGCGACCTCTCATCCGGTGGTGATCAAGCTGCCACCGATCACCACCACCACCCAGAGCACCAGCCCGCCTACCGCGATCCACGGGAGCCGCCTGGGATGGGGGCTCCACCACGCACAGGCGACCACGAACAACGCGAGCCAGGCGACGACCAACAGCAGCACGACCCACCAGGCGGTGACCAGAAGGGCGGCCAGGTCGAGGAACAGCACGCAGACCAGACCGATCATCCCCGCGAACGGCAGCGGGGAGATCCGACGCGAGGCCGGAGGCGGCGTGGGACGCGAGGGCCGGCGCGAGCTCGTGGGTGTCACTCGGAGTCGCGACGCTTCGGGAGCCCCGTCCAGTCGGTCTCGTCGCTCCAGTTCGGGTCGTTGTCCCACTCCTCGTTGCGCTCCCGCGCCTTCTCCAGCGCCCGTTCTGCCTCGGCCTCGGTGGGAAACGGACCGAGCCGGTCGATCGGCGGACAGACGTCACCCGGGGTCTCCTCGACCCGGTGGTGCTTGACGCAGAACCAGTACGTGGCCATGCCCTGCAGACTACGGCGACGTGAGCCTCCGTCCGTAGACTCGACCCATGACCTCAACCGCCATCGCCCCGGCCGCGATCTCTCCGCGCCGCAGCGTCCCGGCGTCGATCCCGCGGCCGGAGTACGTCGACCGGCCGGCGCCCGTGCCGTTCACCGGAAGCGAGGTCAAGGACGCCGACACCATCGAGCGGGTGCGCGTGGCCTGCCGACTCGCAGCCGAGGCACGCGACGTCGTCGGCGCGGCGGTCGCCCCCGGCGTCACCACCGACGAGCTCGACCGGATCGGCCACGAGTTCCTCTGCGACCACGGGGCCTACCCGTCGACGCTGGGCTACAAGGGCTTCCCCAAGTCGCTGTGCACGAGCGTCAACGAGGTGGTCTGCCACGGCATCCCCGACGCTCGACTGCTCGAGGACGGCGACATCGTCAACATCGACATCACCGCATTCATCCACGGCGTCCACGGCGACACCAATGCGACCTTCCTGGCAGGGGATGTCGACGAGGAGTCACGACTGCTCGTCGAGCGCACCCGCGAGGCGCTCTCGCGCGCGATCAAGGCAGTCAAGCCCGGCCGCCGGATCAACGTGATCGGCCGGGTGATCGAGGCCTACGCCAAGCGGTTCGGGTACGGCGTGGTGCGCGAGTTCACGGGTCACGGCATCGGTACGTCGTTCCACAGCGGACTCGTGATCCCTCATTACGACGACCCGCACTTCGACGACGAGATCCGCCCTGGGATGACGTTCACCATCGAGCCGATGCTCAACCTGGGCACGCATGAGTGGGTGATGTGGGACGACGACTGGACCGTCGTCACCGCGGACGGACGTCGTAGCGCGCAGTTCGAGCACACCATCCTGGTCACCCACGACGGCGCGGAGATCCTGACCCTCCCCTGACGGTCGACGAAAGTTCTCCCGAAAATCGGATACGCCGTACTGTCCTGGCCCCTCCAGGCCTGATCACAGATACCGTGGAGAAGCCCGTTGCCGGAGTGTCATCGAGAGGAAGCCTGTGGGCATGACCTCAGATGTGAACGGCGCTACGGACGCGGG
>JAFMQY010000266.1 GCA_017354415.1 Nocardioides sp.
GGACCAGGCGAACGGTGGCGCTGGCCAGCGCGCCGGAGAGCATCGGGCTGATCACGACCACCACCGTCCCGGCGGTGGCGCGGAAGTCGATCTGCTCGATGGAGACGTCGCGCGGGACCCCGGGCCGGATCCTGGCCAGCAGCTCCAGGATCCTCCGCAGGTGGCGGGTGCCGGTGCCGTAGCCGGCGTACTCCCCGCCGGGACTGAGCACCCGGAGCGACACCCGGTCGCCCCCCGCGAGGTACTGGTCGGCGATCGCCGCTGCGGCCCGGACCGTCACGTCGAGGCTGCTCTCCGTCGCCCCGACGCCCTCGGAGATGCCGAAGTCGGCCATGGCGTCGACGATCAGCAGGACGGCGGTGTCCTCCTCGGCCCGGGTGGATACGACGTGAAGCGTGCCCTGGCGCAGCGAGATCCGCCAGTTGATGCGGCGGAGCCGGTCGCCGGAGTGGAAGGCCCGGATCGACGAGAACTCCGTCCCGTCGCCGTCGCGGCGCGACCGGTGCGCGCCGATCAGCCCGATCGGCTGTGGCGCCTCGCCGCCGGAGCGCATCCGGGTCACCGTCGGCAACACGTACATCTCCCGACCGAGCATCGAGACGGGTCCCCAGCGGTAGCCCGCCCAGGGGGCGGTCATCGCGACCTTCTCCGTCCCGACGAGTCGGCCACCCCATCGCCGTGGGGAGATCTCGATGGGTCGGTGCTCGTCCACACCACCGACCACGGCTCCGGCGGCCGGGTGCAGAGCGACGTACGGCTGCTGGCCCATCACCCGCGTCACGAACTCGACGTCGTCCGTCCCGGACGTCTCCAGGCGAGAGCGGGTGCCTTGCCCCTCGTGGAGCTGCACGTGGGACAGGCGGGCGTGCACGCGCGGCTCCCGGGTGGGCTTGTGGAGCATGGCGAGGGCACCGGCCAGCAGCAGCGGCCCCACCAGGACGACCAAGGCCGGCCGGCCCACGGTGAGGGCGATCGCGACGCCCAGGCCGCCGACGGCCAGCGCGCGGGCCAGGCTGCCCGTGGTGTGCCAGAGGGAGGGGCCGTCGCTCACGACTGCTCGAGGGCTCGCGGAGTCGGTACCTGGGCGAGTACGGCGTCCACGACGCGAGGGCCGCTGGCCTGGGTCATCCAGAGCTCGGGCTTGACCGTGATCCGATGCGACAGCACCGCCCGCGCCACCGCCTTGACGTCCTCCGGGATCACGTAGTCGCGCCCCCGGACCACCGCGAAGCCGCGGGCGGCCAACGCGAGCCCGAGCGAGCCTCGGGGCGAGGAGCCGGTCAGCACGTCCTTGTGGTCGCGGGTGGCGGTGGCCAGCTCGACGCAGTACCGCGCGACGGTGTCGTCCAGGGTGACGGTCTCGACGGCCGCCTGCATGCCCCGCAGCCCGGCGGCGTCGGTGACCTGCTCGAGGTCGACCTCCTCCTGCTGGCGGGCGAGCCGACGCTGGACGACGTCGTACTCCTCGTCGGACGAGGGGTACCCGAAGCTGACCCGCATCAGGAACCGGTCGAGCTGGGCCTCCGGGAGCGGGTAGGTGCCTTCGTACTCGATCGGGTTGGCGGTGGCCAGCACGTGGAACGGGTCGTGGAGGGGGAACGTCTCGCCCTCGACGGTGACCTGGTGCTCCTGCATCGCCTCCAGCAGCGCCGACTGCGTCTTGGGGGGCGTCCGGTTGATCTCGTCGGCGAGAAGCAGGCCGGTGAACAGCGGACCGCGCCGGAACTCGAAGCTTCCGTCCTTCTGGTTGTAGAGGAAGGAGCCGGTGATGTCCGCGGGCAGAAGGTCGGGCGTGAACTGGACGCGCGCGAAGTCCAGCCCGAGCACCCGGGCCAGGCTGCGCGCAGCCAGTGTCTTGCCGAGCCCGGGGAAGTCCTCGAGCAGCACGTGTCCCTTGGCCAGCACGCAGGCCAGCACGAGCGTCAACGGCCGGCGCTTGCCGACCACCGCCTTCTCGACCTCGTCGAGCACCTCGCGAGACAGCTCCGAGGCGTCAGAGACCGAGATCCGGTCGGCCGGCGACAGAGTCATGGGGAAAGCTCCTCGATCCGTCGGATGCACTCCTCGATCTCTTCCAGCTGCAAGGTGCGTGGTGGCCCGTCGAGCACAGCCGTGAGCGTAGGCCCGAGCAGGGCGTCGACGCCGGGATCGCCGCGCCGCATGCCCATCCGGGCCAGTCGGTCGTCGGTCATCCCGGCCAGGCGTCGCTGCAGCAGCGGGTCGGCCCGCCGGGCGCTCAGATGGTTCTCCAGGAGGCGAGCGTTGCCGGCGAGACCCGAGTCCTGCCCGGCGGTGGTCCCGCCGTACTCGGAGTCGATCCTCCAGAGCGCCGGCGGGGTACCCCCGCTGTCGACCACCAGCCCGGCGATGGCGATGACCGCACCGACCAGCAGCACCATCGGAAGCAGCAGCGGAGTGGTGTGCTCGATCCGGGCGAACGCGACCAGGACCAGCACCGCCACCACCACGAGCAGGGCCCGCGAGACCCAGCGGTTGCGACGAAGCAGCGACGTCACGGCGCACCCACCCGGACTCCCAGTGACACATGGATCGCGTGCAGTGCCTCCAGGGCGCTCTCGCGGCGTGACTCGTCGATGTCGTGAGCGGAGAACCTCGCCTCGTGGTACAGCCGCTCCAGCCGAGCCACCGCAGCCTGGTCAGCCGACACCGCGTCGAGCAGCCGCATCGTGAACTCCGAGGACGTCTCCCAGGGCTTGCGGGCCACGTGGACGTGCTCGGCCTGTTCCTCGAACCGGTCCCAGCACGCGACGATGGCGTTGCGGGGCGTCCCGCCGAGCAGCAGCTCAAGCTGCCACGCGGCGTCCGCACGGATCTCGTCAGCGAGGAGCTCGGGGTCGTCGAGGACGTCGAACTCCACGTCCTCCACCGGGGGCGGTCGACGCCGCCAGCGCACCATGTCTCGGAGCCGGCGGACGCCGAAGTACAGCAGCACGGCAAGGACGAAGAGCCCCGCCACCCTGATCACCCAGCCGACGGCCTGGAACACCCAGCTCGTGTGGACATGGCCGTGTCCACGGCCGGGTCCCAGGCTCGGCGGCGGTGAGAAGGAGTACGACGGGTCGACCCCCTGGAAGTTGGGGTCCCTCAGCGTCCCGTGCACGATGCGCTGCGGACCCGTCTTCGCGGCGAACATGATCAGCAGCAGCATCAAGCCCACCGCGAGGACGGTGAGCGCGACCGCGCTCACGCTCGCGCGCCTGGCCGTCATGGCATGCACCGTAACCGCCGTCGTGAATGACGTTGGTCACGGCGAGGTCACGGTTGGTGGGCGCGCGGCGCCGGGATCGCCCGCCCCAAGCAGACCGGAGACTCAGAGGATCGGGTTGAACGGCTCGGTGCCGTGGACCAGCCGCAGCCCGGGGATCCCCGAGTGCCGCCGGGCGAAGGCCAGCTCCCGGGCCAGGTCGCCGATGTTGTTCGACGCCGGCAGCGGTGCCAGGCCGAGGGTCGAGAGGACGCCGACCGCCTTTCCGCCCTGGGTCATGAAACCGGAGCCGGAGTCTCCGGGAATGCCTGGCGAGACCGTGTAGAGCGGGTGGCTCCATCCACCGTCAGTGGCCTGGTCGCCGAGACTGATGCCGGTGTGCGGGGAGAGCGGCGACAGGCCTGCTCGAAGGCTGGAGTTGCCGTAGGTCCAGACCCGGTCGCCCGCGGCCGTTCCGTCGGTGTCGATGCCGGTCGGCCCGCCCCAGAACGGGACGCTCGGGTTCACCTTGGACACGGCGCGACGGTTGACCCTGACGAGGGCAAGGTCGTTGTAGGCACAGACGTTCGCCTTCGTCGTGCCGAGCCGGTGCTCGGTGATCCAGGAGCTGTAGGCGAGCCTCCCGCGACCGACGACCGTTCCCTCACCCGAGGCGTTGCCGTCGTTGCTGAAGGCGACCGGAGTGCCGAGCCGCACCGAACGGGTCTTGCAGCCGTTGGTGTCGGTTGACGAGCCGGTGCCGGCACAGTGCGCGGCGTACCCGAGGTAGGTGTGGCCGGCCGAGTCCCTGAACACGAAGTTGCCGGTGCATTGGGCGCCGCTCGTGTACATCATCGTGCCCGGGTGGATCTGAGCAGTGCCGGCGGGAGCCCAGGCCGCTGCCGGACCGGGCGCCTGCTGGGCACCCATGGCCGAGGCCGGCTGGGCGCTGGTCAGGGCTGTCGCGGCGGC
>JAFMQY010000144.1 GCA_017354415.1 Nocardioides sp.
CAGGCGGACGACCCGTGAAGGAGAGTCAGTCCTCGCCGCCGCCGCCGCCGAACATGATCTCGTCCCAGCTCGGGACGGAGGCGCGGCCGCGGGTCTTCTTGACCGGCTTGCGGGCCGGCGGCTCGGGGCGACGCCGATCGTCGTCCGAGGCGTCGGCCTCGTCGGAAGCCTCGATGGCTCCGGCGCCCTCGCCGACACCGGGCTCGAGATAGGCCTCGACCGGCGCCTCGGCGCCGAGTGAAGCGGTCGCACCGGCGTCCTCGCTGACCAGCTCGATGGCGTCGTCGCCGAGCGGCAGCTCGTCGGGGGGTACGGCGGACAGCCGGCGCCGGCGGGCATCGGACAGGTCGTCGCGGGGGGTCCGGGCCGGGGCGGCCGGTTCGTCAGGCAGCTCTCCGAGCAGCCAGTGGGCGTCCTCGTCGTCGGCCACGACGTAGTTGCCCGGTGGGTCGAAGGAGAAGTGGGCGGCGCCGACGCGGCCGGTCGTGGTGTACGCGCCGGTGAGGGTCCAACGACCGTCCTCACGGCGCCAGGCGTCCCACGAGACGGTGTCGGGGTCGACGTTGCGGGAGCGGAGGTGGCTGCCGATGGCCTCGCCGAGGGTGCGCGCCGACGGGGCCGCGCCCTCGGTGAGAGGGCGGCGGATCGAGGCGCGTTGGGCCCGTTGGGCGACGTGCTCGCGTTCGGCCAGGACCGGCGCGGCGTACGGCATCACCTTGTCGACGGACGTGCCGGCGACCTGGGCGACGGACTCGGGTGTCTCCCCGGCCCGGATCCGCGCCTGGATGTCACGTGGGCGAAGCGTGGACTGCATCTGTGTCTCCAACTGGCCGAGCCGTGCCTGGTCGCCGCCCCGCTTGCTGCTCAGTGCGGCCCGGAGCCGGTCGTCGACGTCGACGGTGAACTCCACCCCGGCGTCGCTGACGAGCACGAGCTTGCGGCCGTCCTCGCTCACCCCGGTGAGTCTGAGGTGCACCATGACCGTCGTCGCTCCCGCTTCGCTCCTACCCGTCCTGCTCCGGTGCCGACGAGCCTACGCCAGCGCGGCACCGCGTCAGGGTTCCCGTCTCGGCGCGCCCCGCGGGAGGACCGGTCAGGTCGGCCGATCAGTCGCCCAGGACCCGACGCAGATAGTCGTTGGTGAACAGCCGGTCGGGGTCCAGCCGGTCGCGCAGGGCCAGGAACTCCTCGAAGAGCGGGTACGCCGGCGCCAGGTCGGCCGCCGCCCGCGTATGGAGCTTGCCCCAGTGCGGGCGGCCGTCGTGCTCGCGCATCACCGCCTCCATCCCCGTGAGGTACGACGCGTGGGTGTGCCAGTCGGATCGGTGGTGGGTGTGGAAGGCCAGGTAGAAGGAGTCCCGGTCGTACGCCGTCGACAGTGCGACGTCGTCGGCGGGCGCCACCCGGATCTCCACCGGGAAGCTGATCCTCCAGTCCGAGGCGTCCACGACCTTGCGCACTTCGCGCAGCGCCTCGAGCCCGGCCTCGCGCGGCACGGCGTACTCCATCTCGCGGAAGACCACCCGCCGCGGCGAGGTGAAGACCTTGTGGGCGACATCGGTGTAGGTGCGGGCCGACAGGGCCCGGGCGGAGAGCTGGTTCATCCGCGGGATGAGGCCCGGCGCGTGGTTGGCGGCCGCGGTGAGCATCCCGAACACCGTGTTCGAGAGCAGCTCGTCGTCGACCCAGCCGCGCACCCGCGGCACCGGCCGCGCCTCGGACGGCTCGGCGTCGAGCCGGGTGTTGCGCTTGGTGAGCATCCGGTCGGTGTGGGGGAACCAGTACATGTCGCAGTGGTGGCTCTCGGCCACCATCTCGTCGAACGACCCGAGCGCGTCATCCCACGACATCGGCTCCTCGCGCGCCTCGAGCACGAAGAGCGGCTCGACGGCGAAGGTCAGCGTCGTCAGGATCCCGAGCGCTCCGAGACCCACCCGGCCGAGCGCGAAGAGGTCGGGGTTCACCTCGCGCGACGCGTCGAGGAGCTCCCCGGCACCGGTGACGAGCTGGAATCCGGTCAGCTGTGCGGCGAGCCCGGCGGCGACCCCACCGGTCCCGTGCGTGCCGGTCGACACCGCACCTGCCACCGTCTGCTCGGCGATGTCGCCCATGTTGTGCAGGGAGAGGCCGAGGTGCTCCAGCTCGGCGTTGAGCACCCTGAGGGGGGTGCCGGCGTACGCCGTGACGGTCATCGCCTCCCGGTCGACCGCAACGATCCCGGTCAGACGGTCGGGACGGAGCATGACATCCCGGGGCGCGGCGATGCCGGTGAAGCTGTGGCCGGTGCCGACCATCTTCACCGTCGACCGGTCGCGGTGGGCGGCCTCCACGGCGACCACGACCTGGTCGGGTGAGGCAGGTGAGACCTCGGTCTGCGGGTCGGCGGACTCGAGGCCCGACCAGTTCTGCCACGGCACGGGACGAGCCTAGGCGCCCTCGGGCCGGGCGACCCGGTCCCTCTCAGGGCTCACGTCAGGGTCGCGCAGCGTGAGTGCGACGAGTGCCGCGACGACTCCGGAAACGAGCGAGACGAGGTAGGCCGTCGAGGCACCGTGGCTGTCGATGATCCGGCCGGCGAGGGCTGCGCCGGGCGCGACGCCGGCGACCAGCGCGGTCTCGACGATCGCCATGCCCTCGGTGAGCCGCGAGTGCGGCACCGTCTGCTCCACCAGGGACAGGGTCGCCACCATCGTCGGCGCGATCGCGAAGCCAGCCACGAACAGCCAGGCGCCCATCACCCACATCGACCCGATGAGGCTCAGCGGCGCCATCGCGAACGCCATCGCCAGCGCGCCCCAGCGCAGCCGGGTCGCCGGTCCCACGCGCCAGTGCACGATCCCGGTGATCACCCCGGCGATCATGCTGCCGGCCGCCCACAGCGCCAGCAGCAGTCCCGCGAGGTCCTCCCGGTCGCGGGAGACCGAGAACGCGACCGTGCTCACCTCGGCCGCACCGAACAGCGCGCCTAATGCGAGCCCGACGACGCACACCGGAGCCATCGCCCTCAGCGGGATACGCGCCAGCCGAGTGCCGCGCGGACGCGGATGCGGCACCGGAGCCGTGGAGCGCTGCGCGGCGAAGAAGAGGGTGCCGGTCGTACCGGTCACGATCGCAGAACCAAGTCCGGCGATCGGATGCCAGGCAGTCGCGAGGACCGTGACGAGGATCGGGCCGCTCATGAACACGATCTCGTCGATGGCCGACTCCAAGGCGTACGCCGTGTCGACGTCGGCCCGCTCCTCGAGTACGTGCGACCAGCGGGCCCGGACGCACGAGCCCACCTGCGGGAACGCCGCGCCGGCCACCATCACGCACAGGTACGCCGCCCAGACCGGACCGCCGGACTGCACCACCACCATGAACGAGGTCATGGCGACGGCGAAGACCACCGCCGCGGTCGTGAGCACCGGCGTCTGGCCCAACCTGTCGATGAGCCGCGCCTGGGGGATCGCGAGCACGGCGGCCGACACCAGGTACGCCGCGGACAGCGCGCCAGCCAGTCCGTAGGAGTGACCGACACCGGTCACCAGCAGCACGATGCCGATCGTGTCCATCGCGATCGGGAGCCGAGCGACGAGCGCCGAGCCGCTGAACCGCACGGCACCCGGCACGCTCAGGATGCGGTGGTAGCGGGTGAACATCGTGGCGAGGTCAGGACGCGCGGAGCTCAGCCGAACCTTCGGCCGGGTGCCGGGTCCACGAGGTGGGCAGGGCGAGGGAGGCGAGGGCGGCCACCGCTCCACCGCCCAGCGCGACGAGGTACGACGGGGAGGCGCCACGGGCGTCGATCACCAGGCCGGCCAGCGCAGCCCCCGGTGCGAGCCCGGCGGCGAGGCCGGTATGGATGATCGCGATGCCCTCGGTCAGCCGGGCCGTGGGCACGCCGGCCTCGACGGCGGACATCGAGGCGATCAGGGTCGGAGCGATGGCGAAGCCGGCGACGAAGAGGGCGAGGCCCATCCCCACCATCGACCCGACGAACGACATCGGCGTCATCACCAGCGCCAACATCAGGCTCCCGACCCTGACCCGGAACGTCGGGGGCCGACGCCAGTGGAAGGTGCCGGTGATCAGCCCCGACAGCATGCTGCCCAGGGCCCAGCAGGCGAGAAGGGCCCCGGCGTACGACTTCGCGTGCTGTTCGGAAGAGAAGGCGACCGTGCTCACCTCGGCAGCCGCGAACATCGATCCCAAGGCCAGCGACACGGCCGCGAGCACGATCACGGGCCTCCACGGCATGGCAGGACGCGGTCCGGATCCGTGTGAGGCGAGGTGGGGGACCGGCTGGGTCGAGCGTTGGAGGGCGAGCGCGATCGTGCCGGGAAGCCCCGTCAGGAGGGCCAGCCCCAGACCGGCCCACGGGTGCCACTGCGTTGCCAGCACGGTCGCGACGGTGGGACCGATGATGAAGATCACCTCGTCGATCACCGACTCCAGCGCGTACGCCGTCTGCACGTCCACGGGCCGCCCCTTCAGCACGTGCGACCAGCGGGCGCGGACGACCGAGCCCATCGGCGGGTACGCCGCACCGGCCAGCGCCGTGGAACCGAACGCGACCGCCTGGGGCCACCCGGACTCCAGGGAGGTGACCAGCCCGACGAGGCCGACGCCGTACAGCACACCCACCACCGGCAGCACCAGCGCCTGGCCGAGCCGGTCGATCAGCCGGCCCTGGACCACCGACGACAGCCCGTTGCAGATCGTGTACGTCGCGGACAGCGCGCCGGCCAGCCCGTAGGAGTGACCCAGTCCCGTGACGAGGAGGACGATGCCCAGGGTCGAGATCGAGATCGGCAGTCGCGCGATCATCGCGGTCAGGCTGAAGCGCCACGCAGCCGAGCGACTGAGCACGGTGCGGTAGCGGGAGAACATCCTGCTCGGAGCGTAGGGCACGATACCGACATGGCATCCATCCAGGGGGGCTCGGACGTCGCGCCGTACGACGCATTGCTCCTGGTCTCCTTCGGCGGGCCCGAGAAGCCGGAGGACGTCGTGCCATTCCTGGAGAACGTGACCCGCGGCCGGGGCATCCCGCGAGAGCGTCTCGAGGAGGTCGGCGCGCACTACTCCTTGTTCGGTGGCAGGTCGCCGATCAACGACATCAACCGGGTTCTCCTGGCCGCGATCCGCGAAGACCTCGCCGCACACGGGATCGGCATCCCCGTCTACTGGGGCAACCGCAACTGGGCCCCCTACCTCCGCGACGCCGTCGCGCAGATGAAGGACGACGCGATCTCCCGCGCCGCCTGCTTCACGACCAGCGCCTACTCCTCCTACTCGTCGTGTCGCCAGTACCGCGAGAACCTGGCGGACGCCGCTTCGTTCGCCGGCGAGGGAGGGCCGCAGCTCGACCGGTTGCGTTCCTATTACAACCACCCCGGCTTCCTGGAGCCCGTGGTCGACGGTGTCGTCGACGGCCTCGCCGGGCGTGAGGGGGCCCGGTTGGTCTTCGTCACGCACTCCCTCCCCGAGTCGATGAACGCCGGCAGCGGACCCCGAGGCGGGGCGTACGTCGCGCAGCACCGCAACGCCGCGGCGTACGTGGCCGACCGGGTCGCCACCATGACCGGACGCCGGCACGCTCACGACCTGGTCTTCTGCTCGAGGTCCGGACCGCCACAGGTGCCGTGGCTCGAGCCCGACGTCGGCGACCATCTCGAGAAGCTGGCCGGTGACGGCGTGCAATCGGTCGTGCTGGTGCCGATCGGCTTTGTCTCCGACCACATGGAGGTCGTCTACGACCTCGACACCGAGGCGGTGGCAACGGCCGAGCGGCTGGGCCTGGACGTCGTGCGCGTGTCGACCTCGGGCACCGACCAGAGGTTCGTGGCGATGGTCCGCGACCTTCTCGTCGAGCGCGCCGCCGTCGAACGCGGTGAGCCGGTGACCCGGGCGGCCGTCGGCGGGGATCCCCCCTGCTGGGACCTCTGCGAGGCGGGCTGCTGCCCCAACCCGCGTGGAGAACGGCCGGCGGTGGGCGGAGTCGCATGAGCACCCCGGATCCCTCGGACCTGCTCGACCTCGCCCTGGCGACGGCCCGCGAGGCCGGCGACCTCATCGTCCGTCTCAGGGCCGAGGGCGTGGAGGTCGCGGCGACCAAGTCGAGCGGAACCGACATCGTCACCCTGGCCGACCAGGCGTCCGAGCACCTGGTCAAGGAGCGCCTGCTCGGTGCCCGTCCGGACGACGGCATGCTCGGCGAGGAGGGCGACGACCTGCGAGGCACCAGCGGCGTCGTGTGGATCGTCGACCCCATCGACGGCACCGTGAACTACCTCTACGGGTTGCCCCATTTCGCGGTCAGCATCGCCGCTGAGGTCGACGGCGAGGTTGTCGCCGGGGTCGTGGTCGCACCGGCACTCGGACTGGAGTACGCCGCCAGCCGTGGGGGAGGCGCTACCTGCAACGGGGTGGCCATCGCCACCCGGCCCGTCGTACCGCTGGGGGAGCGACTGGTCGGCACCGGGTTCAGCTACGAGCAGGAGGCGCGCACCCGTGAGGCGGCGTACCTCGGCATGCTCATGCCCCACATCCGTGACATCCGCCGGCTGGGCTCGTGCGCCCTCGACATCTGCGCTGTGGCCTCCGGGCTGCTCGACGCGTACGTCGAGGAAGGTCCCCATGTCTGGGACCACGCCGCCGCCGGCTTGGTTTGTGCCGAAGCGGGTGGCACCCTCGAGGTCGCCCGTTCGCCGGTGGGCAAGAGGCTGCTGATATGTGCCCCCGCGAAAGGGTACGACGACTTCCGAGCGGCCGTCGTCGAGGCCGGTTTCGTCGGTGGCGGGGGCTAGAGCGCACCTCTCGCCGCCCCGTGAGCAAGGAGGGCGGCTCCAGGGAATAGCGAGTAGTCACCTTCTGTTCATGTAATCCGGCGTTTCTGGAGATGCGGTCCGGTCCGGCATCGGGCACAATCGGCGCGCCGACGAGGGGCGCTGGCACAGCGGCGCCGGAAAATGGGGAGAGAGAACACACAAGGATGGCCACGGATTACGACGCACCTCGCAAGAACGAGGAAGACCAGTCAGAAGAGAGCATCGAAGAGCTCAAGGCGCGTCGGCACGACAAGAACTCGGGGAAGGTCGACGAGGACGAGGCGGAAGCCGCCGAGACGTTCGAGCTGCCCGGGGCCGACCTCTCGCACGAGGAGTTGGCGGTCGAGGTGATGCCGCGCCAGGAGGACGAGTTCACGTGCATGCGCTGCTTCCTGGTCCACCACCGCAGCCAGTTGGCGGACGAGAAGCACCTGATCTGCCGCGACTGCGCCTGAGCAGAACCGGCCGGATCCCGACCGGCCCCAGACGAACCAGCCCGCCCGGGCCACCGGGCGGGCTTTGTCTGTCCAGCAGGCCGCGAGGAACGAGCGGGCGGCGTGGGCACAGACAGGTTGAGCGAGCGCATGGCTGAGCTCGCGAAGCCGTGCTAGGCCGGTCGAGACCCAGTGACGGTGCCTTGAAGCCAGTCAGCCAGCGGCGGCCTCAGGATCAGGGCTCATCCTTCTCCAGCTGCGGGGGGAGGTGGCCGGCCGAGCGGAGGTAGTAGTTCGCTGCCCGGCGTTGGGCAAGCATCCTGGCCAGGGCGACGAAGGTGCCGCTGACCACGGCCCAGGCGATCGCCTCGCCCATCTGCACATCGGGGTCGGCGGGGTTCTGCGGCGGTTGCTTGCCCGTCGCGGCACGCCACCCCGTGTCGATCGCCTTCTTCGCGACCGCGGCCGCGAGGAGCGCGGAGACCAGCGAGAACACGGTCCAGAGCTTGCTGCTCTCGGAGTCAGCCATGGTCGCAGGCTACCGCGAGGGATCCGTCGCGGAGATCACCCGAATGGCGGCGGCGAGGTGCCCGGGGTCACGGCTGCTGACCAGCCAGTACGGCGTGGGGTCGCGGTCGTCGCGCACCGTGACCCGCACCGAGCGCTTCAGGTAGGGCCGGAGCAGGAGGTAGGCGCGGGCGTCCGCCTCGGGTCCGGCCGCGAGCCGGGTCTGGCCGGCGTCCAGCGCCTCGGCCCCGCCCAGGAACTCCCCGGAGATCCGGGCGCGCCCCGCCCGGAGCCAGCCGTCCGCGACGTCGACCCGAGGGGAGCCGTAGCCGAGGAACAGTCCGGCCATGGCCAGGACCATCACCGCGGTGGCGCTCCACGCGATCAGGGCCGGCGTCGAGACCACGAAGGCCAGCCAGAACGTCGCGACCAGCATCGTGCCCTGCACCCACCAGCGCAGCGGCACGCTCAGCCTCTCGTGGTGAACCGCTCCTGCGGCTGGGTCGGGGGTCTCCGGCACAGGCACAGCCAACCATCCATCCTGGCGTCCCCCAGAGATAGGGTCCGCCTCGTGCCCGATGTACCCGATGTGCCCGATGTGCCCGTCGCCGTCCTCCGGCTCGACCACGGCCTGCCGCTCCCGGCGTACGCCCATCCCGGCGACGCCGGCGCGGATTTGGTGACCACCGTGGACATCACTCTGGGACCTGGTGAGCGGGCGCTGGTGCCGACCGGGATCTCGATCGCGCTTCCCGAGGGGTACGTCGCGCTGGTCCACCCGCGCTCGGGCCTCGCCGCCCGGCACGGCCTGTCCATCGTGAACACCCCCGGGACCATCGACGCCGGCTACCGCGGTGAGATCAAGGTGCTGCTGGTCAACCACGACCGCACCCAGCCGGTCGAGCTCCGCCGGGGCGACCGGGTGGCCCAGCTGGTCGTCCAGCGCTTCGAGCGCGCGGTGTTCACTGAGGTGGACGCCCTGCCCGATTCGGTGCGGGGCATCGGGGGATACGGTTCAACCGGGGTCGAGTCCCCGTCGCCTGACAGCCAGGAGTCCCACTGATGTTCCACCGCAGGTCCCGCTCGGAACGGGACGAGCCCGACGACCCGGGCGAGCTCGACGAGGTCGAGGAGACCGGCGACGCGGTGTCTGCCTCGGGCCCCTGGGACTCCGACGAGCAGCCGGACGACGGCCTCCCGCGGGTCGACCTCGGCTCGCTTCGCGTGGCTCCGCGCGAGGGCGCCGAGCTGCGCCTCCAGGTCGACGAGGCCACTGGCCAGGTCCAGTCGGTGATGCTGGCCGCCGACGAGGGGGCGCTCGAGCTGCGGGCCTTCGCCGCGCCGCGCAACGGCGACCTCTGGAGCGAGGTGCGGCCCCAGATCGCCGCCGACGTCGCCCAGCACGGCGGCACCGCCACCGAGCGCGAGGGACGCTGGGGCACCGAGCTCGTGTGCCAGATGCAGGTCGTCCTCCCGGACGGCACCCAGGCGATCCAGCCGTCGCGGATCGTCGGGGTGAACGGCGCGCGGTGGTTGCTGCGTGCGACGTTCCTCGGGCAGCCGGCCGTCGAGCCCGACACGGCCGGGCCCTGGGAGGACTCCCTGGCCACCGTCGTCGTCCACCGGGGTGGGCAGGCGATGCCGGTCGGGGACGCGCTGCCGCTGGTGCTTCCCGACGACGCGCAGCCCATGTCCTGAGCCGATCCGCGAACTAGGCTGGAGACATGGGCGAGAAGAGCAAGCTGCGGCGTTCCATCAGCAGGTGGGCCAACGCCGACGACCAGCACGCCCGCGAGCTGCGAGAGACGACCCGGGCGGGACGGTGCGACCTGATCGCCGACTGCGACGACCGCAAGCCGGTCCGGCTCCGCGGCACCCTGCGCACGGTCACCCTCCGACCCCGAGGTGGCGTCCCCGCGCTCGAGGCCGAGCTGTTCGACGGCTCGGGCTCCCTGACTCTGGTCTGGCTGGGCCGGCGGGAGATCGCCGCCGTGTCGCCCGGTCGCTCGGTGGAGGTCCAGGGCCGGATCGGCCGTCACGGGGGAGAGCGGATCATCTACAACCCGCGCTATACCCTGCTTCCCTGACCACATGGTCGGCCACGCTGGTGGCCACACCGCGACCAGACGCGGCGCCGACCCCGACGCTGGACACCTCACATGACCTCAGCCCCCCCGACGACGGACACCGTCGAGGCTCTCGTGCGCCGTCAGCTCGGCGTGGCACTCGGCGGCCGGCGCGGGATGCTCGAGGCCGCGGCTCCGACTCTGACGTTCACCGTCCTGTGGCTGGTGACCCGCGAGCTCACCGTCGCCCTGTCCGGCAGCCTGGCCGTGGCGGTCATCGAGCTGCTGGCCCGACTGGTGCAGCGCCAGACCGTCAAGTTCTGCGTCAACGCGTTGGTCGGGATCGCGATCGGCTGGTTCTTCGTGCATCTGTCGGCCAGCCGCGGCGGCAGCGCGGACGACCAGGCGCTCGCGTACTTCCT
>JAFMQY010000041.1 GCA_017354415.1 Nocardioides sp.
GCCGCTCGGCGGGTGCCCCTCGTGGTCGGCGTCCTGCTCATGGCCGGGGTCGGCGGGTTCCTGGCGGGCTGGTGGGGCGCGGCCGCCGCCCTGGTCATCACAGCGCTCAGGAACGTGCCTCGCGTGGCGGCCCACACCTGGATGGTCGGAGCTCTCGGCGTGCTGGTCGGTGGGGCGATCACAGCGCTTGCGCGGGTCGACCAGGGCCTGACCAACAGCGAGGTGGTTCAGCTCCTGCTGGTGGCCTCGCTTGCTGCCGTGGTGCCGGTCTCGGCCAGGGTGTCGCGCGTTCCACCGCGACGGTCCGAGCCGAGACCGACAGACTTGAGCCGCAGGAAGGGCCTCTCGATCCCGTAGTACGAGAGCGTGGCCAGACCAATGGTCACCGTCGCCGTGATCACCCACACAGCTGCGAAGTGACCGCCGAAGATGCCGAACTGAGGGAGCCGGAGCACCGCGTTGAGCACGAGCAGATGGATGCAGAAGATCCCGTAGGAGATCTCACCGAGGAAGAACGGCAGGGGACGGTTGCACCAGCGACGGATCGGGTGCTCCTGCATGTGGCCGAACACGAGCGGCAGAACGAGGAGACCGCTCGAGACGGCGTACAACACGCACTTGAGGCCTCCCTCCCACGAGGTCTGGGCGACGAGCGTCCGTGGCCCGATCAACGGGGTGCAGCAGATGCCGTACACGAGAGCCGCGGCCAGCCAGCACCCGAGCGGGTCGCTCGCCAGCCGCTCACAGAAGCGCGTGGCGGCGGACTCCCGGCCCAGCTGCTCGGTGACGCTGGCGGTCGCCAGGGCGAGACCGACCGCGAACCAGGGAAGGTAGCCCGGGAGCCATTGCGCGTAGTGACCGTGCACCCCGGGGATGGGGGCGACGTGGGCCTGCCAGGCGACCCCCAGTGCACTGATGATCCCCAGGATCACGTACACCCGGGCGGGACGTAGCTGGCTGCGGCCTCGGCCGCGGCGTCCGATCAGCACCATGCACAGGAACGGGAGCACGACGTAGAACGCCGCCTCGGTGGCGAGGCTCCACATCTGGGTGAGTCCCTGCGGCAGCAGATCCGGGTGGTACAGCTGCGTCAGGGTGAAGTTCCGCGCCCACATCGCAGGCGTGACGTAGTCGTTCCCGGGTTGGAACACGATCGTCGCCAGGATCACGACCCAGTAGAGCGGCAGGATGCGCAGGGCGCGCTTCCAGAAGTACGACCGCAGGCGCGGAGCGGGCTGTCCCAGGGCGCCGCGCAGGAGGAACGGGCGCCCGAGCAGGAAGCCGGAGAGCACGAAGAAGATCGCGACTCCGAAGTCCATGCGGGTGATCACCGCCCCGAACCAGCCGTGCAGGATGCGGCCGGTGTCGAACCCGGTGTGAGTGGTCAGCACCATCAGGGCGCCGAGGGCACGCAGGGCGTTGAGGCCGGGGTAGCCGCGGTGCTCCCGGGCCGGGCTGGGCATCGGGGCATGGCCGGGCTCCCGGGCCTGGATGGGTGCCGCGGTCACGACGAGTCCCCCGCCTCCACCGGTACGGCGAACCCCACCACCATGTCGCCGATGCACACGCTGCCACGGCCTCCCACGCGGGTCAGCGTCACGCGGTCGAAGTCGCCGTTCATCTGCAGGTAGACGTTACGGAGACCGGCGCCGAGCTCGAGCGTGCGGGTCTCGTTGCCCGTGGTGAAGCGGATCGTCATCGGCCGCGGCGCGGCGTACGACATACGTGCCCAGGCGCCCGACCCGTGCACGGGTCCCGACAGTGTGAGGGTCGCCTGGCCGGTCGGGCCCATCGTGGCCAGGCAGCCGCGGTTCCCCGGTCCCGACGCCGTGATCAACGGGGTGATGTCGGCGGGCACCACGTGCCCGTCGTTGCCGACGACGTAGAGGTGGTCGAGGCTCACGTCCGGAAAGCTCATCCTGTCCGCGTACATGCCGAGGATGTAACGGGTGGTGTTGCGCGGGTAGTCGAAGCCCCACATGAGGTACTGCGGCACGGAGACGTTCGCGAGCGGGGTGGGCTCCTTGGCAGTGCCCAGCGTGTGATCGGCGTTCGTGAAGAAGGCCCGGGACTGGGTCGAGCCCCTCCAGTGGTCCGCGTAGCGGACGGTGGAGTAGATCCCGAGTGCGCACACGACCGCTGTGGCCGCTGCGACCAGCTCTCGGTCGTCGAGGAACCGGTGCGGTGCGCGCCGCTCGACCTGCTCGGGAGAACCCAGGATGGGCATGGTCGCGGCCGCCAGAGCCAGGGGGGTGACCAGCCCGAGCTCGGTGATGTAGCGCAGCTCGAGACCCGCCACCGGCCCGACGGCACTGGCCCTCGCCGACTGGAGCAAGGCGATGTCGAGAAGGATGAACGCCACGGGCAGGGTCCAGGCGCGCCACGATCGGGTGAACGTGACGGCGACGGCGCCCACGACGAGGACGGTCACCAGCACCGCCACGGCCACCGCCAGTTCAGGGGGATCGACGAGCTGGAACGGGCCGGTCAGCACCTCCCACCGGAGGGGGCCGCCCAGCGTGCCGGGCAGCCAGGCCTTCCCGACCACGTTGCCGGTGAGGGGCAGCAGGTCGGTCGTGCCGGCCCCGGTGCTGGCCGAGCCGCGGGCCACCGCGAGGTACCAGGCCACATAGCCGCCGGCGAGTGCGACGTGGACCAGCACCGCGGGCCAGTAGCGTCGCCAGACCTGGACCAGACGGTGTCCGAAGGAACCCTTCACGAAGTAGGCCAGGGTGAGCCACGCGATCGCGACGTAGACGAACAGCACCTTCTCGTAGAAGAGCAGGCAGCCCGCCACCAGCAACGCGGTCACGAGGATCCACCGGAGGTGCCGGGTCCGGAGGTACCGCAGGTGCGCGGCAAGACCCCACGTGAGGGCGATCTGGAGGAACAGCTGGTTCATGCCGGCGGCCCACCAGACGAAGGCGGGGAACGTGATCGCGGTGAACAGGTACAGGCTCAGCGGAACCAGCACGGCAAGCCGCCTGCCGAACAGGGATGTCAGGAGTACCAACGTCCCCAGGCTCGCCAACGCCTGGAGCACCACCAGCGTCACGGCGTAGGGCTGGAACCCGAGCGGGTCGATGCGCGTGAAGAGCCAGGTCAGGGTGAACCCGCCGGGCATCAGGTGTCCGCCGTACCCCTGGTCGACCAGGGACCAGCTCCACGGCTGGTGGAGCATCCGGGAGATGAAGACGAAGTCGTCGAACTGGAACCAGGAACCCCAGACCGCCCAGAACCGGAGGGCCAGCTGAACGACGATCATCGCGAGGCCGGTCCCCACCACCAAACCGGAACGGCGGGTGGTAGCCCGGCGACGAGAGATGACGCCGGTTGACACGCGGCGGAGTATGCCACAGGGAACCCCGGGTCCCGTGGTCCGCGCGAGCCAGGTGAAGGCTCGGCAGAGCGGCACCCCCGTAGACGTGACTCACGAGTAACACACTGCTAGTGTCACGCCGAGTTACGTGACCGACCTGGGAGGGACATCACGTCATGAAGAGGGTCTGGCCTGCCTGGCTCTTGCTGTTCCTCGGTGCGTTCTTCCTCACCACCGCCGGCGTGTCGCAGTTCTGGGCGAAAAGCGCCGCGGAGCGCATCCCGCTGGACACCTACGAGGTCACGCGCCTCACAGGCTCCGCGCAGCTCCTCAACGCCGCGACCGGGAAGACCGCCCAGGTCCCGGTGAAGATCACCAACACCACCCAGGTCGACCCCAAGCTGTCCGACGGCAAGGTGGTCGTGTTCGTGACCTCGACCTGCGTGGTCAAGGACACGGGCAGCCCCTCGGACTGCCCGCCCTCGAAGGGGCCCAACGCCGACGACCGGGTGATCAGTGAGACCCAGCTGAACTTCGCCTCCGACCGGCACACCGCCGAGGCGATCGACGACCCGAAGTACGTCACCAACACACCCCCGGTCGAGGGCCTGGTCAACAAGTGGCCGTTCTACCCCAAGCGACAGAGCTACGACGTGTGGGACGACACCAGCAAGCAGGCCGCCCCGGCGGACTTCGTCGGCACGACGACCGTCGACGGACTGAAGTGCAACCAGTACCACCAGGTGATCACCAACGCCCCGATCGACCTGGGTCACGGCATCAAGGCCCTCTACAGCCTCGACGAGACCTACACGATCGACGCGGTCACCGGGAAGATCATCAACCAGCAGATCCACGACGTCCGCAAGCTCAAGGACGGCGGCGCGCTCGCCCTCGACCTGAACGCGCAGTACACCGACGCCACGATCAGCTCCAACGTCGACTACGCCAAGTCGTCCGGCACACAGCTGAAGCTGGTCACCAAGACCCTGCCGCTGGTCGGCCTGATCGCCGGGGTGGTCTGCGTGCTCGCCGGGCTTCTGCTCCTGCTGCGCCGGCGGAGGCGCCACGACGAGACACCGTCGGAGCCTGCCCCTGTGAACGCGGGAGTCTGAGTCCTCAGCCGAGATCCGCGGCGAACACCGCGGTGCCGGGGGTGAGCCGTCCGCGGACGCGGGACCAGCCACCCCAGACGCGGTCGTGCTCCTCCGGCCACTCCGGCTCGAGCAGCGCCACGATCCGGAACCCGTGGCCGGCGAGCACCGTCACCCAGTCGCCGAGAGTGCGGTGGTGCTCGACGTAGGCCACCTGCCCCGAGTCGTCGTCGATCTCCACGTACGGCGTGCGATCCCAGTAGGAGGACGTGGCGGTCAGTCCCGCCTCGGACGGGTCGTCCGGGAAGCTCCAGCGCGTCGGGTGTGTGATCGAGAACGCGAACCGGCCGCCCGGCCGGAGGACCCGCGCCACCTCCGCGACGCAGAGGTCGATGTCGGCGATGAACTGGAGCGCGCCGAAGGAGCAGAAGACCACGTCGAACGAGGCGTCCGCGTACGGGATCGCGGTCGCGGTCGCGAGCACGGACGGGACGGCGATCTCCGACTCCTCGTCGATGCGGAGCGAGTGCTGCAGCTGGCGCATCGACAGGTCGAGGCCGAAGGAGCGACCGCCGTGCACCCGCACCCAGCGTGAGCACTGGCCCGCCCCGGACCCCAGCTCGAGGACATCACGCCCTGCCACGTCGCCGAGGACCCCTGCCTGGTCCTCGGTCAGCCCTTCGGGTCCCCACACGAAGCCGGTGTTGCCGAGGAAGTCGCCGTGCGTGGCCTGGTACTCGTCGGCGTACCGGTCCCAGTCCGGTCCGTTGGCTCGCCGCGACTCGTCCTCGCTCACGGCCCGACGCTCGACCCGCACCCGTTGTGGCAGGTGGTCGGTCACGTGGTGAGGCTACGACGTCCTCGACCGGTCAGCGGACCGTGAGCCGTACCGCTGCCGCCGCGCTGCACTCCGTACGGGGACGTGCAGCCCCAGCCGCAGCACATGCCGAGCCCCCGGTGCGGTCGAAGGGGTGCGCCAGGTCCCCGCCACCACCTGCCGAGTGACGTCGGTGCCGTCGAAGCGGTAGGTCGCGGTCAGGGCCCTGGAATGGCACCGGGAGTCCAGGCTCGAAGCGGCGCCTGCCCTACAGCGGGCCAGGTGGCGCTGTGTGGCACCGTGCGGATCATGGACTTCTCCTCGCTGACCCCGCTCAGCGGCGGCTTCTCGGGGGAGACGTTCCTGGGCGAAGCCGCCGGGGAGCGCTCCGTGGTGCGGATCTACCCACCGGGCCGGCGCGACGACGCGGCACCCGAGATCGACGCCGCGCTCCTGCGGCTCGTGCGAGGGATCGTGCCGGTCCCCGACGTCCTGGAGGTACGCCGCGGGGTCGCC
This sequence comes from Nocardioides sp., assembly GCA_017354415.1. Lineage (GTDB taxonomy): Bacteria > Actinomycetota > Actinomycetes > Propionibacteriales > Nocardioidaceae > Nocardioides. Next base: position 5,747 of record JAFMQY010000041.1, read on the forward strand.
GCCATGGACCGGCCCGGGCTTCTGGTGACCTCGTTCCTCCCGGGGGAGCGTGGCGACCTGCTGCTGCCGACCCTCGACGACGAGGGCCTCGCGGCTCTGGGCACCAGGCTCGGCAACCTGCTGGCGGACCTGGCCGGGATGCCGACCGTGCGCCCCGGGATGTTCGTCGACCCCGACCTGACGATCGGCGACTTCGGCGTCGCCGACGGGCTCCCGGGGTTCATCGCGGACCATGCCGAGGCCCTCCGAGCGCGCGGCTGGGACCCCCACCTGCTCGGGGCGCTCTGCGACGTCGCCGAGCAGGCTGACGCGGCTCTCGACACCGTCGATCGCACCTGCCTGGTGCACTCCGACGTGAACCCGAAGAACCTGCTGGTGGATCCCGGTCCCCTGACGATCACCGGGCTGCTGGACTGGGAGTTCGCCCACTCCGGGAACCCGTTCACCGACCTGGGCAACGTGCTCCGCTTCGACCGTCACCCCGCGTACGCCGAGGCCGTCCTCGCCGCCTGGTGCGCTCGCCGCGGCGGCACGCCTGAGGCAGCCCTCGACCTGGCCCGGGCGGCAGATCTCTGGGCCCTGGTCGACCTCGCGGCGCGGGCCGGCGACCACGCCGTGGCCGACCATGCGGCTACGCTGCTCCGGGAGATCGCCCGCACGGGTGACCTGCACGCCGTACCAGGGTCCTGAGGTACTCCCGCGAGTTGGACGTGCCACACGGGCCCCGCGTAGACTCGCAAGGCGCTTGAAGTCTGCCTACGTCCCGGACGGAGCGGACATCGGCTCGCTATCTCTTTCCCGCGCGGATCGCGCGAGTTCCTGCGGTAGTGAAAGTGACTTCACGCGCGCCCGCCCACAACTCCATCCATCCAAGGAACTCCTTCCCATATGACGAGCAGCACCTTCGCTTACGCGGACATTGACGCGCCCCAGGTGGCGGTCAACGACATCGGGTCCGAAGAGGACGTCCTCGCCGCGATCGACGGCACCATCAAGTACTTCAACGACGGTGACATCGTGGATGGCACCATCGTCAAGGTCGACCGGGACGAGGTCCTGCTCGACATCGGCTACAAGACCGAGGGCGTCATCCCCTCGCGTGAGCTGTCGATCAAACACGACGTCGACCCCAACGAGGTCGTCACCGTCGGCGACAAGGTCGAGGCCCTGGTGCTCCAGAAGGAGGACAAGGAGGGCCGGCTGATCCTGTCCAAGAAGCGCGCCCAGTACGAGCGCGCCTGGGGCACGATCGAGCAGGTCAAGGAGGAGGACGGCGTCGTCGAGGGCACCGTCATCGAGGTCGTCAAGGGCGGCCTGATCCTCGACATCGGTCTCCGCGGCTTCCTGCCGGCGTCGCTGGTCGAGATGCGCCGTGTGCGCGACCTCCAGCCGTACGTCGGCCAGACGCTCGAGGCCAAGATCATCGAGCTCGACAAGAACCGCAACAACGTCGTCCTCTCGCGCCGCGCCTGGCTGGAGCAGACCCAGTCCGAAGTGCGCCACGGCTTCCTGACCCAGCTGCAGAAGGGTCAGATCCGCAAGGGCGTCGTGTCCTCGATCGTGAACTTCGGTGCGTTCGTCGACCTCGGCGGCGTGGACGGCCTGGTCCATGTGTCCGAGCTGTCCTGGAAGCACATCGACCACCCGAGCGAGGTCGTGTCCGTCGGTGACGAGGTCACCGTCGAGGTGCTCGACGTCGACATGGACCGCGAGCGGGTCTCCCTGTCGCTGAAGGCGACGCAGGAGGACCCGTGGCAGCACTTCGCCCGGACCCACCAGATCGGCCAGATCGTGCCCGGCAAGGTCACCAAGCTGGTGCCGTTCGGCGCGTTCGTCAGGGTCGAGGAGGGCATCGAGGGCCTGGTCCACATCTCCGAGCTGGCCGAGCGCCACGTCGAGATCCCCGAGCAGGTCGTCCAGGTCAACGACGACGTCATGGTCAAGATCATCGACATCGACCTCGAGCGTCGCCGGATCTCGCTGTCGCTGAAGCAGGCCAACGAGACCGCCACCGCCGCGGACATCGAGGAGTTCGACCCGACGCTTTACGGCATGGCCGCCACTTACGACGAGCAGGGCAACTACATCTACCCCGAGGGCTTCGACCCGGAGACGGGCGAGTGGCTCGAGGGCTTCGAGGAGCAGCGCAAGGCCTGGGAGGACCAGTACGCACAGGCGCACGCCCGCTGGGAGGCCCACGTCAAGCAGCAGGAGGAGGCCAAGCAGGCCGAGGTCGACGCCGGCGAGGCCACGTCGTACTCCTCGGGCGACAGCCGCGAGGAGAGCGACTCGGGTTCGCTCGCCTCGGACGAAGCGCTGCAGGCGCTCCGCGAGAAGCTCACCGGCGGGGGCAGCTGAGCCATCGGCTCACCACTGCTCACGACCGAGCCCCATCGTCGGTGCCGGCGGGCCTCGGTGCGCTCGGGTGGCCGGTGGAGGATTCCCCGGTGCACCGGTGAACGCTGAACTTCCTGGGCGAAATATCGGCCGAGAAGTTCAGAGCTTGGCCGGGGACTCGGGCCGCCTCGCGGCGCGGAGGCCGCGACTTCTTGCCGGCAGATCGGGTTCTCAGCGCACCACGCGGCGCCCGGAGCGGGAGAAGGCCGACCGAATGCGGGCGACGACTCGTTCGGGGTGCGCGAGATCAGCCCAGGTGATGCGCACGCACACCCAACCGGTGATCTCGGAGACCAGCGCCTCCCGATGCTTCTCGCGCATGAGCGCGTCGACCGGCGTCTCGCCGGGACGCCGCAGCTCGTCGTACTTGACGCGACCGTCGACCTCGACCCATACGCCGAGATCGGGCCATGCGAAGTCAAGGCGCGCCACGATCTGACCGGACCCGTCTCGCACCTCGTACTGGGGAACCGGTGACGGTAACCCGTGGCGGAAGAAGCAGTAGCAAGCGCGGGACTCCGCGACCGACTCGATCCGCCCGTCACATAGTCGAAGCACCAGGTCTGTGCGCAGCGTGTGCGGCCACTGCTCCATGTCCACGTATCTGTGCTCGAGCTGGCTGCGCGTGGTCTTGCGGGCGCGCAGGAGGTCGTTCACCACGACCAGGCTGTGCTCGACATCGGCCAGGGTCGTGGGCTCGAGAGCTGTCCGGGTGGCAGACATGTAGCGGAGGTCGCCGAGGAGCTCGATGTCCTCGTCGAGTACGGCCCCGCAATGCTGGACGACGCCAGCGGAGCGTCGGCCTGCCCGGCGATCTGTTCGCGTCAGATGGACCTCGGTCAGATCGAGCCCCCAGTATGTCTTCGTGTGAAGGCCCAGGCTGCTGGCGTGGGAGAGCACCACGTCCGCCCCGGCGGTGCGGTACGCCGCTCGGCTGCGCATCAGATGTCGTTCGAGAGGGGCAGCCACCTCCCAGAGCGTGGCGAGCGTATAGGCGCCGTGACGTAGCCGGATCCACGTGCCGTCGCGAACATGGCGGGCGATCTCCCGATCGTGGAAGCCGAGCCCGTGCGCCTCGCGACGGAGGAAGGCGCCGTGTTCCAGGCAGATACCGAGCAGACAGTCCATGTGGAAAGCCTGGGTGCTGGGCGAGTCCCGTCTCCTCCGCGTCGCCTCGGCTGTGGAATACCCTGCCGCAGCAGGCGGCTGTGGACGGTCGGGTGGCTGTCGCGCGGGAGTTCTCGATCCGGCCCTGAACTTCTCAGGCGAAGTATCGGTCGAGAAGTTCAGCGTTCACCGGTGCACCGGTGATTTCTCCTCCACCTCCTCCCCACGCACGACGGCCCGGACCGTGCGGTCCGGGCCCTCGTTGGTGTCAGATGACGATCAGGAGCTCGGCGATCCGAAGACCGCGATCTCCGTCAGGTCGGTGAACGCGCATCCCGAGAAGGCGCCGTTCGGGCAGTTGGTCGCGAAGTCCGGTGTCTGGTTGCTCAGGATCGTGAACCTCACGAACTTCACATTGGTGGCTCCCTCTGTCGGGTCGACCTCGTTGAGGTGGCCCCGGTTGGTCGCGTCGAACGTCCCGGTGGCCGCAACGGTGAAGGTGTTCCCGTCCGGGGAGGTCTCGATCTTGAACGCACCCGTGGAGGCGCTGCCTCCGTCACCGCACGTGGCGGTCGGGTCGATCTGGAACGAGTCGACGTTGACAGCCGTCGGCAGCTTCAGGGTGATCGACTTCGGGATGAAGACGTTCGTCGGAGTGCCGTTGTTGTCACCGGTGGTGCTGCCCCAGCCGGTGCTCAGGCTGAGGTCGATCGCCCCGCCCGGACCACAGCCGAACGCGCTGAAGTCGGGACCGTCGAAGGCCGCCACGGCACCTCCACCGCTTGCGGCGGCCCAGTCACGGATGATCGAGAAGTCCGTCGGTGAGGTCGGGTTCGCGGGATCCTGGGCAATGGCCACGCCCGGCTTCGAGTCACCGATGTACCCCGGACCGGAGGCGGCGACCTTGGCGTAGGTACCGGGCACCAGCCCGCCGATGGCGTACGTGCCGGCGGCGTTGGTCGTGGTCGTGTACTGGTCGCCCTGTCCCGTCACCTGGACCACCGCACCCTGGACCGGCAGGCCGGTCGTCGGGTCGGTCACTGTGCCGGCCACGACGCCGTTGTGGGCGGGGTTCACCGGCGGCACGTGGACGTCGCTCGCCGGGCTGGTGTCTGCCGAGTCGATCGAACCCGCGAAGAACCCCATGCCACGGTGCGCGAAGACCTGCCAGATCTCGTCGGCGAACCGGCCGTCATAGGCGACGAGGTCGGCCCTCAGGATGCCGTTGCGCATGTCGAGGAAGTCAGGGTCCTGGGCCGAGAATGTCATGCCGCGCGTGATCAGGTTGTCCGCCACCCTGTGGCCCAGCACGGTGCGCAGATCCCACAGCGTCTGGCCCCAGATCTCGCCGCTGCCGTGGACCTCCGGCCCACCCACGATGGTCGGGAAGTCGCCGTAGGTGTACCCACCCGTGCGCCCGTCGAACCCGGACGTGCAGCCCACGGTCGTCGCACCCGGCGGGCAGTCGATGGCCATCGTCCGGACCAGGTGCTGGTCGGCCGCGACGTACTTTCCGATGAGGAGCTCGCCGGCCGTCTTCGAGTCCCGGAAGAACCCGTTGGTGACCAGGTAGTCCATCGCGTAGTAGTCGCTCCACGCCTCACCCATGCTGCGTGCCTGGATGTCGTTCAGCGTGGAGTTCCCTTGGGCATCGATCACCAGACGGTTGGACAGGCCGTGCGTGTACTCGTGGTACTCGACGTCTGCCGAGAGCGAGCCTGTCGACGGCACGAACGGGTCCTGCGCGTCCGTGGCGAACGGAGCGTGGAACAGGTACATCTGCATCCTCGGTGAGATGCCGTCCGGCGGCGTGCTCATGTTGGCGTTGTCGATGTGTCCGCCGTCGGGCATGCCGTTGTTGGTGTCCGCCCCGTCCAGGGTGTTGAGCATCACCGGGTCGCTGCCCTGGGCGGTGAAGTTGCCCGCCGCGGGGGTGAAGCTGATCGGCGGCTTCTGCAGGTAGTCGTGGAAGTTGCTGGCGAGGTAGAACCCGTTCGTCGTCGCTTCATCCCGGTTGTCCTGCCAGGAGCGGACGACGTTCGGGTCCCAGGTGCACACCCAGGCCTGGCAGAAGCTCGACGCCTCGGTGCCGAAGATCTTCAGGTCGAACTGAGCACCGCGCTTCGTACCGGGGACCGGCGTCTTCTCGCTGTCCTGGATGGCGTCGTCGTCGTTGACATCGGAGAAGGCAGTGACGGAGTTGCCCTGGAGGAACGTCGCCTTCCTCGACAGCCAGCCCTTCTTGAAGAAGTTGACGACCTTCCGCTTGCCACCGTGGTCTGCGCCCGGGTAGTTGTCGTAGACGAACGCGTCACCGTTGGCGTCGTCGGTATTGGACCGGCGGAACAGGGTGCGCCCGGTGACCGAGTCGATCACGTGCTGGAAGGCACCCTCCGGGGTCTGGACGTACGTGGACCATCCGGGCCGCAGACCCGCGCGGGTGAGGAACCAGACGCGCGTGGCGAAGTCGCTGTTGCTCCACAGAGTCGTCGGCGATGAGCCGCCAGGCCTGGCCTTGACCGGGGCGTTAGCCGGGCGCGAGCCGACGTTGCGGGCCGAGTCGGAACGAGCCTGGCTGGCTGTGACCCGGGTGCCGGTGGGCGCGGCGGCCGCCAGGTGGGCGAGCCCGGACACGGGGCTGCCCTGGACCTCGAGAACGCGACCGTCGCGGGTGACCCGGACGATCAGACCGTTGCCGAAGACCGTTGCGCCGAGGGCAACCTGGCTCCACGAGAGGTTGTGGACACCCAAGGAGTCGACGTAGTCCTGCCGGAACCGCAGGGTGCTCAGGTCGGGCTTCGTCAGGCCGAGCTGCGCGAGGTGGCTTCGCACGTAGGTCAAGGCGATGGTCCGCGCGGGGGCCGCCGAGCGACCGGTGAGGAAGCCGTCGAGACTGCCGAGGTCGCGGACGGTGTGGGTCAGCGGGTCCATGTCGACCACGGTCTGGCTGCCGAGGCTGCGGTAGTAGGCCGTGTCGGCCCTGGTCCGGTCGGCGACCTGCTGCCGGTCGGACCGCACCAGGGCGGTCCCGCCGAGCTGGCGGGCGTCGTAGTTGCCGGGTGTGCGCGCGGTGGCATCCCCGCGAGCGGTGGCGGCGTGGGCCTGAGGAGTCTTGCCGCTTGTGGCGGCCTGGCTCGGTAGGCCCAGGATGGTGACCGCGAGAACGGTGCTGCTGATGGCAGCGACCGTCAGCGGCTTGTTCCTGATCGGAGACATGCCGAGAAATCCCTTCACTGTGAGCGCCGGAGAAGGAGGGATGAGGGCAACCTAAGCATCCAGGTGCCACCGGGGGAAGGGGCGTGCGTAGGGTTCCCGTGTGCACGTGGGTCTCACCGGCGGAGTGGCATCGGGCAAGAGCACCGTGGCCTCGATCCTGCGAGACCTCGGTGCCATCGTGATCGACGCTGACGCACTCGCGCGGGAGGTGGTCGAGCCGGGTACGCCGGGACTCGCGGCCGTCGCGGCGGAGTTCGGGCCCGAGGTGCTGGACGCCGATGGTGCGCTGGACCGGGCGCGGCTCGCCTCGATCGTGTTCGCCGACCCGGAACGACTGGGGGCTCTGGAGAAGATCATCCACCCGCTCGTCCGCGTCCGGGCCGACGCGATCGAAGCCCAGGCACCCGCAGGAACGCTCGTGATCGAAGACATCCCGTTACTGGTGGAGACGGGCCGGGCCCGCGACTTCGACGCCGTGATCGTGGTCGACGTGCCCGAGGAGCTGCAGGTGCAGCGCCCCATGCGTGAGCGGGGGTGGAGCCCCGAAGAGACGCGTGCCCGGATCGCCGCCCAGGCCACCCGCGAGGAGCGGCTCGCGGCCGCGACCCACGTGGTCGACAACTCCGGAACGCTCGAAGACCTCCGCCAGCGTGTGACGGAGGTCTTCGCGGAGCTGGTCGGGACCGAGGCGACCAGCTAGCCGAACGCGTTACAGACGTTCGGCGACCGACTCTTAGGCGGCCAGATCGGGGTCGCCGAGGCGACGGAGCTTCTGCAGTGCCTCACGCTCCAGCTGGCGCACCCGCTCGGCGGAGATGCCGTGCCGGGCACCGATGTCGGCCAGCTTGTGCTGGCGACCGTCGAGCAGCCCGTAGCGGGCGCGGATGATGTCGGCAGCCCGGTCGTCGAGCTGGCCCACCAGGGCGTCCAGGCGCTCGCGCGACTCGACGTCGAGGACGGTGTCGTCGGGCCCAGGTGCCGTCTCCTGCGCCATCAGGTCACCCAGCGAGGTGTCACCGTCGTCGTCCACCGGCGTGTCCAGGCTGACGTGGTCGCGGCCCCACGAGATGAGGTCGAGGACCCGGTCGAGGTCCATGCCGAGCTCGTGAGCGATCTCCTCGGGCTCCGGCTCGCGACCGAGCTGGCGCTCGAGGGTACGGCGGGCGCCGCCGACCTGGTTGAGCTCCTCGACCACGTGCACCGGAAGGCGCACGACGCGCGCCTGCTGGGCGATGCCCCGGGTGATGGCCTGGCGCACCCACCACGTCGCGTACGTCGAGAACTTGTAGCCCTTGGTGTAGTCGAACTTCTCGACCGCTCGGATCAGGCCGGTGTTGCCCTCCTGGATCAGGTCGAGCATGGGCATCTGGGCGCGGCCGTACTTACGCGCGATCGAGACGACCAGCCGCAGGTTGGCGTTGATGAACTGGTCGACGGCCTTCCGCCCCTCCTCGGCGAGCCATTCGAGCTCGGCCTCGGTGGCGGTCATCGGAGCGCCGCCCTTCTTGCGGCCCACCCGGCCCTGCTCGAGCAGGTTCTCGGCGTACAGGCCGGCCTCGATCGTCTTGGACAGCTCGACCTCCGCGGCCGCGTCGAGCAGAGGAGTGCGGGCGATCTCGTCGAGGTACAGTCCGACGCTGTCGCGCCCTTCGATCTCACGGGTCGCGCTGATGGTTCGTGCTGCCATGACGCCCTCCTACACGGGCCTACCGAGCGGTAATACCCGGCATCGACTCCAACGCTCCGGGGGGCGGGGGGATTCCCGTTCCGGGCCGTGGACCCTTCAACCGTCCAGACGAGTGAGAGGGCCGGTGAGTTGCGTCGGGTACGAACTCTCAGGGAGTTCTCAGGGCTGATCCGGAGCCGCTCCGGACATCGGATGGGTGTCCTCTCCGACCGGCGTGACGGGGGTCACATCGGCCAGGCCCATCCGGTCCAGGATCCAGGCCTGGGTGAACGCCCGGTCGCGCCACGCGCGGTACCGCCCGGAGACCCCGCCGTGGCCCGCGGAGAGCTCGGTCTTGAGCAGGACGTCGGGTCGTCCGGCACCCGTCGCCCGCATCCGGGCCACCCACTTCGCCGGCTCGACGTACAGCACCCGGGTGTCGTTGACCGACGTCGTGGCCAGGATCGGTGGGTACGGCCGGCCGTCGACGTTCTCGTACGGCGCGTAGCCGGCCATGTAGTCGTAGGCGTCGGGATCGGCCGAGGGGTTGCCCCACTCGTCGTACTCGGCGGTCGTGAGCGGCAGGCTGGCATCCAGCATCGAGGTGAGGGCGTCGACGAACGGCACGTCGGCCACGAGGCCCGCGAACAGGTCGGCGTACTCATTGGCGACGGCCCCGATCAGCAGCCCGCCGGCCGACCCGCCCTCGGCCACCAGGAGGTCGTGGGTCGTCCACCCGGTCTCGACGAGGTGCCGCGCGCAGGCGGCGAAGTCGGAGAAGGTGTTCCGCTTGTGCATCAGCTTGCCGCCGTCGTACCAGCGCCGGCCCATCTCCCCGCCGCCGCGCACGTGCGCGATCGCCATCCCGGCCCCGCGGTCGAGCAGGGAGAGGCGGGCCACCGAGAAGCTCGGGTCGCTGGAGATCTCGTAGGCGCCGTACCCGTAGAGCAGGAAGGGGATCGGTCGCTCCTGACCGGACGGGCCGCGGGCACCCTTGCGGCAGACCAGCGAGATCGGGATCCGCTCGCCGTCGTCGGCGGTCGCCCACAGCCGGTGCTCCTCGTACGCCGCGGGGTCGTGGCCGCGGACCGGCTGCCGTTTGAGCAGGGTCAGCTCGCGACTGCGGACGTCGTAGTCGTACACCGAGGAAGGGACCGTCATCGAGGTGTACCCGATCCGGACCGTCGGCTGGTCGAACTGGGCACCGCCGCCCCCGCCGACGGTGTACAGCTCCTCCGGGAACTCGATCAGGTAGTCGTCACCGACCCCTTGGTCGCCGAGCTCGAGGATCCGGAGCTGGGTCAGGCCACCGCTGCGCTGCTGCACCACGAGGTGGCCGGCGTACGCCGAGACGTCCTCGAGGCGCACGCGCTCGTCGTACGGGATCAGAGGCGTCCAGGCCTCGGGCGGCGTTGCCGCGATCGGCGCCATCCCGATCTCGAAGTCGGCGCCCGTGGCGTTGTGCGCCACCAGGAACACGTCCTCGCCGGCGATCACGGCATGTTCGAGCCCGTACTCGAGGCCCTCGCGACGCGGATGGAAGAGCACGCAGCCGGCGTCCGGGTGGTCGGTGTCGAGGTAGCGGCAGTCGGAGGTGTTCTTCGACCCGCTCGCGATCACCAGGAACCGCTGACTGCGGCTGCGGCCGATGCCCACCCAGAAGCGCTCGTCCGTCTCGTGGAAGACCAGCACGTCATCGGCCTGCGCGGTGCCGACGCGGTGCCGCCACACCTTGTCTCGGCGCCAGGACTCGTCGACCGTGCAGTAGTAGACGTCCCGCCCGTCAGGGCTCCACACGCCGCCCCCGAGCACGCCCTCGACCCGGTCGTCGAGCACCTCCCCGGTCTCGAGGTCCTTGACCTGCAGGACGTAGCGCTCGTTCCCGACCGTGTCGGTGGAGTAGGCCAGCCATCGGCCGTCGAGGCTGACGGAGACGCCTCCCACCGAGTAGAACGAGTGGCCCTCGGCCAGCGCGTCGTGGTCGAGGAGGACCTGCTCGCCGGGCAGGGCCGGTTCGTCGGGGCTTGCATCCTCGGCCGGAATCGGGGGCATCCAGTCGGCCTTGTCGGTGATCGGGACCCGGCAGGAGGCGCCGTACTCCCTGCCCTCGAAGGACCGGCCGTAGTACCACCATCCGCGGTTGCGGGTCGGCACCGAGAGGTCGGTCTCCTTCGTGCGAGCCCGGATCTCCTCGAAGATCCGCTCCCGCAGCCCGGCCAGGTGGTCGGTCCGGGCGGCGGTCCAGGCGTTCTCGGCCTGGAGGTACGCCGTGACCTCGGGCGCGTCCTTCTCCCGCAGCCAGTCGTAGTCGTCGGTCCGGCTGCGGCCGTGGTGCTCGCTGGTCACCGGCCGCCGGTCGGCGACGGGTGGGGAGGTCGGGGGAGCGGGGTCCGTAGCAGTGGTCGACTCGGTCCTCGGCTCGGTGCTCGCCATGCTGCGGACAGTAGCCCGTGCCGGAAGCGGCCGCCGCCGCATTAGCATCGCGAGGTGATCGTGCTCCGAGACGTCTCGGCCGAGGCCCTGGCGCGACGTACCGCCGAGACGCTGGATCGGGTGGCCCGGCGACGCGCCGCCAGCCGAGGACTGGGGCTGGACGACGCCCGCCACGAGGTCGAGAGGGTGATGGCGGCGTCGGCCGCGGCCTCGGCGTTCCTCGACGTCGTCGAGACCGGGATCGAGGAGGAGCGGTTGGCCGGCTCGGTCTGGCTGGGCCGCGACGGCTCGCAGGTCATCGTCCGCGACATCGTCCTCGAGCCCGCCTCGTGCGCGGCTGCCCTCCTCGCGGCCCTCGTGGAGCGTGCGCGGGCCGATGGCGCGGCGACGATCGGGATCGGTGTGCAGCCCGGCGACACGGCACAGGCGGCCCTGGCTGCCCTCCCGGGCTTCCGGGTCCGCGCCACCAACATGGCCCTGACCCTCGCCGAGGAGATCGCCGACCCGGGCCCCCTGGTCCTCCGCCCGATGACCCCGGAGGAGTTCGACGTGTTCCTCAGCGGCGGGGTCGAGGAGTTCGCCGGTGAGCTGGTCGCCTCGGGAATGGACCGCGAGCGGGCGCTCGAGGAGAGCCGGAGCCAGATGGCCGAGCTCCTCCCCTCGGGAGTCGACTCGCCGGGGATGGAGTTCCACGTCGCTCTGGTGGGCGACCGGGTCGTGGGGGACCTCTGGCTCAAGACAGGCGGGGGCCCGGCGTTCGTCTACAACATCGAAGTGCGTCCGGACCGGCGGCGACGCGGGTACGGCGCGGCGATCATGAACGCCGCGGCTGTGCACTGTCGCGAGCTCGGCCACCCGGTCCTCGGACTCAACGTGTTCGCCCACAACCCGAGCGCGCGCGCTCTCTACGACCGGCTCGGCTACCGGGTCACCCTCGACTACTGGGTGCTCGACCTGGCCGATGTCGGCTGAACGGACCGCGCGACGTGCGCCACGACGGCGCGGGCCGGCTGCCGGCAGGGTTCCATCGCACACCCGACCTCGTCGGCGGGTGTGACCGTCGGCCTTTGTCCACAGCCGCCAGGTGCTCTCTGTGGAGGGAAGGCAGGCTGCTGTGGAGGACCGAGGCTGCTCTGTGGAGGACACGCCGAGCCGCCCGAAATCCCCGGAAAAGTCCCCCGGAACCCCTTGCGCCGAGGCCCTCCTGGGGCATAGAAAATGGCTACCAAACCGGCCGTTCGCGGCCGGGATGGTCGGAACAGAAGGAAGATCCAGATCGCGGGCGTGCCCGCGTCGCCGACCGGTGGCGGTCATGGCGGGATTGGAAACCTGTTCTGACGATCGGGTGCCACCACGCGATCACAGAGGGGCTCTTGGTGCTCATACCATCGAGAGCCCCTCACCTCTTTCGCGCACGGCGAACCCCAGCTCCGGGCCGGATTGATGACGTCCGTGGACCTCGGACCGTCAGACCGCTCGGCGCTTCAGCTCGGCGACGATCGCCGGCACGACCTCGTGCATGTCGCCGATGACGGCGTAGTGCGCCTTGGTCACCATCGGCGCTTCGGCGTCGGTGTTGATCGCCAGGATGGTCTTGGAGCTCGAGCAGCCCGCCCAGTGCTGGATCGCGCCGCTGATCCCACACGGGATGTAGAGCTCGGGGGAGATCCGGCTCCCGGTCTGGCCGATCTGCTCGTGATGCGGTCGCCAGCCGAGGCTGGTGACGACCCGCGAGACCCCGAGGGCGCCGTCGAGCATCTCGGCGAGCTCCATGACTCCGCCGAACCCGTTGGGCCCCCCGGCACCGCGACCGGCGCCGACCACGACTCGCGACGAGGTCAGTGCGCCGGAGCTGTCCTCCTTGGCCTCGCCGCGAGCGCTGACTCGTGCGATCAGGTCGGCCTCGGCGACCGCGGGGCTCTCCTCGTGCCATACCGGGGTCGTTCGCTGGTCTGCCGGAGTGGCCGTCCACGAATGCCCGGCGACCGTGAACAGCGCGGGACGCCGGGGGAGCCGCATGTCTTCGAGCGCCGAACCTCCCGCGACCTGCCGCGTCACCTCGAAGGGCGCGAGCCCCGAGAACGACAGCACGTTGGCGGCCATCGGAACGTCGAGACGGGCGGCGAGGTGTGCGATCACCTCGTTGCCGCGGGGGCTCCCCGCTGCCGCCACGACGACGCACGTCGTCCGCTCGCGGATGTCCTGGAGCGCCGAGGCCCACGCAGCCCCGGAGTACGCGTCGTACGCCGATCCGGTGACGTGGTGCACCTCGTCGACACCGTGGGCCGCCAGCTGGTCCCTGGCCGCCTCCGGTACGTCGCCGAAGAGCGCCGCACGGATGACGATCCCGCCACCGGCAGCGGACAGGGAGCGCGCGAAGGCGACGGTCTCGAGGGAGATCTCGGTGACGCCGTTCGCGTCGCATTCGAGCCACAGGAGGATCATCGGATACCCAGCTTCTCGAAGAGGTCGACGACGGAAGGGGCGGCCTCGGGACCCTCGCCCAGGATCTCGACCGTCGTCGGCGCCGGCGGGGGCAGCCGGAGCCGGACCCGGTGGGCGCCGGCCGGCTGTGTGGCCGCACTCCGCGTCTCGAGCTCGACCTTCTTGGCGCCGATCCGGCCCTTGAGCGTGGGGTACCGGGGCTCGACGCCGCCCTCCAGCACAGTCGCGACCATCGGTGTCGGCACCGAGTAGGTCTCGGGCCCGTCCGGCCCGTCGACGTGCGCGGAGACCACGCCGTCGGCGACCTCGAGCGTGGAGACGCCGTTGACCACCGGTAGCCCGAGGGCGTAGGCGAGCCGGATGCCGACCTGGAAGTCGCCGGTGTCCGAGGCGTCGTTGCCGAGCAGGACCAGGTCGTGACCGCGGCCCTCGGCCTCGTGCGACCGCACGACCGCGGCGATCTCGCGGGCCACGTCTGCCGGCCCGAACGCCACGCCGTCCGCCTCGATGTGGACCGCCGCCCCGCAGCCGACGGCGAGAGCACTCCGCAGCTGCTCGGTCGCCTCCGCCGGTCCGAGCGTCAGCACCGTGGCCAGTCCGCCGGTCGCCTCGGCGAGCCGGACGGCCAGCTCGATCGCACACTCCTCGTGGGAGCTCACCGTGAAGCCGGCGTGACGGCCGTCCACCGCCTGGTTGTCGGGCGTCAACACCACCTGGCTGGAGGAGTCGGGCACGCGCTTGACGCAGACCAGCACGTTGACCATCAGTGCATCCGCTCGTTCGCGGGGTCGAACAGGGCGGTGGCGTCGACCGAGCGGACGACGACGGGGTAGAGCTCCTCCATGTAGGAGACCGCGAGCTCGGTGCCGATCTCGGCCTGCTCGGGAGGCAGGTAGGCGAGCAGTACGTGCTTGCCGAGCGACGGCGCCGACCCGGCAGTCGTGACGTAGGGGTGGTGGCCGTGGCCGTCGGTCAGGGTCGCGCCGTCGCGGGTCAGGATCGGCTCGCCCCCGAGCATGTACCGCTTCATTCCGGACGTCGACCTGTGGTCCTCGACGGTCAGGGTGCAGAGCACGGCCTTGGGAGTCTCCGCGCGCTGGGCGAGGTAGGCATCCCTGCCGACGAACTCCGCCGCCTTGACCCTCGGTCGCTGCATGCCTGCCTCGACGATGGTGCGCTCGGCGTCGAGCTCGAAGCCGTACGCGCGGTAGCCCTTCTCGATGCGGCCGGTCGTGCCGTAGACGCCGATGCCCACGGGCACCGTGCCGTGGGTGACACCCGTCTCGAGCAGTGCGTCCCAGACCGCGGCGGCGTCGTCCATCGCGACGTAGAGCTCCCAGCCCAGCTCCCCGACGTAGGAGATCCGCGAGGCGAGGACGGTCGCGCCGCCCCCGGCCGTCAGGGTGATCTCCCGGCACGTCAGCATCGGGAAGCCTTCGTCGGAGACGTCGGCGTCGGTGAGCGAGGCGAGGATGTCACGCGCCCTCGGGCCCCAGAGGCCGATCGTCGAGATCTCGTCCGTGCGGCCGGTGAGGGTGGCCTCGCCGACGAGGTGATCGCTGAACCACTGCTGGTCGGACGCGCCATGGGCGCCGCCGGTGACCACGCGGAAGCGTTCGTCTCCGAGCCGCATCACGGTCAGGTCGGACCGGAAGCCGCCGTTGGCGTCGAGCACCGGCGTGTAGATGACCTTGCCGACGGCAGCGTCGCACTGCGCGACACACGTCTGCTGCACGCTCTCGAGTGCCCCCGGCCCCTCGATGTCGAAGACCTGGAACGCCGTCAGGTCGACGACTCCGGCCGCCTCGCGCATGCGCAGGTGCTCGGCGTTGATGATCGGGCTCCACCAGCGCGAGTCCCAGTCGTGCTCGCGCGGCATCACCGCGTCGCCGTACTGGTCGAGGAGAGGGGCGTTCGACTCATACCAGTGCGGCCGCTCCCAGCCGGCGGTCTCGTAGAAGAACGCGCCCAGCTTCTCCTGTGACTCGTGCATCGGGGACTTCCGCTGGTTGCGGTCCGACTCGTACTGCTCCGCCGGGTGGATGATCCCGTAGGTCTTGATGAAGGACTCGGTCGTGCGCAGCCGGGTGTGCTCGCGGCGCTTCTGGTGCCCGTGGAAGCGGCTGATGTCGCTGTGCGCGAGGTCGATCTCCGACCAGCCCTGCGTCATCCACTCCGCGACCGCGCGCCCGACGCCCGGGCCCTCCTTGACCCAGACGGCGGCGGCCGTCCAGAGGCCCTTGACCTGGCTCTCGCCGAGGATCGGGGACCCGTCACAGGTCAGTGAGAGCAGGCCGTTGATCGCGTACCGGATCTCCGCTCCCTCGGCGCCGAGCAGGTCCGGCATCAGCTCGTAGGCCTGCTCCAGCTGCGGGTCGAAGTCGTCACTGGTGAACGGGAGCTCGGTGGGGGAGAGCTTGGCCTGGTCGATCGTCGGGATGTCCTCGGGCTCCATGAGGATCGCGCGGTGGGCGTAGGACCCGACCTCCATGTCCGCGCCGTGCTGGCGCTCGTAGCAGAAGGTGTCCATGTCGCGCACGATCGGGAACGAGATCTCACCCTCGCGCTCGGCGAGCTGGGGGCAGGGGCCGACGCTGATCATCTGGTGCACGGCGGGGGTGAGCGGGATGCTCACTCCGGCCATGTCGCCGATCTTGGGGCTCCACACGCCGCAGGCGATGACGACGTACTTGGTCTCGATGTCGCCCTTGTCGGTGCGGACGTGCGTGATCCGTCCGTCCTCGACGTCGAGGCCGGTGACCTCGACGTTGGGGACGGTGGTCAGTGCACCCAGCTCCAGCGCGCGCTCGCGCATGATCGTGCCTGCTCGCAACGAGTCGACGACCCCGACCCCGGGCTGCCAGAACGCTCCGATGATCTGGTCGCTGTCCAGGAAGGGCACCTTCTCCTGGACGAACTCCGGGCTGACGAGCTCGGCCTCGATGCCCCAGGCCCTCGCCGACGACATCCTCCGGCGCAGCTCCTCCATCCGCTCCTCGGTGCGAGCGACCTCGAACCCGCCGGACTGCGTGAAGACGCCCATCTCCTTGTACTGGGCGACCGAGTCCAGGGTCAGATCGGTGATCTCGCGGGAGTGGTCGGTCAGGAAGATGAAGTTCGACGCGTGACCTGTCGAGCCGCCCGGGTTGGGAAGCGGGCCCTTGTCGATCTGCACGATGTCGCGCCAGCCGAGCCGGGCGAGGTGGTGGACGAGGCTGTTGCCGACGATGCCGGCGCCGATCACCACGACGCGGGCGTGCCCCGGAACCTCTGCCATGGGGTTACTCCTCACACGCCTCGGACCCGAAGCGTTCACTTGTTGCGTAATACGCACTCGTGTGCGTCATAAGAAACAGTCCCAGCGTCCCCGGCCTCACGCCCCGGTGTCAAGTGCGGCGGTCGAAGTCGCGGAAGGCCCCTCGAGGAAGTAGCCCGCGAGGTACTTCTCGCCCTCGTCGCAGAAGAACGTCACGACGTGCTCGAGGCCCTCGTCCCGCAGTCGGCGGGCAGCGAACAGGTGAGCCCCCGAGCTCGGCCCGACGAAGAGTCCGTGGACACGGGCCAGGCGGCGCATCTCGGCGACGGCCTCCCCGGAGTCGACCGACACCAGCCGGTCGATCTCGTTCCGGTGGCGCTGGACGATGCCGGGCACGAAGCCGTCGCTGATCCCCTCGATCAGGTGCTTGCCGACCTCGCCGCACAGGATGGTGCACGACTCGTCGGGTTCGAGGGCGACGACCTGGCACTCCGGTTTCGCCTCGCGGAACGCCTGGCCGACTCCGATCACCGTGCCGCCCGTCCCGATGCCGCCGAGGACGGCGTCCGGGAGTACGCCGTCGGGGAGCTGGGCCAGGATCTCCGCGCCGAGCCACAGCCTGTTCTCGTCGACGTTCCACTCGTTGTCGAACTGGGCCGGCGAGAAGTACCCGGGACGTGCTCCCAGCTCTCGGACGGCGGCCAGGGCGTCGTTCACGTGGAAGTCCCCGACGGTGACCACCTCGGCGCCGAACGCTCGCGAGATGGCGGCGCGCTCACGGCTCATGCCGTTGGGCATCAGCACGAGCATCCGGTAGCCCTTGGCCGCCGCCACCATGCTCATCGCGTTGCCGGTGTTGCCGCTGGAGGCCTCGACGATGATGTCGCCGGGCGTCAGCAGCCCCTCACGCTCCGCGCGCTCGATGATGTAGCGTGCGATGCGGGCCTTGATCGATCCGGACGGGTTGAGGTACTCGAGCTTGACCCAGATCCCCTCGAGGTTCAGCAGCGGGGTGTCCCCGATCGTGTCGAGCACCGAG
>JAFMQY010000267.1 GCA_017354415.1 Nocardioides sp.
TCGTCCTCACGATCTCGTCCGCGACGACGCCGGGCACCTCGAGCGGGATGCCGTGGCCGACCCCTTCGAGCTCGACCTCACGCCACCGGCCGCCGTGGGCGGCGTACCTCTCCAGGACGGCCCGGAGCTGGGTCTCCATCGGCTGCGGCGGCATCACGTCTGCCCCGGGCCAGCCGGGGACGGCGCCGAGCTCGCCGAGAGTGGCGAGGTCGAACATGGAGCGCTCGGAGATCACCTGGTCGGCCGTGGCATGCAGCCAGGTGATGGGCGGTCCGTCCGATACGTCGCCGAAAGCGCTGGTGTCGTCGTACCTGCCGGACATCGAGTTCAGCACTCCCCGCGTGCCCGGGGCGACGTTCGGCCAGTTCTCGGACGGCACCGTGTCGCCGGGATAGTGGTCGTCCCCCACGACCGTGGTGAACAGCTCGTCGACCAGGAAGTCCTCGTCGACGTTCGGCCGGTTCGTACCGGGGCCGAAGAACCTCAGCAGCACCTCGCGTGGGGAGCTGAGCGGCTCGTCGCTGCTGCCGTCGCGCTCGGCGAGACGCCGGACGAAGTCGGGAGCAGCGGTGCCGCCGCCGGTGCCGGCCCAGTCGGGCGAGCAGGGCTTCCCGTCCTCGCCGCGACAACCGCCGAATCCGTACGGCGAGATCGGTGCCATCAGGGTCAGGCTGGCCAGGTCCCGGGGATGGTCGATGAGGTGCTGCTGCAGCACCCCGCCGCCCATCGACCAACCCGCGGCGTGGACGTCGTCTCGCCCGGTCAGCCCGAGCGTGTCGAGCAGGTCATGGACGTCGTCGGCCATGTCCCGCAGCCCGCGCGTCGCGTCGACCGGCTTCGGCTCGGTACGCCCGAACGACCGCAGGTCGGGTGCGATCACTCGTACGTCGTCGGGCAGCCGCTCGGCGACGTACCTCCAGAAGCCTCCGGTCGTGATGTTGCCGTGGACGAGGAGCAGCGGCCGGCCGTCCTCCGGTCCGCCGGTCCAGACGTGCTGGCGCAGTCGCGGGGTGTCGACCATCGATCCGGCCAAGTCGGTCATGCGTCAGGTCTATCACCGACAACTCGGTCGACAGCACGCGCTCGAGTCCGATGAGGTGGTGCACATGTCGCGTCTGCACGACGACGAGATCGAGGTCGATGACGAACTGGTGCGCCGGCTGCTGGGCACCGTCTCGCCGGCGTACGACGGTCTGCCGCTGCGTCGCTTCGACGCCACGGGCTCGGACAACGCGCTGTTCCGTCTGGGTGAGGACCTGCTCGTCCGCGTCCCCCGCCAGCCAGGAGGAGGATCAACGATCGAGAAGGAGGGGCGCTGGCTGCCGTACGTAGCGCCGCATCTTCCGACGTCCGTTCCCGAGGTCGTCGCCGTCGGCGAGCCCGGCTTCGGCTATCCGGAGAAGTGGTCGGTGGTGCGGTTCATCCCGGGCGACCGGCCCGTCGCACCCGGGCCTGACGAGGAGCCGCGGCATGGCTTCGCAGGCGATCTGGCCGCCGTGGTCACGGCGCTACGGATGCTCGAGGTCCCGGACGAGGGGCGGAGCGACCCCGAGCTGCAGTGGTACCGCGGTCGCCCGCTCGCGACGGTGGACGACTCCATGAGGGAGTACCTGAGCGACTGCCGCCACCTCGTAGGTCACCCCGATCTCGACCTCGATCTCCACGCCGTCGAGGCCGCGTGGGAGCAGGTGGTGCGGATGCCCGAGGCGCACCGCGAAGTCGAGCCGCGCTGGTACCACGGCGACCTCAATGCCGAGAACCTCCTCGTCCGCGACGGGCGGCTGGCGGCGGTGCTGGACTTCGGAGGTCTGTCGGTCGGCGACCCGACGATCGACGTGGTCGTCGCCTGGCAGCTCCTCGACCCCGCTGCTCGGACGACCTTCCGGACAGCCCTTTCGGTCGACGACGTCACCTGGAGCCTGGCCCGCGGCTGGGCGCTGGTGCTGGCGATGATGGGCCTGCCGTACTACTGGGACACGATGCGCGAGCGCTGCCTGCGCGGCCTCCACACGGCGCGCGAGGCTCTGGCTGAGGTCACCGCCGCGTGAGCCACTGGCTCAGCGCGAGTTGGACCAGACCAGCAACGTCAGCGCGACGATGAACACCAGGAGACAGAGGACGATCCAGCGGTAGAGCCCGAACCCGTGACGCCGTAAGTGCTCGACGCGCGCGGTGTCGCCGGCCCGCCTCGCCTTGCGAACCTCCAGCGCCAACGCGACGCGGTAGGCGACGAAGCCGCCACCGACGACAAGGACCGCGACCCGCCAGAGCATGCCGGGAGCATCGCACGCCCAGGGTGCCCAGACGCTAGGGGATGAGTGCGAGCTTCCCGCCGGGGTGCTGCCCCTTCAGCACCTCCGCAGCGGCCAGCGCCTCACCCAAGGGGTAGGTGCGCGCCATCGGCACCTCGAGCCGGCCGTCGCCGGCGAGCCGGATCAGCTCCGCCCGGACCGAGTCGCGGTACGCCGCGCTGTCGGGCAGGTTGCCGGCGATGCGGCGGATCCCGGCCGCAGCCGCCCGATCCGCAGGCAGGCCGATGGTGACCAGCCGGGCGCGGTCCGGGACCAGGGCCAGTGAGACCTGCAGTGCCTCCTCGGTGCCGACGCAGTCCAGCGCCGCCCGCACCCCGTCCGGTGCGGCTCCCCCCACTCGCTCCGCCAGTCCGTCGCCGTACGGGACCGGCTCGCCGCCGTACCGGCATACGACGTCGAAGCGGCGCTCGCTCGCGGTGCCGACGACCCGGGCTCCGAGCAGGGCAGCCTGCTGCAGCACCATCACGCCGACCGCGCCCGACGCGCCGTGCACGAGGATCGACTCGCCGGCCGAGACCCCGGTGACGTGGAGCATCTCGGAGGCGGTGGCCCCCGCGAGCAGCAGGTTCGCAGCCTGCTCGAAGGGCACGGACGGCGGCTTGGCGAACACGTCGCGGGCCGGGACCGTGAGCTCGCTCGACCACCCACCCAGGATCCGGAAGGCCAGCACCTCGTCGCCGACCGTGCCACCACCCGAGGCGATCTCGGTCCCGGGCCCGAGCCCGGTCAGGACTCCGGCGACCTCGTAGCCCACATCCCTCGGGAAATCGGCGGGGTTCATCGCGGCGGCGACGTGCTTGGTGTCTGCCGGGTTCATCCCCGCGGCACGGACCCGGATCGTCACCTCACCCGGGCCCGGCGCCGGTACCTCCTCCTCGACGAGCTGGAAGACGTCGAGGTCTCCGGGGCGGGTTGCGATCCAGCGCTGTGCCATGGCAGGTCACCCCGTGAGCTCGTCGAGCATCCGGTCGGTCGCGCCGACGAAGACCGAAACGTGCCCCTCTCCCTGCTCGAGATGGGCGGTCACGCCGGGGATGTGTGCGGCGAGCCACTCGCCGTGCGCGAACGGGACCATCAGGTCCTCCGACCCCTGCCAGAGGTACGTCGGCACGCGGAGGTCGGCCAGGTCGAAGCCCCAGTGCCGGGTGAAGGCGAGGTCGTCGTCGATCCACCCGTCCGCGCTGGCGGCCAGGCCCTTCCGGAAGCACGCGGCCAGCCAGTCCGCGAACTCACCGGTGAGCGACTCCTTGTCCACCGGCGAGACGAGCCCGCCGAGGGATGCGGCGACGTCTCCGGAGGAGACCGTCGCCAGCGACGGCTGTTCCTGCTCGACCATCGCCCGCAACCGCTCCTCACCCTCGAGCGAGGCGCCGAACTCCGCGACGTTCTCGGGTCCCATCCCCGCCATGAAGTCGAGGCCGTCCATGCCGTACGGCGCGACACCAGCGACCACCAGGACCCCGCGCACCCGCTCGGGGAGGAGTGCGCCGCAGGCGAGCGCATGCGGTCCGCCGCCGGACCAGCCCATGGTCAGGCAGGTGTCCACACCCAGGTGGTCGAGCACCGCGGCAGTGTCCGCTGCGACGTCCGCGACCGACCGTCCGGGGCGCCGTGTGGACGCGCCGTACCCGGCGCGAGAGGTCGTCACCATCCGGTGGCCGCGTTCGGCCGCCGCGCGCGCGTGGGCCGGGAACGGCGTCGACGCGCCGGGTGTGCCGTGGTGGTAGACGACCACCGGCCCGTCGTCCGGTCCGGTCACCTCGAGCTCGAGGTCGCGTCCGTCGGGCAGCGTGATGGTCGTCAAGGGGCGTCCTCTCGTCGGTCAGAAGTCGCG
>JAFMQY010000268.1 GCA_017354415.1 Nocardioides sp.
CGAGCTGCTTGACGTAGACCTTGGCGATGCCGATCACCGCGCCACCCGCGGCGAACGCGCCGAGGATGCCGATGGTCAGGCCGCGCACGAGGGCCGTGGAGCCGACGAACTTCCAGCCCGCCACGATCTGCTTGAGGATCGAGGGCACCGAGACCTTGCCGCGCTGCTTCGGAATCTCCCGCAGGAAGAAGATCGTCGCAGCGGAGACCAGGAACGTGACGGCGTTGATGTACAGCGCCAGGTTGGCCTGCTGCTGCGGCTGGGAGAACACCACCTTGGAGATCAGCGCCAGCACCGAGAACATCGCCGCGGCCACCGGCGCCGAGCCGTACGTCGAGGTCAGGCTGATCTGGTTGGCGCGTTCGAGCTGGTCCTTGGGCACGATGTTGGGGACCGTGGCCTCTTTGGCCGGGATCCAGAACAGCGTCACGACCTCGATCAGGAAGGTCGCGATGAAAAGCCAGTCAAGCCGCCCGAGGATCGGGATCGACAGGAACAGCAGGAACCGCAGCACGTCCGCGACGACCATCGTGATGCGGCGGTCGAAGCGGTCCGCGACGGCGCCGGCGAGCGGGCCGAACAGTAGCGCCGGCAGCAGCTTGACGACGAGGACGCCGCCGATGGCGTAGTTCTCCGCCGTCCCCTTGGTCAGCGAGCCGGCCAGCGCGGTGAGCGCGAGGATGCTCAGCCAGTCGCCGAAGCTGGACAACGACAGCGCGATCCACAGCCGCCGGAACGGCTTGATCGACAGCACACCGGCAGGGCTGCCCGTTCTGGTCATTGTGTCAGAGTATCGACACAGACCCCTGTCAGGAGCGGGACTTGGCGGGTCGCCGCCTGCTCGTCTTCTTTCCGCCACCTGCGGCAACCTTCTCGCGACGCTCGGCGAGCAACTCGGCCGCCCGCTGGGTCGTGATCGACTCGATGTCGTCACCCTTCCGCAGGCTGGCGTTGGTCTCGCCGTCTGTGACGTACGGGCCGAAGCGGCCCTCCTTCACCACGACCTTCTTGCCGCTCACCGGGTCGTCACCGAGCTCGCGCAGCGGCGGCGCGGCGGCGGCCCGGCCCCGTCCGCGCTGCTTCGGCTGGGCGAAGATCTTCTGTGCCTCCTCGAGAGTGACCGTGAACAGCTGCTCCTCCGACTCCAGCGAGCGGCTGTCGGAACCCTTCTTCAGGTACGGGCCGAAGCGGCCGTTCTGCGCGGTGACGCCCTCTCCGTCGATCTCGCCGAGCATGCGCGGCAGCGACAGGAGCTTCAGCGCGTCCTCGATGGTGACGGTGTCGAGTGTCATCGACTTCAGCAGCGAGGCGGTGCGCGGCTTGGCCGACTTCGGCGCGTCGTCCGGCAGGATCTCGGTGACGTAGGGCCCGAACCGGCCGGTCTTGGCCACGATGACGTGCCCGGACTCGGGATCGACGCCGAGGTCGCGGTCGCCGCTCGGCTGCGCGAAGAGCTCCTCGGCCTTCTCGGCGGTCAGCTCGTCCGGCGCGATGTCCTCGGGGATGTTCACCCGCTGGCCGTCGCGGTCGAGGTACGGCCCGTAGCGCCCGACCCGGATCATGATGTCGCTGTCCGGGATCGGGAAGGAGCTGACCTCGCGGGCGTCGATGTCGCCGAGGTCGGAGACGAGGTTCTTCAGGCCGTCGGCCTCCTCGCCGAAGTAGAACTGCCGCAGCCACCGGACCCGCTCGGCCTCGCCACGGGCGATCTCGTCGAGGACTTCCTCCATCTGCGCGGTGAAGTCGTAGTCGACGAGGTGGCCGAAGTGCTTCTCCAGGAGGTTCACCACGGCGAAGGCCAGGAACGAGGGCACCAGCGCGGTGCCCTTCTTGAACACGTAGCCGCGGTCGAGGATGGTGCCGATGATGCTGGCGTACGTCGACGGCCGGCCGATCTCCCGGTCCTCCAGCTCCTTGACCAGGCTCGCCTCGGTGTAGCGGGCGGGCGGCCGGGTGGAGTGGCCCTCGGCGGTGAGCTCGGTGGCGCTGAGCGGGTCGGCCTCCTCCAGCGCCGGCAGGCGGCGCTCCTGGTCGTCGAGGTCCGAGGCCGGGTCGTCGGCACCCTCGACGTACGCCTTGAGGAAGCCGTAGAAGGTGATGATCTTGCCGGACGCGCCGAACTCGGCGGTCTCGCCCGCGGTCGATTCGCCGGTCACGCGCACCGACACCGACTGGCCGGTCGCGTCCTTCATCTGGCTGGCGACGGTGCGCTTCCAGATCAGCTCGTACAGGCGGAACTGGTCGCCGGACAGGCCGGTCTCGCCCGGCGTACGGAACGTGTCGCCGGACGGCCGGATGGCCTCGTGCGCCTCCTGGGCGTTCTTGACCTTGCTGCGGTAGACGCGCGGCTTGTCCGGGATGTAGTCGGCGCCGTACAGCGTCTGCGCCTGCCCGCGGGCGGCGTTGATCGCGGTCTCGGACAGCTGGATGCTGTCGGTACGCATGTAGGTGATGAAGCCGTTCTCGTACAGCTTCTGCGCGACCTGCATGGTGTACTTCGCCGAGAAGCCCAGCTTGCGGCTGGCCTCCTGCTGCAGCGTCGTCGTGCGGAACGGTGCGTATGGGCTGCGCCGGTACGGCTTGCGTTCGACGGACTTGACCTCGTACGGCCGGTCCCGCAGGCGCCCGGCGAGGGCCTGGGCGGTCTCCTCGTCGAGGTGCAGGATGTCGGCGGACTTGATCTGCCCCTGGGCGGTGAAGTCACGGCCCTGGGCGACGCGCTTGCCGTCGAGCGCCACGAGCGTGGCCTCGAAGGCGGACGGCTCCTCCGGTTTTCCGGTGTCGAAGGTCGCGGCGAGGTCCCAGTAGCTCGCCGAGACGAACGCGATGCGCTCCCGTTCGCGCTCGACGACCAGACGCGTGGCGACGCTCTGCACCCGGCCCGCCGAGAGCTTCGGCATGACCTTCTTCCACAGCACCGGACTGATCTCGTAGCCGTACAGCCGGTCGAGGATGCGGCGGGTCTCCTGCGCGTCGACGAGCTTGATGTTCAGCTCGCGCGGGCTGCGCGCGGCGGCGCGGATGGCGTCCGCGGTGATCTCGTGGAACACCATGCGGTGGACGGGGACCTTGGGCTTCAGCACCTCACGTAGGTGCCATGCGATCGCCTCGCCCTCACGGTCCTCATCCGTGGCCAGAAAGAGCTCGTCCGCGTCCTGCAGGAGTTTCTTGAGCTTGGCGACCTGCTGCTTCTTGTCGGCGTTGACAACATAGAGCGGCTCGAAGTCATGATCGACGTTGACTCCGAGTCGAGCCCACGGCTCGCCCTTGAGTTTCGGCGGGATATCGGCCGCTCTCTCGGGGAGATCGCGGATATGGCCGATACTGGACTCCACGACGAACCCGTTGCCGAGATAACCCGCGATGGTCTTGGCCTTCGCGGGTGACTCGACGATCACCAGCCGGGTGCCGTCTGGCTTCTTTGTGCCGTTGCTGTCGGGCACGGTGCCTGAACCTCGCAAGTCTCGACTCGGGCGGGAGTCGCTCGGGTGCCGTTCCGCACCCGGTCAACGTTGGAAGACACTAGACCGGTTGCGCGGAAGAGGATCCTCACCCCCTGTAGGACCCTAGACGGAGCAGAATAAGGGCAATGCTTGAGTACTCCTACCTAGTACTGCGTCTGCCGCGCGGCACGACACGTGATGCCGCAAGGCAGATCCTGGTCGAGCATGCCGAGCACGGTGGGTGGGAGCTCGTCCGCGTCCGGGTCTACCCCGACGGCAGGCGCCGAATCCAGCTACGCCGAAAGGTGATTCGCGCGAAGCGTACCTTCTGACCGGCGGCCCTCCCTTCTCTCCTACGACGCTACATCAATGTGTCGTATGGGGCTTCCCTGGGGAGATCCGGGCTTTAATAGGGCTTTGCCTGCCCCGGGCCGTAGGTCCGGGGCAGGCAAAGCGTTCTCGCTTCACATCGCGGAGTCAGATCGCGCGATGTTCGAGTGGTTCGCTAGCGGCGACGCAGGCGCCGGACCACCGACACCGTACCGGCCGAGACGGCGAACGCACCGCCGAGGGCGAGCGCCAGCAGCGTGCCGTGCTGCGACGGGGTCGACTCGGCCGCGGCGAGGCCGATCGGCGGCAGCTGCTTCGTCGGGTCGCCGACCGACGGGAGGCCGAGTCCGCCGCC
>JAFMQY010000269.1 GCA_017354415.1 Nocardioides sp.
AGGGCAGCGTCCGGCTCATCCCACCGGCCGTGTGGTGCTCGGTGAGGCGGTAGCTGGTGAAGACGTAGGGAAACACGTCGCTCTGACTGGGGTTGATCGGGTTCGCCGGATGGTCCAGCCACCTGCGGGCGGGATTGTTCTGCTGGGCGTACAACGGGTTCGCCACCGGCGACTCCGGCGGCTCGTAGTGTGTGGGCATCGGTCCGTCGGCGACGCCGAGTGGCGCGAAGAGCCAGGCCTTGCCGTCCGTCTGCATCACGAACGGGTCGCTGCCGCCGATGGCCTCCGGCCCCTTGGCTCCGGACTCGGGCACATGGCCCGGCTTCCGGTCGGGGACGAAGTCCGGCACGTCGGAGCCGGTCCACCTTCCCTCGTCCTCGTCCCACCAGACGTAGCGCTTTCGCTCGCTCCACGGCTTCCCGTCCGGATCCGCCGACGCCCGGTTGTAGATGATCCGGCGGTTCGCCGGCCAAACCCAGCCCCACTCCGACGCCACCTGGTCCTGCTCCCAGTGCGGCTTACGACGACGCGACTGGTTGACCTCGTCGGCGTAGACACCGCAGTAGATCCAACAGCCGCAGGCGGTCGAGCCGTCGGGCTTCAGCTCGGTGTACGCCGAGAGCGCCGCGCCGTCGGCGCCGGTGCCGTTGATCTCGCGCAACACCGCCGCGCCGTCGACGTCGCCCTCGTCGTCCTTGGGGTAGTCCCACGTCAGGTCGAGGACGGGACGGTCCATCTCGTCGGTGGACCCCTCGAGCTTCTGCCGGATCCGCTGGCCCAGCTCGTAGTAGAAGTCGAGCTCGCTCTGGCACTCGCCGGGCGGCTGGACCGCCTTGTCGCGCCACTGCAGCATCCGCTGCGTCTGGGTGAACGAGCCGGCCTTCTCGGTGTGTGCGGCCGCGGGGAGGAAGAAGACCTCGGTGCCGATCTCCTCGGTGACCAGCTCACCGGTCTCGATCTCGGGTCCGTCCTTCCAGAAGGTCGCCGACTCGATCATCTGCATGTCCCTGACGACGAGCCAGTCGAGCTGGGCCAGTCCCAGGCGCTGCATCTTCCCGTTGGCCGAACCGACCGCGGGGTTCTCGCCGACGACGAAATAGCCCTTGCAACGCCCCTCGAGCATCGCCCTCACCGTGGTGTACGACGAGTGGTCGCCGGTGAGCCGTGGCAGGTAGTCGAAGCAGAAGTCGTTCTCCGCGGTGGCCGCGTCTCCCCAGTAGGACTTGAGCAGGCTCACGGCGTACGAACGGATGTTGCCCCAGAACCCAGCCTTGCCCTCGTCGTCGCGGATCCACTCGTCCAGGGACTGGTGCTGGTCCGCGTGCGGCATCGGGAGGTAGCCGGGCAGGATGTTGAACAGGGTCGGGATGTCGGTGGAGCCCTGGATCGACGCGTGACCGCGCAGCGCCATGATCCCGCCGCCGGGCCGGCCGATGTTGCCCAGCAGTGCCTGGAGGATGGCGGCCGTGCGGATCATCTGGGCGCCGACGCTGTGGTGGGTCCATCCGACCGCGTAGCAGATCGCACTCGTGCGCTCGCGCCCGCTGTTGCGCGTCAGCGCATCGGCCACCTTCGTGAACTGGTCGGGACTGATCCCGCACACCTGCGCCACCATCTCGGGCGTGTAGCGCGCGTAGTGGCGCTTCAGGATCTGGTAGACGCAGCGCGGGTGCTGGAGCGTCTCGTCCCGGCGCCCCTTCCAGCTGACGGGCGGGCCTCCCGACCCGTGTGCCTCCGAGTGGGCGGCCTGGTGCGACTGCTTGTCGCGGCCGCCCTCGCTCTCGTCCTCTGCCATCTCCTGGGCACGCCTCTGCTCGTCCTCGGTCAGCTCCTCGGGCGGCTCGTAGTGCCAGGTGAGCGGGTCGTACTCCCCCGTTTCGGGATTGAGACCCGAGAAGACGCCATCGAGGTCTTCGGTGTCGCGGAACCCGTCGTCGATGATGTTGGCGGCGTTGGTGTAGGCCACGACGTACTCGCGGAAGTCCAGATCGTGGTCGAGCACGTGGTTGATGAGGCCGCCGAGGAAGGCGATGTCGGTGCCGGCACGGATCGGGACGTGGATGTCCGCGACTGCCGACGTCCGGGTGAACCGGGGGTCGACGTGGATGATCGTGGCCCCCTTGCGCTTGGCCCCCATCACCCACTGGAAACCCACGGGGTGGGCCTCCGCCATGTTGGAGCCTTCTATCAGGATGCAGTCAGCATTCTGCAGATCCATCAGGTTGGTGGTGGCCCCACCACGGCCGTACGAGATACCCAGACCGGGCACCGTGGAGGAGTGTCATATGCGGGCCTGGTTCTCGATCTGGATCGCCCCCAGGGCGGTGTAGAGCTTCTTCATGAGGTAGTTCTCCTCGTTGTCGAGGGTCGCTCCTCCGAGGCTCGCGATGCCGAGGGTGCGACGGGTGCGCTTGCCCTCGCTCTCCCACTCCCAGAACTCCTTGCGGGTCTTGATCACGCGGTCGGCGATCATGTCGATCGCGGCGTCGCGGTCGAGGTCCTCCCACTCCGTGCCGTGAGGGCGGCGATAGCGCACCTTCGTCACCCGGGTCGGCGAGGTCACCAGTTGCTTGGAGGCGCTGCCTTTGGGGCACAGCCGTCCGCGCGAGATGGGGCTGGCTGGGTTGCCTTCGATCTGGGTGACCCGACCGTCTTTGACGAAGACCTTCTGGGCGCACCCGACGGCGCAGTAGGGGCAGATCGAGTCGACCACGCGATCAGCCTCGACGGTGCGCGGCTGCAACGTGCGGCTGCGCGAGGACCGGGCCGCGTCGCCACGCGCGAGCCGGTCGCGTCCCGTCACCTGCTGCAGCAGCGGCCATGAAGGCAGGTGACGGGTCATCGCCGTAGCCCTCCTCGAGGTTCGTCCACGTCAGGCGGATGGCAGGTTGTAGCCGAGGGAGATGTTCAGCACGGTACTGAAGGTCAGGTACATCAGCCAGAGCCCGGTCGCGATGTGCGCGAGGCCGAGGGCGCGTTCCCCCAGGGAAATCCTGAGGCTGGCGAAGAAGTCGCTGACGTAGACCCAGGTGAGGCCCGTGAACAGCAGCCCGACCGGCCATCCGTCCGGGGTCTTGTAGAAGACCACCATCCCCAGAACCGACAGGATCGTGAAGGCCACCGACATCCCGACGTTGGGGCGGGGGTCATTCCCCGCGTAGCGGTTCCACCCCAGCGCGAACCAGTGGATTCCGTACGCCGAGAACGCCAGCGCCGCCATGTACAGCGGCGGGTCCTTGAAGACCTGGAACCACGTCATGCCGACGAACAGCAAGATGCCGGTCACGAGCTGGCAGAACCCGGGCATCCAGATACCCCATACGCCCACGGAACGATCGACCAGGGGCTCGCGCTTCGGAAAGCCGAACAGCTCCTGTGGTCCCCAGATGAGGTATCCGGTGCCGAGACCGAACAGACCCAGAGCCACGGGAACGAATGACGACTCCTGGAACGTCATCGTGTCCACCTCCACGAGACCGGTGTTTGCTCTTGTGCAAATGTTGCGTACGACACAGGTTACTCGCTCGCCGGCTCCCGCGGGCCACGACTCGCCGTCGCCCGAGCCGGCGTCGCCCACTAGGGTTTCTCGCGGAGGCGTAACTCGTCTGGTGACGGGCGCGGTCCTCAACACCGTGGTGACCGGGTACCCCGGTCAGGCGGGTTCGATTCCCGTCCGCCTCCGCCAAGCTCTCCTTCCGGGGTCGTGGAACAGGGTGGTGCCGGGTGTCAGAAGTCCAGGACCCGCGCCGCCGTACGCCGCGCACCGACGTGGTCCTCGACGACCCGCGCCTGAAGGACGCCACCGAGCGACTCGGACGCGACCTGGTCCGGAGCACCGCCGTACGGGTGCTCCAGCGCTGCCGGGAGGGTGCGATCTCCCCTGAGGAGGTCGTCGACCTCGTCGTCGCGGGGCTGCCGGCAGCAGCGTCGTCGCTCCGCGGCGTCGTGAACGCGACCGGGATCATCGTGCACACCAACCTCGGCCGCGCCCCGCTCTCGCGAGCCGCCGTCGACGCGGTGGTCACCGCCGCGGGGCACACCGACGTGGAGCTCGACCTGCGCACCGGGCGACGCGGCCCGCGAGGGGAGGGGGCACTCGC
>JAFMQY010000270.1 GCA_017354415.1 Nocardioides sp.
GCGCT
This sequence comes from Nocardioides sp., assembly GCA_017354415.1. Classification (GTDB taxonomy): domain Bacteria; phylum Actinomycetota; class Actinomycetes; order Propionibacteriales; family Nocardioidaceae; genus Nocardioides. The sequence goes on from JAFMQY010000270.1 coordinate 6, forward strand.
ATATAGCGGCTGACGCCATTCATGTGCGCCTGTGGCACCGTCGTGTAGCCGTAGTCGACGTCACTGCCGAACAGTGCCGGCCACGCGCCCGGCAGGCACAGGTCCGGGCGTGTGTCGAGCGGGCCGCCCTCGAGCAGCAGCACGCTGACGGCTGAGCCCTCGCTGAGCCGCGCCGCCAGCACGCAGCCGGCCGACCCGGCCCCGACGACAACGTAATCGTAGTTCTCCGCAGGCATCCGGGATCTCCTTGTTCGGCCGTGTCTCGGCAGGTGGCGGGCTCGCTGAGCTATTAGTAAATAAGAAACTCGGAGAGGGACATTGAAAATTCACGCCAGGTTGTTGCAATCTTCTGCCATGTGCGACATTGACCGTGGTCGGGCCCGGTCCGGGGGCGGGTCGGCGCTGACCGACGCGGCGCCGGCTCACCCTGCGATCGGCGAAGCCTGGCGTACCCAGGTGCGTTCGATGTTCGCCGGAACGACGCCCGAACCAGTCGACGAGCGCGGACCGTTCGGCAAGGTCCGGCGGGCCGAACTCGGCCGGGTCGCGTCCTACGGGGTGTCCGGGGGGGCGCAGCTGTTCTCCCGCTCCCACCGCGACGTGCGGTCGGCCGGGGTGGACGACCTCAAGCTGAGCGTCCAGCTCAACGGCACGGGCGTCGTGGCCCAGGACGACGCGGTCACTGTCGTACGTCCCGGCCAGCTCGCGATCTACGACACCGGTCGGCCGTACTCGCTGCACTTCGAGGACGCGTGGTCGTGCGCGGTCATGACCGTGCCGCGGACCGCGATCGGGCTTCGGTGGCAGTCAGTCCGCGGTGCGATGCATCGCGCCCTACCCGCGTCGTCGGGTATCGGCCGGGTGCTCGCCCGGTTCATCACCACGACGGTGCGCGAATGCACGACCCTGTCGACACCGTGGGCCGGCTACGAACTCGGTGATGCCGCACTGACGCTGTTCACCGCCACCATCGCCGATGCCACGGCCTCGTCCCGGATCAGCCCGGCGCAGATGCTGCGGGCCGAGATCCTCGAATACGTCCGGACCAACCTCGCCGATGCGCAGTTGACCCATGCGGCGCTCGCGGCGCGGTTCAACCTCTCCGCGCGCAGCCTCGACCGGCTCTTCGCCGACGAGCCGTTCACACTCGCCGAGCACATCCGCGCCCTGCGTCTTCGAGCCGCGCACCGCGACCTGCTCGATCCGAACCTGCGCCCGCACACCATCGCCTGGCTGGCCGGACGCTGGGGATTCGCCGACGCTGCGCATTTCAGCCGCTCGTTCAAGAGGGCCTTCGGGATCAGCCCGTCCGAGGCCCGGCGCGCCGCCGACTGACCGGTCGCCGCCGCTGAGGGGCCGATCCATGTCACTTCGACGTCATCGCGCCCGCACCAGAGCCAGCATTCACCGTGAGCCTGCCACTCGTGCCGGTCCCGGAGAGCGTATGCGGTCGGCTCACCCGTAGCCGGGTCGATATCTCGACGGATCGGCTGGTACACGACATCGTGGGGTGTCAGAACTGCGCACACGGCCTCTGAACTGCAATTTTCTAACCCCTGTAGTACTCCGAAATTTGGCCAATGGATGTGACCTAGGACGATGGGTGGCCGTGCTGGTTCGCCTGTGCCGCCCGGATACTCGATTGAGCGGCTGGCCTGTTGAGACTTTGCACGATAGTTGGCCCCTTTGCGGGGAACTTGGCCCTTGGCATCCACCGTGGGCCGTGGAGGAAATGAGCCAAGGCACGGTAGTGGCGGGGCTGGTGGTACACAAGATCCCACAGCATCAGCTGAAGTACGAGACCGTCAGCGTGTCAACGCTGAGACTGTTCGCTTCAGTCTCGTCTTGATCGGCTGACCATCTGACGTAGTTCGCCCTGAATGGTCCTCCCGTGGAGGGACGTTCGGCGAGGGGCGCCGGGCCTCCGCCTTGGCCAAGGGGCTCGAGCAGGCGCTCGAGGTCCACTGGGTCATCGTGGTCGGCATGCGACTGATCGTCAACAGCTGTCGGTAATCAACGGACCGAGCGGGTCGCATGCCAAATACCGCCCATCAGCCGCCTGCCCGCGAAATCACGCTTTTGACGATATGCCGGTTTGGGTATGACGTTGACTCGGATCAGTATTGGACGGACGTGGGTCGAGCGGTGACGATAGTCGGAACATGCCGCGCGTCACACGAGACGGGTGCTGCGCGCGGATAGCTTCGTCGACGGTAGAGGCCAGCACAAGGAGGACCTCCGGTGGGAACATCACGTAGCTCGTACGCCCCGACCGATCCCCACGCCCTGAAGTTCCGCAAGGCGCTGCGGCATTTCCCGAGCGGGGTGTCCGTGGTGACCGTTGTCGACGGGGACGGCGTGCACGGGATGACGGCCAGCTCGTTCGCCTCCGTGTCGCTGGATCCGGCTCTCTGCGCGGTCAGCGTGAACAAGCCTGGCCGCATGCATGAGCTGCTGCACGGCACCGATGGTCACTTCGGGCTCAGCATCCTCGGGCAGGACCAGGGGGCGATCGCCGACTTCTACGCGCGGCAGCCGTGGAGTGTGGCACTCGACGTCGAGATGGACTTCCAGCACGGGTGTCCCACCGTGGGTGGTGCGCTCGCGTGGTTCGTGTGCCGGAAGTGGGCCGCGTACGACGGGGGTGACCACACCATTTTCGTCGGCGAGTCGCTGGACTACGGGTCGACTGCGCGAGAGGGCCTGCTGCCCTTGGTCTGGCACAAGTCGCAGTACCACGAGCTGGGTTCGACGCTTAGCCGCCCCGGTAAGCCCGAAGTCACGAGCTCGCGCTGAGTGGGCCCGTGCCGAGGCGCTGGTCCACCTCTATTGCCTCTGCGATGAGCTTGTCGATCAGTGCCTTCGCCGAAGGGGTGAGCGTGCGGGAGGCGGGCAGCGTGATGCCGACGCTGTGGCCGATGGGCTCGAGCGACACCGGAAGGCGCACGATCCCCGGGTCTTCTTCTTCGGTGATCAGGCGCGGCAGTGCGACCACCACGTCGGTGTCACGCAGCAGCTGGCGTACGGTGAGGAACGACGTCGCCTCCACGCGGTTGGCGGGCAGCAGGACGTCGTTGCTGTGGAACAGCTCCTCCAGCTCCCGGCGGAGCGCGGTCTCGGGGCCGGGCAGGATCCACGGGTAGCCGGCCAGCGTCGCGAGGTCCACGGTCTCGGCCGCGGCGAGCGGGTGCGAGTTGCGCACCACGAGGACCACGGACTCGTCGTAGAGCTTGCGGCGCAGGAACCCCTCGTCGGAGATCTGCGTGAGCCTGCCGACGATCAGGTCGAGCCGGCCCGCGCTCAGGTCGACCAGTAGTGACTCGGGCGTGCCGACACGCACGGCGACGGTCAGGTAGGGGCGTTCGGCTTTGAGTGCCGCGATCGCGCGCGGCAGCAGCACGTTCGAGCCGAACAAGTGGGTGCCCACGACCACGGTGCCGCGGTCGGCGTCGGCGAGCTCGGCCACATGGCGGGCGGCATGGCGGGCCTGCGCCAGGATCGCGCGGGCGTGTTCGGTGAACGCCTCACCGTACACGGTTGGCGTGAGCCCGCGCGGGCCGCGCTCGAACAGCTCGACCTCGAGGATTTCCTCCAGCTCACGCAGGCCGCGAGTGGCCACTGGCTGGGCCACGTGTAGCTCGGCGGCCGCGCCCACGATCGTCCCGCGCCGCGCGATGGCGTCGAGCAGCACGAGGTGCCGGAACTTCATCCGCCCGTCCAGCAGGTGCGGGAACTCCTTTGGACTCATGGTGCTGCACCGCCTTCTCTCATAGTTTGGATGAAGATATAGCCAAATGAGTATATCAAGTGATGACTTTTGCATTTGTCAGGCATAGCCGAAGGTGGCAATGATGGGGCAAATCGAATCAGAGGAGCGAGAAGAGAGACATGTCGGTGCTCAAGAGCTTCGTGGACGGGCAGTTCACCGACGGCGGCGGGGACCTGTTCGACAAGGTCAGCCCGGTCGACGGGACCCTGGTCGCTCAGGTCGAGGAGGCCGACGAGGCGGTGGTCGACCGCGCGGCCCGCGCCGCCCGTGCGGCGCTCGACGGGACGTGGGGCCGGACCTCGGCCGCCGACCGC
>JAFMQY010000145.1:0-7522 GCA_017354415.1 Nocardioides sp.
CAACGACGGGCTCGTGTGCATCGAGGTACGGCGCGGACGGCTCATCCGGATCGAGGTACGACGCGACCGGCACGGGTGGCGCGACCGGTACGGGTGGCGCGGCAGGCACGCGGGGTGCGAGCCGCACACCCGGCGCGATCCGGCGACCGCCGTACGGCTCGCGCACCGGCGCCGGGATCGGCTCGATGGCCGGCTCCACCACCGGATCGACAACGGGCTCGACGACCGGCCAGACCTTCTCGGCAGCGGCGGCGGACCCGGGTGTGCGCTGGGGTAGCGCCGGCCTCGGAGGAGGCGCGGTCCGAACCGCCGTGCGTCTGGGAGTGACGGGCTCGACCGGGGTCCGAGCCACGGGAGTCGCCGGCCTCTCGGTGCGGCCGAGTCCGAGCGGATCGTCTGCCCAGCCCTCCGGCTCACCCCAGTCGTACGGTCCGACCGCAACCGGTGGGGCAGCCGGGGCCGGCCGCTCGGGCGCGACCCGGGCGATGCGGCGTCCCACGTACGGCCTTGCCGGCCCGGGAGCCGAAGGGGGAGCCGACGGGGGCGCCTGCACCGGTCGGGCGACACGACGGCCGACGTACGGCTGGGCCAGGGGGTGCTCGACGGAGTGACGGGCTGCACGCCTTCCGGTCGATGCGGATGCCCGGGGGCCACGCACATCGGCGCGGTCGTCACCCATGGGCAGGCTCCAGCCAGTCGGGGGGTAAGGGCAGGCGAGCCACGACAGTAACGGATAGGTCACGGGCGGTGAAATCCCCCCACCGGTAAAGATGGACGCGCGGCGTACATCCGATGTCCGGCCGGTGCACCCTCTCGGACGGCTCCAGGGGACGGGCAGGGAGGGTACGTCGGTTAGTCTGCGCGCATGGCGGCCCCCTCTCCCCGACTGCGCATCGTGGTGGCGAAACCGGGCCTCGACGGGCACGACCGCGGGGCCAAGATCGTCGCCCGCGCGCTGCGCGACGCCGGGCACGAGGTGATCTACACCGGGTTGCACCAGACCCCGGAGCAGATCGTCGAGACCGCCATCCAGGAGGACGCCGACCTGATCGGCCTGTCCGTGCTGTCGGGCGCTCACATGACGCTGTTCCGTCGGCTCGTCGAGCTGCTCGAGGAGCGCGACGCCCAGGACATCCGGGTCTTCGGCGGAGGGATCATCCCCGACGAGGACATCCCGGTGCTCGAGGAGCTCGGCGTCGCCAAGGTGTTCACCCCGGGTGCGACGACCACCGAGATCACCGACTGGGTGGCCGGCGCCTTCGCCGATCAGTCCTGAGCCCGGATCCGGGCCACGTCAGTCCTGGGGTCGGCGCACCACGTCGAGGGTCAGGTTGCACCGCTGACCGACCACGCTGCCGTCGCGGAAGCTGAGCCGGGACGACGTGATCCGGCGCGGCAGCAACGGAGCCCCAGCGCCGAGCACGACCGGGGTCATGTGCACCTGGATCTCGTCCAGCAGCCCGGCGTCGTCGAACTGACCGACCAGGTCGCCGCCGCCGACGAGCCAGACGTCCTTGCCGTCGGCGGCCGCCACCAGCTCGTCGTACACCGGAACGACGTCGCCGCTGACGACGTGCACCTCGGCACCCGGGATGTCGGGCAGGTCGCGGTGGGTGAACACCCAGCCCGGTCGGTCGCCGTAGAACTCCTGCCACTGCTCGGGATGCTCGGCGAAGTGGCGCTCGTACGCCCACATGTACGTCGTCGCCCCCATTACCAGCGGTCCGATGCGGCCGATGAACGCGTCCCAGCTGCCGTCGTCCTCGTCGTGCGGCACCTCGAACAACCAGTCCAGGGAGTTGTGCTCGTCGGCGATGAAGCCGTCGAGGGTGCAGGCGGTGAAGTAGACGACCCGGTTCATGCCTGTTGACGCTAGGGGCGGCCGCCGACGGCGGGCTTGACCCGGCTTGCGCACCCGACTTCGGCCACCGACGGCGGCGGGGCTAGGGTGCGAGAGGTTTCCCCGGCGGCTCCGCGCCGACGCTGCGTCGGCCGGCCGCGACCCGGTCTCACAGGAGTTGGTGGAACGTGGATCTGATGGAGTACCAGGCGAAGGAGCTCTTCGCCAAGCACGGCGTCCGGACCACTCTCGGGATCGTCGCGACCACCCCGGAGGAGGCCAGGGCCGCTGCGGAGAAGCTCGGTCCCTGCGTGGTCAAGGCACAGGTGAAGGCCGGTGGCCGCGGCAAGGCCGGCGGGGTGAAGCTGGCCAAGACCCCCGACGAGGCCTTCGAGCACGCGACGAACATCCTGGGGATGGAGATCAAGGGGTTGACCGTCCGCCGGGTCCTGGTCACGCCGGCCACACCCCCGGTGGAGGAGTACTACTTCTCCTTCCTCCTCGACCGCGCCAACCGGCAGTACCTCTGCATCGCCAGCGTCGAGGGCGGCGTGGAGATCGAGGAGGTCGCGCGGACCAACCCGGAGGCCGTCAAGCAGATCCCGATCGACCCGGGCACCGGCGTCGACGAGGACAAGGCGCGCGCCATCGTCGCCGAGGCGAGGTTCCCGGCCGAGCTGACCGACCAGGCCGTGGCCATGGTCCTGGCCCTGTGGCGGGTCTTCGTCGACGAGGACGCCACGCTGGTCGAGGTCAACCCCTTGGCTCGGCTCGACGGCGACGTTCTCGAGGCGCTCGACGGCAAGGTCACGTTGGACGACAACGCCGACTTCCGGCACGAGGACCACGCGGCGTTCGAGATCAAGGAGGAGACCGACCCGCTCGAGGCCAAGGCCCAGGAGAAGGACCTCAACTACGTCAAGCTCGACGGTGAGGTCGGGATTATCGGCAACGGCGCCGGCCTCGTCATGTCGACCCTCGACGTCGTCGCGTACGCCGGTGAGCGTCACGGCGGCGTGAAGCCGGCCAACTTCCTCGACATCGGAGGCGGCGCCAACGCACAGGTGATGGCCGACGGCCTCGACGTGATCCTCGGCGACGAGCAGGTCAAGGTGGTCTTCGTCAACGTCTTCGGCGGCATCACCGCCTGTGACGAGGTGGCCAACGGGATCAAGGGCGCCCTGGAGATCCTCGGAGACCACGAGACCAAGCCGCTGGTGGTCCGCCTCGACGGCAACAACGTCGCCGAGGGGCGCGCGATCCTTCAGGAGCTGAACCACCCCCTGGTGACCCTGGTCGACACGATGGACGGCGCCGCCGACCGGGCCGCCGAGCTGGCCGGCTCCTGAGCCCGCCCCGAGACGAGAGAACCGAGAAGAAGAGATGTCGATCTACCTGAACAAGGACTCCAAGATCATCGTCCAGGGCATGACCGGCGGCATGGGCTCGAAGCACACCGCGCTGATGCTGGACGCCGGGAGCACGATCGTGGGCGGCGTCAACGCCCGCAAGGCCGGCACCACGGTCGAGCTCGGCGGCCATGAGCTCCCTGTCTTCGGCACCGTCAAGGAGGCCATGGCCGAGACAGGGGCCGACGTGTCGGTCGTCTTCGTGCCGCCGGCCTTCACCAAGGACGCCTGCATCGAGGCCGTCGACGCCGGCATCGGCCTGCTCGTGGTGATCACCGAGGGCGTGCCGGTCCAGGACACCGCCGAGGTGTGGTCGTACCTCCAGGGCAAGAGCACCCGGATGATCGGCCCGAACTGCCCGGGCATCATCACGCCGGAGGAGTCACTCGCCGGGATCACGCCGCACACGATCGCCGGCAAGGGACCGATCGGGCTCGTCTCGAAGTCCGGCACGCTGACCTACCAGATGATGTACGAGCTCAAGGACTTCGGCTTCTCGACCGCCATCGGCATCGGCGGTGACCCGATCGTCGGTACGACGCACATCGACGCGCTGGCCGCTTTCGAGGCCGACCCGGAGACGAAGGCGATCGTGATGATCGGCGAGATCGGCGGCGACGCCGAGGAGCGAGCCGCCGCGTACATCAAGGAGCACGTGACCAAGCCGGTCGTCGGGTACGTCGCGGGGTTCACGGCGCCCGAGGGCAAGACGATGGGCCACGCCGGCGCGATCGTCTCCGGCTCGTCCGGCACCGCCGCGGCCAAGAAGGAGGCCCTCGAGGCCGTGGGCGTCAAGGTCGGCAAGACGCCGTCCGAGACCGCCGAGCTCATGCGGGAGATCTTGAGCGCCCGTGCCTGAGCGAGTTCAGCGCGGCATGGCCGCGAGCCGCTCACCGGCCCGTCGTACGACGCCGACGAACTCGTCGGTGGTCATCGTGTGCGCCCCGTCCGGGACGAAGCCGACCTGAGCGACGGCGCCACCGCGCCGGATGATCCCCATGTAGAACGTCACGGTCTGCTTGTCGGTGACCTTGGTCAGGACCCGCCAGACGGTCATGTCGGCGTCACTTGCCAGCCGCAGCACCTTGGTGCCGAGGTGGCGACCGTGGCAGTTCGCGAGCCGGGACCGTACGCCGTTCACGAAGGACTGGGCCTTGGGCTCGGGTAGCCGCCCGACGGTCTCGGTCAGCCCGAAGGCCGGTGCCAGGTGGGCCGTGGGCACCAGGAAGGTCCGGGTCGCGTCATGGGTCCAGCCACCACCGTGGAACCGGCTGGCGTCGCATCCGGTGGCGGCCAGGTTCTTCACCGCCTGACGCGGGGTCGTTCCCGCCCACGGGTCCCGGACGCCGACGACGGGTGGTAGGTCGAACTCGCTGAGCATCATCGGCGGGTCGCCGGCGGTCGGCGCCGGCACGAAGGCCGGCTGGGGCCGCACCGAGCACCGTCCGCCGAGCATGCTCGGGCAGAGGTCGTCGACCGCCGAGACCAGCATCTTCAGGTTCGCCGTGACGTCAGGCTTCGTCGCGCCCGACGTACGCGTGAGAGTCATCGTGGTGATCCTGCCGGTCCTCGCGACACCCACGACCAGGGTGGTGACCCTCGGACCGCCCCAGGAGCGCAGGGAGTACTGCTCCGCCTGGTCGCCGAGGCCGCGGACGCTGCGTACCGAGAGCAGCTGGGTCTGCGGGGTGAGGCACTCTGCGAACCACCCTGAGGCGGTGTCGAACCCCTGTTTCGCGCTGTCCTGGTCCCCGGACAGCGCCATGGTCTGCACGGCGGCCAGTTGCGGCTGGTGCTGGGTGCGCTGGGCCGTGAAGTTGCGGACCAGCGCAGCCGACGCGTTCGGATCGGCGTACGTGCGACGCTGGCACGGCAGCGTGGTGCCCTGCTGCGGGTCGGTCCCGGTGATCCGCCAGGTGTGGCCGGGAACCGCGCTCCGCATCTGGGCCGTGGTGAGCAAGGCGGCCGGGCTGATCGGCCCGCCCCCGAGGTCGGGCGACTCCTCACCGGTACCTGCCGCCGGGACCGCCCGGATCCGGTCGCCGGCTGCGGCCAGGGTCGGATGGACGCCGTGGGTGTCCGTGACCAGCAGCCCGCCTCCGACCAGGGTCGCGACGACGAGGACCGCGCCGGCCAGTGCATGGGTACGACGACGGGTGGTGCCGGCGCGACGGATGATCGTGGCGCGCGGCCAGCGCTGGTCGGCGCAGTGGGTGGTGAGCGGGTCCAGCAGCGGACGGACGGACTCCGACGGCACGCCCCGCTGGCTCGCGAACTGGGTGGTCGCGCTGTGCAGCCGCTGCTCGGCCTCCGCGAGCGGAAGGCCCATCTCGCGGGCCATCTCCTGGGGTGACGCCGAGGTGAGCTGGGTCATCAGCAGCGCCTTGCGGGAGCTCAACGGGAGCTTGGCCAGCGCGTCGAGGGTCGCCTTCAGCTCGCGGTCGAGGCCCCGGTCGCGATGCCAGATGCGCGCCGTATGTCGTCGTTGGGCGTGACTCCACACGTGCGCGCGGACCCATGACTCCGGGTCGTCGAGCCGCTTGACCTTCGACCAGCGGTGCCAGACGGAGACGAACGTGTCGCGGACCGCGCTCCGGGACGCCGGAAGGTCGCCGGTCAGCGCGAACGCGAGAACGAGGAGCCCGTCGCGCGTCGCGGCGTAGAAGGCGTCGAACCGCTCGGCATCGGACATGGCCCGAATACGGTACGAGCCGGGCCGAGGGTCCACCAAATGGTCCGTCTCGGGGCTGTGGCCCGACGAGTGCCTCACCCGGCCTGGTACGGCGTGGCAGCCCGGCGGAGCACCGTGCCGCGGGTGATGATGAACACGCCATGTCCTCGCTGCTCCCTGCTCCGCGCGGAACCCGCCAGGGGGACGACGCCCGCGCGGACGCCGCTCACCGCCGACCGCTGGTGCTGCTCGCGGCACTGGCCGGGATGGGCGCGGCCGGGGCGACGCTGGTCATGTGCCTCGCCGGGGGAGTGATCGGCTGGTTCCTCACCGACGCCGGCGCCCACGGTGCCCCGCGCGACGGACTCCGGGTCGGCGCGCTCGGCTGGCTGATGGCGCACGGGTCCGGTGTCTACGTCGCAGGCACCCACGTCACCGCGGTCCCGCTGGGACTGAGCCTGCTGGCCGCCGTCGTCGTGTGGCGGCTCGGGCTGCGGCTCGGTGACTCCGTGTCGGGTCACGGTCCCGACGCGGACGCGATCGCCGACGGTGTGCGTGACTGGACGGTCGCGTCCGCGACCGTCGTCTTCACGCTCGGGTACGCCGCGGTGGCCCTGGTCACCCACCACCTCGCGAGCACCCCGGAGACCGCGCCCTCCCTCGTCCGCACCTTGGGATGGACGGTCCTGCTGTGCGGGCTGGTCGGCGGCACGGCGATCGCAGTCGGATCCGGCCGAGCCGCCATCTGGACGTCGTTCCTGCCGATGTCGGTGCGTGCCGCCGCCGCGGGCGCCTGGCGCATCCTCGTCTGGTACGTCGTGGTGTCGGCCGTGGTCCTCGGCGCCGCGCTGGCCGTCGACTGGGACGGCGCCGTGAACGTGATGTCGCAGCTGCACACGAGCCCGGGCGCGGCCACCCTGCTGGTCGGGCTCTGCGTGCTGCTGGTGCCGAACGCCACGCTCTTCAGCGGCTCCTACCTCCTCGGCCCGGGCTTCGCCGTCGGCAGCCACACGCTGGTCAGCCCGACCGCGGTCGTGCTCGGCCCGCTCCCGATGTTCCCGCTGCTGGCCGCCCTGCCCGACGACGGGCCGACACCCCGGTGGACCACCGCGCTGCTCGCCCTCGCCCCGCTCGTGGCTGCCGCGGTCGTCCACAGAACGATGCGGCGGCGCTACCCGACCACCCGCTGGGACGAGGCCGCACTCCGTGGCATCGGTGCCGGGCTCGGCTGCGCGATCGCCTTCGCGGTCCTGGCCGCGCTCTCCGGCGGTGCCGTCGGCCCGGGGCGGATGGCGGATGTCGGCCCGTTCGTGTTCGAGGTCCTGCTCCACGCGATCGCCGCGTTCGGGATCGGCGGCCTGCTCGGCTCGCTGCTCGCCACCTGGCGCCACCGCCGCGCGACGGCGACCTGAGGACGTGTCTCCTCACTCCATGGCCTGCTGCGCAACGGCCGAGAGCAGGGAGACAGGTCCTAGACTCCGGGCGTGCCCGAGACCCCGCTGCGCGTCGTGGTCCTGGTGTCCGGCGCCGGGACGAACCTGCAGGCCCTGCTCGACGCGACTGTGGACCCGGCGTACGGCGTCGCGGTCGTGGGGGGGGGGG
>JAFMQY010000145.1:7532-10029 GCA_017354415.1 Nocardioides sp.
GGCGCCGCCCGCCACGGCATCGAGGGGCTGGCCAGAGCCGACCGAGCCGGGATCCCCACGTTCGTGCACCGGGTCAAGGACTTCGCGACCCGTGAGGAGTGGGACGCCGCGGTGACGGCGTCGGTGGCGTCGTACGCGCCCGACCTCGTGGTCTCCGCCGGCTTCATGAAGCTGGTCGGCGCGTCCTTCCTGGCGGCGTACGGTGGCCGGTTCCTCAACACCCACCCGGCGCTGTCGCCCTCGTTCCCCGGGATGCACGGGCCCGCCGAGGCCCTCGAGTACGGCGTGAAGGTGACCGGCTGCACGCTGTTCGTGGTGGACGACGGGGTGGACTCCGGCCCGATCGTGGCGCAGACCGCCGTACCCGTGCTCGACGACGACACCCCCGAGTCGCTGCACGAGCGGATCAAGGAGACCGAGCGGGTGATGCTGGTCGACGCGGTGGGCCGGATCGCGCGGGAAGGGTTCACCGTCGAGGGGCGCGTTGTCCGTTTCGGCCGGTGACCCGACGCGTCGGTCGCCCTTCGAGACGCCTCGTTCCTCGGCTCCTCAGGAGCCGCCGGCCGCGACCACGCGTTAGTGTGGCATCACACGACTGGCGCAGGTGGGCAACCACCAGGGAGTGACGTCACCGAGCATCGACCGCCTGGGTGCCCGGATCCGCCTACGACGCAGCGGCAGGAGTGATTCCGTGAACCACCGCATCCCGATCAGGCGCGCCCTGGTCTCCGTGTACGACAAGTACGGCCTCGACGATCTGGTCCGCGGCCTGGCCGACGCAGGCGTCGAGCTCGTCTCCACCGGCGGTTCGGCCGCCCGCATCGAGTCGCTCGGCCTGCCCGTGACCAGGGTCGAGGACCTCACGGGCTTCCCCGAGTGCCTGGACGGCCGGGTGAAGACGCTGCACCCGAAGGTGCACGCCGGCATCCTGGCCGACCGCCGCCTCGAGACCCACGTGCAGCAGCTGGCCGACCTCGGCATCGAGCCGTTCGACCTGGTGGTCTCCAACCTGTATCCCTTCGTCGAGACCGTCGCCTCCGGGGCCTCTCCCGACGAGTGCGTCGAGCAGATCGACATCGGTGGCCCGTCGATGGTCCGGGCGGCCGCCAAGAACCACCCGTCGGTCGCGATCGTGACCTCCCCGGATCGCTACCCCGACGTGCTGCAGGCGGTGGCCGACGGCGGGTTCACGGTCGAGCAGCGCCGGAGCCTCGCCGCCGAGGCCTTCGCCCACACGGCGGCGTACGACGTGCAGGTGGCGTCCTGGATGGGCAGTGTGCTGACCGACACCAGCGACGGAACCGGCTTCCCGGCGTTCACCGGGGCCACGTGGCGTCGCAAGACGGGGCTGCGGTACGGCGAGAACCCCCACCAGCCAGCCGCCCTCTACGAGCACTGGCGCGGCGGCCTGGCCGCGGCCGAGCAGCTGCACGGCAAGGAGATGTCCTACAACAACTACGTCGACACCGACGCGGCCCGCCGCGCGGTTTACGACTTCGGTGAGCCGGCGGTCGCGGTCATCAAGCACGCCAACCCGTGCGGGATCGCGGTCGGCGCGGACGTCGCCGAAGCCCACCGCAAGGCGCACGCCTGCGACCCGGTGTCGGCGTTCGGGGGTGTGATCGCGGTCAACGGTCCGGTCTCGCGCGAGATGGCCGAGCAGGTGGCCGAGATCTTCACCGAGGTGATCGTGGCGCCCGACTACGACGACGGAGCCGTCGAGATCCTCCAGGGCAGGAAGAACATCCGGATCCTCCGCTGTCCCCCGGATGCGCACCCGGACCCCGTCGAGTTCCGCGGCATCTCCGGCGGCGTCCTCGTTCAGCGGGTCGACCACGTCGACGCCCCCGGTGATGACCCGTCCACCTGGACGCTGGCGACCGGCGAGGTCGCGCCGGACGACGTGCTCGCCGACCTCGCGTTCGCCTGGAGGGCCTGTCGTGCGGTGAAGTCCAACGCGATCCTCCTCGCGCATGAGGGGGCCTCCGTCGGGATCGGGATGGGACAGGTGAACCGTGTCGACTCGTGCGGGCTCGCCGTGTCACGGGCCGGGGACCGGGCCGCCGGATCGGTGGCCGCCTCCGATGCGTTCTTCCCGTTCGAGGACGGGCCGCAGATCCTGATCGACGCCGGCGTCAGGGCGATCGTCCAGCCGGGCGGCTCGGTACGCGACGAGCTGACCGTCAAGGCCTGCGAGGCCGCGGGCGTGACGATGTACCTCACCGGAACGCGACACTTCTTCCACTGATCGGGGACGACCATGACCGCACGCATCCTCGACGGGACCGCGACCCTGCGCACGATCAAGGAGGAGCTCACCGAACGCGTCGCCAAGCTCCGTGAACAAGGGGTCACCCCGGGGCTGGGCACCGTCCTGGTGGGCGACGACCCCGGCTCGAGGTGGTACGTCAACGCCAAGCACAAGGACTGCGCCTCGATCGGGATCAACTCGATCCGGCGCGACCTGCCGGCCACCGCCACCCAGTCGGAGGTCGAG
>JAFMQY010000042.1 GCA_017354415.1 Nocardioides sp.
TGGCGTGGTTCCGCGCTTCCGCCTGGGCGGACGAGCTGGCCCGGGCTGCGATGGTCCCCGCCGACCTCGGACCGCGCGACACACCGCTCCCCGAGCTGGTCGACCTGCCGTACGAGCTCCTCGACTCCGCGGTCGAGGCGGTCCGCCACAACCGCGCGGACCTGGTGCCGATGCTGGCCGCCCACCCGAGCGCCGCGGCCGTCGACGCCCAGGGCGACGAGCTCCGCGACGACGAGCTCGCCTCGATCATCACCACCCTGGCGACGGATGCGCGAGGCCGGCTGCGAGCGCTCGTCGCCGACGTGTCCGGCGACCAGACCCGTCTGGTGGGCGTCGTCTCGTGGGTGCTGCTCGCCGACGGCTGGCGGGCGCTCCGACCTCACCGCGACGCGGCCGGCCACTGGGTGGAGGTACGCCGGGTGTCCGCCGACGACCTGGCCGGAGACCTCGCCTTCGTCCTGTCAGAGGTAGTGGCATGAGCGAGCCCAGCGACGTCAGCGTCACCGAGGCGACCGTCAGTCCCGACCGCTACGCCGACCTCGTCTCGCTGGCCGACCTCTTCGAGAGCACCGGCGACCAGCTCCGCGAGCAGTCTCGGCTCGGGGTCGAGGTGCTCGGCGACGAGGACGTCTCGGCGTCCGAGGCCCTGTCGACCGCGACGTACGCCACCGCGGTCGACGACATCCGCGCGGCCACGTCCGGCACGAACGGCGTGCTCACCCGCTCGATCGAGCTGGACGCCGACGCGCTGGTGGTGCGCGCGACGGTGCTCACCTACCGCTGGATCGACGAGCTCCAGGACGCCGCCTACCGCACTCTCGGCTCGATCGCCGGCCGCGCCATCGGCTACCTGGCCCCCGAGGTCGCTCTCGGCGGCGCGATCGTCTCGGCCGGCCTGATCGAGACCGACCCGGCCGATCGCGACGGCGTCGCCTCCTATCTCGACGAGCTGGCGCAGAGCAACCCCGAGCTGATGGACCATCTCCATGCCGGCGGCGGCGGACTGGTCGAGAGCCTCCAGCTCAGGTCGTTGCTGACTGCCGGAGTGCTGGGCGGCCACCGCGGGCCGCAGGCCATGGCCGGGGGGCTGCGGGCCGCCGGCCTCCAGCCTTTCCCGGCCGACACGGCCGCCGCTGTTCGAGACATCGCGGGCGGTGTGGTGCAACCTGACGAGACCGTCCCGCCCGTCCCGTCGGCGACTTCGAGCCGGCTTCCCCGAGGGCTCGCCGGCCTGATCGCGAACCTCTCCGCGACCGCGACCGGCGTCGGCATCCACCGGGTCTCCGATGGGCGCTACATCGCCTACCTGCCCGGCCCCGACGGTGGCAGCCGGGCCAGACTCCGGCTCGTCGGTGGCGACCTCTCGACGTACGCCACGAGGGCGAGCGCCGCCCTGGCCCGTACGGTGACCGATCCCGGTGCCCGGGTGATGCTGGTCGGAGCCGGGCCTGGCGGGCTGGTCGCGGCCGAGCTCGCGGGCGCCGGCGGCGCGTCGTACACCATCGACCAGGTGGTGACGGCGGGCGCGCCGATGGCTCAGGCGCCGTACATCCCGGCCGACGTACGGATGCTGTCCCTCGAGGACCGCGCCGATCCGGTCGCGCTGCTCGGCTCACTGATGAACGCCGACGCGGCCAACCGCCTCACGGTGGTCTTCGACCGCGACCCGGACGACGACGGTGACCCCTACCTGGTCGGCGCGCGCGCCGCCGACCAGGCCGCCCACCCACTGCTGCGGGCCGAGCTCGAGCGGCTCGTCGACCTCGGCTACCTCGAGCGCTGAACCGGGAACACCTCAGAAGACGCCGTGCCGACCCGCACCGCCGGCGAACCGCCGGGCTCCCTCCGCAGCACCGTGCGCGAGCGCCACCCGTCCGTGGCGGAGCTCGCCGGCCATGGCGGACTCCTCGTCGAGCCCCTGCTGCTCGAGCATGCTGAGCCGGTCGTGTCGCAGGCACTCCTGGGGGAACGCCGCGAGCTCGGCCGCGAGTGCCAGCGCGTTCTCGAGGGCGGTCCCCGACGGGACGACGCGGTTCACCAGCCCGATCCGCTCCGCCTCCTCTGTCTCCACGGCCCGCCCGGTGAGGACGAGGTCCATCGCCCGGGCGGTGCCGATCAGCCGTGGCAGCCGAACGGTGCCGCCGTCGATCAGTGGCACACCCCAACGCCGGCAGAAGACACCGAACGTCGCGTCCGCCCCGGCCATCCGGAGGTCGCACCACAGCGCGAGCTCCAGGCCTCCGGCGACGGCGTACCCCTCGATCGCGGCGATCACCGGCTTGCCCAGGTGCAGTCTGGTCGGGCCCATCGGCCCGTCGCCGTCCGGCTCGACACGGTTGTCCATGGCCTTGAGGTCTGCCCCCGCGCAGAACGTGCCGCCGGCGCCGGTGAGCACCGTGACGGCTTGGGACTCGTCCGAGTCGAACGCCCGGAAGGCGTCCGCCAGCGCCTCGGCCGTCGCCGCGTCGACCGCGTTGCGGGCGTGAGGACGGTCGATCGTCACCGTGGTGAGCGGACCCTGGGTCTCGATGCGGACTGTCATCGCGCCAGCGTAGGGCGCTCCCCGAGGGGGTCAGCGGCGCCGGAGATGCAGGAAGATCACCAGGCCCACCACGGCCAGGGCCATCGCCAGCGCCAGGAACGGCCACGGGCTCCACTCGTCGGTACACGTCAGGGCACGGCTGTCGCCGGTACAGACCTCGCCCGGCCCGCCGCGGTTGAGCCACGCGACGTACAGCAGCGGAGCGGCCGCGCCGGTGAGCAGGCCGGCCAGCGCCGAGCCGAACCCCGGCCTCCACAGCAGCCAGGCGGAGAGGACCAGCGAGAAGAGCAGCACGAACGGACCGATCGTGAGGATGGTCAGAACCCCGAGGCACATCCCGGCACCAGCGACGCACCAGCCCAGAAAGGCGCCCGTGGACTCTCCGTCGCCCGTCACGGTCATCGCCTCCTCGCGGCCCAGTATGGCGGCGAGTCGGCTCAGGTCACGGGCGGTGGAACGGCCCGGCCCGAGGCATGAGCGTCGGGCGGCTCCGGTGCCCGTGCCCGTCGGGGTCCGCCGGTCCGGGAGAACGACAGGCCGACCATCCGGGTGATCACCAACGCGATGTACAGCACCCCCGCGACCTGCTCGAGCATCACCACCGACCGCGCGAACGGGTGGACCGGGACGACGTCGGACAGGCCGGTACTGGTCAGAGTGGTGAAGGACAGGAACAGCAGCTCCATCCAGGATCGCGGCGATGTCGGGACGATCGCCGCGGTGAGCGACTCGGGCGCGACCGCCTGCACGACGGTGAAGACGTAGGCGAAGGCCCAGGCGAGGAGGGTGAACGTGGCGCCGACCGCGAAGAGGTCGTCGGCGATCCCGGGTCTCCGACCATGTACCGGTTCAGCCGGATCGCGGCGTAGAAGTACAACGCTGCCTCGAACGCCGCCGACCACGGCGTCAGCCAGCCGGCGTCGGAGACGACCTGCGCGACGAGGAGCGCCAGTGCCGGCGCGGCGAGCAGCCGGCTGACCCAGGTGGGCGGCGGAGACCGGCGCACCGAGAGCACGGCGAGCCCGAGCACGGCGATGTGGAGGATGGAGAACCCGGCCCGACTGGCGACGTCGCTCTCCAGGAAGTTGAATGGCGGTGGCGGCGGGATTTGAACCCGCGGTGGACTTGCGCCCACAAACGCTTTCGAGGCGTTCTCCTTAGGCCGCTCGGACACGCCACCGCCCGAGAGGCTACCCGAGCCGCTGGTGGGCGAAGAAATCGTCCAACAGGGCGGTGCACTCATGTGCGAGGACGCCGCCGACCACTTCGGGGCGATGGTTGAGCCGGCGGTCGCGGACCACGTCCCACAGCGAGCCGACCGCTCCCGCCTTCGGGTCGTACGCCCCGAAGACCAGCCGGTCGAGTCGGGCGAGCACGATCGCGCCGGCGCACATCGTGCACGGCTCGAGCGTGACCACGAGCGTGCATCCGGCGAGCCGCCACTCGCCGACGACGGCGGCGGCCTCGCGCAGAGCGACCAGCTCGGCGTGGCCGGTCGGGTCGCCGTCGCGCTCGCGGATGTTGTGTCCGCGCCCGATCACCGAGTCGGCGGCGTCCAGGACGACCGCACCGATGGGGACGTCACCGGAACCCGGGGCCAGGCGCGCCTCGTCGAGGGCGGCGCGCATGGCGGCGTCGTACGTCGTGTGGGCGGGCACGGGAGTGGGGGTGCGACGTGCTCAGGCCGAGGTGAGGCCGACGGCCTCGTCGAAGAGGACGCCGAAGCCGAGCCGCCGCGCCACGTCCGAGAGCATCTCGTCGGGGTACAGGTCGAAGTCGTCGAGCAGGACACCCATGTCCATGGCCGCCATCCCGAGGTCACCCAGGAGGTCGAGGTCTCCGGCCGGAGCCTGCTCGTCCTCGTCCTCGGGCTCGGGCAGCCCGAGCTCGTCGACGGCCGAGCTGGCCAGCTCCCACTCCTCGGCCGCGGTGATGTCCGAGAGCAGGATCCGCACCGACGGGCCGGCGACGCGGACGATCACGAAGAAGTCCTCGTCGATCGCGATCATGCCGATGGCGCCGCCGTCGCCGGGGAACCGGCGTAGCGCCTGGGCCAGGCTCGGTACGTCGCTCAGGACGTCGTGGGCGAGCTCGACGACCTGCCAGACACCCTCTTCACGGTAGGCAGCCAACGCGAAGTCGACCCCATCGATCTGCTCGGTCATGGCTACCTCCGTCCCCGCCGCGGGAGTCACACATCTCCCAGGGTGACATGGGCATGCAACGGTGCCAAGCCTGTCAGGAGGACGTGCCCATCACGGCCGCTAGGGTGCGGGCCATGCGCACGATCGTCGTCGACCACCCGCTCGTGGCCCACAAGCTGACCGCGCTCCGCGACGAGCGCACCGACTCCCCGACGTTCCGACGCCTGGTCGAGGAGCTGGTCACGCTTCTGGCGTACGAGGCGACCCGAGACGTCAGGGTGGAGCCGTTCGACATCGTCACCCCGGTCGCGCCGACGACCGGTGTCCACCTCTCCGCTCCGCAGCCGATGGTGGTCCCGATCCTGCGCGCCGGGCTCGGCATGCTCGAGGGGATGATGCGGCTCCTGCCGACCGCGGAGGTCGGGTTCCTCGGGATGGTGCGCAACGAGGAGACGCTGCAGGCCTCGACGTACGCCGAGCGGCTGCCCGACGATCTGTCCGGACGCCAGTGCTACGTGCTCGATCCGATGCTGGCGACAGGCGGCACCCTGTCTGCGGCGATCCGCTTCCTGAACAACCGCGGGGCCAACCACATCACCGCGATCTGCCTGCTCGCCGCACCCGAGGGATGTGCCCGGCTCGAGCGCGAGCTCGAGGGTCTCGACGTCCCGGTCACCGTGCTCACCGGGGCGATGGACGAGAAGCTCAATGACAAGGGATACATCGTGCCCGGGCTCGGCGACGCCGGCGACCGCCTGTACGGACTCGCCGGCTGAGGTCGCCCTCCCGTCGGTCGTGTGCCCCAGAACGCTCTCTGGCGCCGCTCGCGGGCACACGGCCTCGTGGCCGCCTTTCGGGTCACCCCCTCGGGAAGATCGGCACTGTGCCGGTCGCGATCAGCAGCGCGATCACGACCACGACCACGCCGAGCACGGCGTACACGACCTCCTTGCTGACCGTGGTCTCCCGCGACTCCGGCTTCTCGTACCGGTGCCCGTCCTCACGCAGCATCGGCTCGTCGTCGTCGTTCTGACTCATGCCTGTCCAACGAGCGAGTGCGCACAACGTCATACGCCCACGCCCACCTGTTGAGTTGGCCCTCCGGGCGCGTTCAATTGGCCCTTGCGGCTCCTGGCGGACCGGGAGGGCCAACTCAACGGACCGGGAGGGCCAACTCAACGCGAGGGGTCAGAGGGCCTTGACCGCGTTCAGGAGCTTGGACATCGAGTCCTTGGCGTCGCCGAAGAGGAGCGACGTCTTCTCGTCGAAGAGCAGCTCGTTCTCGATGCCGGCGAAACCGGGACGCATCGAACGCTTCATGAAGATGATCTGCCGGGCCTCGTCGGCGTTGAGGATCGGCATCCCATAGATGGGAGCGCCTGGCGTGGTCTTCGCAGCGGGGTTCACGACGTCGTTCGCACCGACGACGAGGGCCACGTCGGCGTCCTTGAAGTCGCCGTTGATCTGGTCCATCTCACGCAGCTGCTCGTACGGCACCTGCGCCTCCGCGAGCAGGACGTTCATGTGGCCGGGCATCCGGCCCGCGACCGGGTGGATCGCGTAGTCGACCTTCGCGCCCCGCTCGCCGAGTACGTCGACGAGCTCGCGCAGCGTGTGCTGCGCCTGCGCGACGGCCAGGCCGTAGCCGGGCACGATGATCACGCGGTCGGCGTACCCGAGCATGATCGCGGCGTCCTCGGGGGTCACGCTCTTCACCGGCCGGGTGCTGATCTCGCCGCCGCCGAGGGTCGACGCGCCCCTGAGCGCACCGAAGAGGATGTTGGTCACCGAGCGACCCATCGCCCGCGCCATCAGCAGGGTGAGGAAGGTACCGGAGGCGCCGACCAGGGTGCCGCCGATCAGCAGCAGGACGTTCGACAGCACGTAGCCGCCGGCCGCGACCGTCAGGCCGGTGAACGCGTTGAGCAGCGAGATGACGATCGGGACGTCGGCGCCACCGACCGGGAGCACCAGCAGCACGCCCACCAGCAGACCGACCATGCCGAGCACGATGCCCGCCCACATCTGCGGGTCGTTCACGAGGAGTACGGCGAGCACGACGACGGCGACCAGCGCTGCCCCGAAGACGATCGGAAGGCCCCGGAAGACGACCGGGCGCGATGTCATCAGCTCCTGGAGCTTGGCGAAGGTGATGATCGAGCCCGCGAACGAGACGGAGCCGACCGCGATCGTGAACGCCGTCGCCGCGAGGTTGAACCACGGGGCGTTCCCGCCGTTCGCGATCACCTCGTGGAGCTCGAGCAGCGCGACCAGCGCGGCGGCACCGCCACCGACACCGTTGAACAGCGCCACCATCTGCGGCATCTGGGTCATCTGCACCGTGCGCGCGCCGTACACGCCGCCCGCCGACCCGACGGCGATCGCGGCGACGATCAGCGGGATGTGGTGGAGGTGCAGGTCGGTCCAGAAGAACGGCGTCAGGCAGGCCACGACCGCAGCGATGGCACCGACGATGTTGCCGTTGCGCGCGGTCTTGGGGCCGGACAGGCCTTTGAGCGCCAGGATGAAACAGACGCCGCAGGCCAGGTAGACCAGCTGGATCCAGGTCGGCATCGCCGGCATCAGGCCGCCCCGTCCTTCTGTGCCGCCTGCTCTTGCTTCTTCGCCGGCTTCCTGCGGCTGAACATCTGCAGCATCCGGTCGGTGACCACGAAGCCACCGATCATGTTCACCGAGGCGAGCACGATCGCGATCAGCCCGACGACGAGCGCGATGTTGTTGTCGGTGGTGCCGGTGACCAGGATCGCGCCGAGCAGGATGATCCCGTGGATGGCGTTCGCGCCGGACATCAGCGGGGTGTGCAGGGTCGAGGACACCTTGGAGATCACCTCGATCCCGACGAAGACGCTGAGCACGAAGATCGTCAGCCAGACGACTCCGGTGTCGAGGGTCACTGGTCGGCCTCCTGGTCGTAGGGCTGGTCCGGCTGGGTGACAGGCTCGGGCTCGGGCTCGGGTGGAGTCGGCGGGGGTGGCGGCTCAGGCGCCGGCCCTTCGATCGCCTCCCGGGTCGGCTCGTGGACGATCGCGCCGTCGCGGGTGACGCAGCTGCCGGCGACGATCTCGTCATCGAAGTCGGGAGCGAATACTCCGTTGCCCTCGTCGTCCCGTGTGGTCATCAGGGTGACCAGGTTGACGATGTTCTGGGCGTAGAGCTTGGACGCGGGTCCGGGCATCTGGCTGGGAACGTTGCGGCCGCCCCACACCTGGGCGTTGCCGATGCGGACCACCTCGCCGGGGACCGAGCCCTCGACATTGCCCCCGCTCTCGCTGGCGAGGTCGACGACCACCGAGCCTGGCTTCATCTCCTCGACCATCTCGCGGGACACCAGCAGCGGCGCGCGCCGGCCCGGGACCGCCGCGGTGGTGATCAGCGCGTCGGCCGCGGCGATGTACGGCGTGAGCAGCTCGCGCTGGCGGGCCGCCCGGTCCTCGGTCATCTCACGCGCATAGCCACCCGCGCCCTCGAGCGTCTCCAGGTCCAGCTCGATGGCCTTGGCACCCATCGACCGGATCTCCTCGGCGGCGGCCGCCCGCACGTCGTACGCGCGGACGACGGCGCCCAGCCGCTTGGCGGTCGCGATCGCCTGGAGGCCGGCGACTCCGGCGCCGAGGACCACGACCTCGGCCGCCTGGACAGTGCCGGCCGCCGTCATGTTGAGCGGGAAGAAGCGCCGCAGCATGCCTGCCGCGACGATCGCGCAGCGGTAGCCGGAGACCAGCGCCTGTGAGCTGAGGGCGTCCATCGACTGGGCTCGCGAGATGCGCGGGACGAACTCGACCGCGTGCGCGGTGGTGCCGGCGTCGCGCAGGGCCACCACCGTCTCCGGCTCCTGGTTGACCGGGAGGAACGAGATGGTCGTGGTCCCGCGGCGCAGTCGAGCGATCCTGTCGACGTCCAGGGGCTGCACGGAGACGACCACATCCGCCTCGACGAGGGCCGACCCGCGGATGGCGGCTCCGGCACGGAAGTAGTCCTCGTCGGCGAGCAGCGCGTGCTTGCCCGCGCCCGGCTCGACCAGCACGTCGTACCCCAGGTCGGTGAGCTTGTCCACCAGCTCGGGCACCATCGCGACACGCGCCTCGCCGTCCCGCGTCTCCTTCGCTACTCCGATCTTCACGTCGTCGAACCTAGGGCACGAAGCGCCCGCCCACACCCATCTAAGGTCCTCCTCGGACGTGGCCTTGTGCACAGGGGGACTGGGCGGTGGACAGGTAGTCCCTGACGAAACTGTTGGATATCGGCCCGGAACTCGACCGTTTCGTCAGGGACTATCGGGACAAGCCGAACTCCTCCACAACCTCGTAGCGGGGGCGACCACGAGGGCCCTGGCCGAGGTACGACGCGACCAGGGTGAGGCGGTCGACGGTCCAGGCCGGGCCGTGGTAGGCGTCGAGGAGCCGGACCCAGGAGGTGACGTCCTCGGGGTGGCCGAGGCGGGCGACGGTGACATGTGCGCGGAACCTCTGCCCGTCGACCGGCACCCCGGCCCGGTTGGCGGCCGCGCGGGCGCCTGTCGCCAGCCGGGAGAGCTCGGTGCGTCCATCCTCGTCGGTGTCGAGCCCCGCCCAGAGCACCCGGGCCCGTGCCACGTTGGGGAAGGCGCCACCGCCCGCGACCGCCGCTCCGAAGGCCGTACGACGTGTGGCCGCCCGCCCGAGCCGCTCGACCAGGTCGTCGAGCTTCCGGTCGGGAACGTCGGCCAGGAACGCAACCGTCACGTGGAGCTGCTCCGCCGCGGCCCAGCGGAACGGCGCCGCGTCGCGTCGTACGTCGAGGAACGTGTCGAGGTGATCGACCACGTCGTCCGGCGGCACCACCGCCACGAACATCCTCACGGCAGCGTGATCACCCGGCCTCAGACGGCTGTACCGACGACCGACCCCACGGCGTAGGTGATCCCCATCGCGATCAGGCCGCCCCCCACGTTGCGCAGCACCGCACGACGCCAAGGGCTGTAGCCCAGCTTCGCGCTGGTGTACCCGGCGATGGCGAGGGCGATCGCGACCGCGACCACGGTCGCCCATACGCGGAAGTCCAGGGGTGTCAGCGTGATCACCAGAAGAGGCAGCATCGCTCCCACGGTGAACGCGATCATCGAGGCGAACGCCGCGTGCCACGGGTTGGTCAGGTTGTCCTTGTCGATCCCGAACTCCGCCTCCGCGTGCGCGCCGAGGGCGTCGTGCGCGGTGAGCTCCTCGGCCACCTTGCGGGCGAGCTGCCGGCTCAGCCCCTTGCGCTCGTAGATCTTCGCCAGCTCGCGGAGCTCCGTCTGCGGCATGCGCTCCAGCTCCTCCGCCTCCAGCGCGAGCATCGAGCGCTCGGAGTCGCGCTGGGTGCTGACCGACACGTACTCACCGGCACCCATGCTCAGCGCGCCGGCGACCAGCCCGGCGATCCCGGCCACCAGCACCGGCGTCCGCTCGGCCGTCGCACCGGCGACGCCCATGACGATTCCGGCGGTGGAGACGATCCCGTCGTTGGCACCGAGGACTCCTGCTCGCAGCCAGTTCAGGCGGCCGCCGACGTCCTCGCCGATGTCGTCGTGCCAGTGTTGGGGATTTTCGTCCGTGCCGATCTCCGAGCTCACTCCTCGATCCTCCTCCGTCACCCGGCGGCCGCAAGGAAGGCAAGCCTCACCGAGCCGACCTGGACACCCCAGCGTATGCCGCCTCGGCCGTGTCGACCCGCTCCCTACGCTGGAGGAGTGGCCGGACCCATCGCCCGCAGGGCAGTGCTGGCCGGCGGCGTCGCCGGCGTGCTCGGCGCCTGCGCGTCGCACGACGCCAACCCGCCCGCCGACTCCCCGGCACCGCCGGTCGCACCGACACCCGGTGTCACGGCGACGAACGCCGCGACGACATCCCCCTCCGCGGCTGCGTGGCGCCGACTCGCACATCACGTGTCCGGGACCCTCGCGCGGCCCGGCTCCCCGTCGTACAACACCGTCCGGCTCACCCAGAACCCTCGGTACGACGGCGCCCGGCCGCTCGCGGTCCTGTCGGTCGCGACCGCGCAGGACGTCGCCACGGCGTTCGCCTTCGCCCAGAACCACGGCGTTCGTGTGGCGATCCGGTCGGGCGGCCACTCCTATCCCGGCTGGTCCGCGGGGGACGGCGCGCTGGTCGTCGACGTCCGGCCACTCGGCGCGATCTCCCTGGCGGGTACCACCGCGACCATCGGCTCCGGCGCCTCCCTCGTCCAGGTGTACGACGCGCTGGGCACGCGGGGGCGCGGGATCGCCGGCGGCTCCTGCCCGACCGTCGGCATCGCCGGACTGACCCAGGGCGGGGGTGTCGGGGTGCTGACCCGGGCCCACGGCCTGACCTGCGACGCGGTCACCGCGATGCGAGTCGTCCTCGCTGACGGCCGAGTCGTGAACACGAGTGCCGACCACGAGCCGGACCTCTTCTGGGCCTTGCGTGGCGGTGGCGGCGGGCACCTCGGCGTCGTGACGTCGCTCACCATGCAGACCTTCGCCGCTCCGACCATCACCCGTGCCTACCTGGCCTGGCCGTTCTCGGCCGCGCGGCACGTCGTACCCCACTGGCTGGCGACCGTGCCCCAAGCCGACCGCCGTCTCTGGTCGACGCTCAAGCTGCTCGGCGGGCAGTCACATCCGAGCGGGCCGGCCCTCTTCGCAGTGGTGACCTGGACCGGACCGGCCTCCGCGCTGGACCACGCCCTCCAGCCCTTCTTGTCGCAGGTGCCCACGCCCTCGACCGACTCGCGGCACACCGACGGCTACCTGAACACGATGCTCGCGTACGCCGGCTGCTCCACGATCCCGGTCTCGAAGTGCCACACCGGGCCAGGCGGCTCGCTCACCCGCGAAGCCTTGGCCGCCACCTCCCACATCATCAACGCACCGCAGGTCGCGATGACGCGGTTGCTCGACCACGTCGATGCTGCCCAGACCAGCGGACTGAAGGAGGCCGGGATCTCGATCGACGCGCTCGGGGGCGCCGTCGACGACCTCGGGCCGAGTGACAGCGCGTTCGGCCACCGCGGAGCGCTGACCACGGTGCAGTACACGGCGACCTACGACTCGGGTCCGGCATCGGCGGCCACGTCGTACGTCCGCGCTTTCCGGACCGCGATGACCCCCACCTGGGGCACCGGCGCCTACGTCAACTACGCCGACTCGTCGCTCCGGCACTACATGTCCGCATACTTCGGCTCGAACTCCTCCCGGCTCGCTGCCGCCCGTACGACGTACGACCCGAACGGCTTCTTCACCCAGCCGCAGGACTACTGAGCCAGCACCTCGTCCACCCACGCCGGGACCAGCTCGGTGGCCGGGCCGGTGCGTACGTCGTCGAACCACGGCGCCACCTCACTCCAGGCCAGGTTGAGCTCGACCGTCCGGGCGCCGGACGACGCGGCCTGCTGCCCGAAGCCGGCGGCCGGATAGACCACGCCCGACGTGCCGATCGCGCAGAACACGTCGGCGGTCTGGAGCCGCGGCCAGATCTCGTCCATCCGGTACGGGATCTCGCCGAACCACACGACGTCCGGCCGCAGGGCGTGGGCGCCACACGACGGGCAGGGCGTCCAGGTCCCGAGCCCGCCGCGCCACGGGTGCCGGGACGCGCACTCCGTGCACAGCGCCGACCGGAGCTCACCGTGCAGGTGCAGGACCCGCGTCGAGCCGCCGCGCTCGTGGAGGTCGTCGATGTTCTGCGTCACCAGCAGCAGGTCGTCCCCCAACGCCCGTTCGAGCCGTGCCAGCGCGACGTGGGCCGCGTTCGGCTCGACAGACGCGAGGGCGGCTCGGCGCATGTCGTAGAACCGCTGCACCAGCGCCGGATCCCTGACGTACGCCGCGGGAGAGGCGACGTCCTCCTGCCGGTGCCCCTCCCACAGCCCGTCGGAGTCGCGGAACGTCGGCAGCCCGCTCGCGGCGGAGATCCCGGCACCGGTGAGGACGACGACCTGCGGCACACCCGCAACGTTATGCGGGATCTCGCGGTGGGTACGGGCCACGCGTCCCTCGCGCGTCGGAGTGTGGTGAGATCGGTAGCGCGACACGTGGCGACGACCCGAGGGGGTTCCGTGGAGGTCTGGCCGGGCGACGCCTATCCCCTGGGCGCGACGTTCGACGGCGTGGGCACCAACTTCGCGGTGTTCAGCGAGGTGGCCGACCGGGTCGAGCTCTGTCTCTTCGACGCCGAGCGGGTCGAGACCCGGGTGGCGATGACCGAGGTGGACGCGTTCGTGTGGCACTGCTACCTGCCGTCGGTGCAGCCGGGCCAGCGCTACGGGTACCGGGTCCACGCGGCGTACGAGCCGACCAAGGGGCTCCGCAGCAACCCGGCCAAGCTGTTGCTCGATCCGTACGCGAAGGCGACGGTCGGCGACATCGACTGGGACCAGTCCCTGTACGGCTACGGCTTCGGCGACCCGGACTCCCGCAACGACGAGGACTCCGGCGCCCACATGATGCTCGGCGTCGTGATCAACCCGTTCTTCGACTGGGAGGGCGACCGGCGGCTCAACATCCCCTACCACGAGACGCTGATCTACGAGGCGCACGTGAAGGGCCTCACCGAGCTGAACCCCGACGTACCCGAGGACGAGCGAGGGACGTACGCCGCGCTCGAGCACCCCTCCGTGATCCGGCACCTCACCCGGCTCGGTGTGACCGCGATCGAGCTGATGCCGGTGCACCAGTTCGTCCAGGACAGCACTCTGCTGGAGAAGGGACTGCGCAACTACTGGGGCTACAACACGCTCGGCTTCCTCGCACCGCACGCGCCGTACGCCGCCGCCGGGCAGCTCGGGCAACAGGTGCAGGAGTTCAAGTCGATGGTCCGGTCGCTGCACGCGGCCGGCATCGAGGTGATCCTCGACGTCGTCTACAACCACACCGCCGAGGGCAACCACCTCGGGCCGACGCTCAGCTTCAAGGGCCTCGACAACCCGGCGTACTACCGGCTCGTCGAGGACGACCTGCGCTACTACATGGACTACACCGGCACGGGGAACAGCCTCAACGTCCGCCACCCGCACTCGCTGCAGCTGATCATGGACTCCCTGCGCTACTGGGTGACCGAGATGCACGTCGACGGCTTCCGGTTCGACCTCGCGGCCGCGCTGGCGCGGGAGTTCTACGACGTCGACCGGCTCTCGACGTTCTTCGAGCTGGTGCAGCAGGACCCCGTCGTCAGTCAGGTGAAGCTGATCGCCGAGCCGTGGGACGTCGGGCCGGGCGGCTACCAGGTCGGCGGGTTCCCGCCGCAGTGGACGGAGTGGAACGGCAAGTTCCGCGACACCGTCCGCGACTTCTGGCGTGGGGAGCCGTCGCTCGGTGAGTTCGCCAGCCGGCTGGCCGGGTCGAGCGACCTCTACGAGCAGTCGGGGAGGCGACCGGTCGCCTCGATCAACTTCGTCACCGCCCACGACGGCTTCACCCTGCGCGACCTGGTCTCGTACGACGAGAAGCACAACGAGGCCAACGGCGAGGACAACAACGACGGAGAGAGCAACAACCGCTCCTGGAACCACGGAGTCGAGGGCCCCACGGACGATCCCGCCGTGCGGGAGCTGCGGGCGCGGCAGCAGCGCAACTTCATCGCCACCCTGCTGCTCAGCCAGGGGGTGCCGATGCTGGCGCACGGGGATGAGGCGGGTCGCACCCAGCTCGGCAACAACAATGTCTACTGCCAGGACAACGAGATCTCGTGGTTGCACTGGGACCAGGTCGACGAGCCGCTGGTCGAGTTCACCGCCGACGTCGCCCGGCTGCGCCGCGACCATCCGACGTTCCGGCGCCGGCGCTTCTTCACCGGTACGTCCGTGCGCACCGGCAGCGGCGAGGGCGAGCGGCTCAACGACATCGTCTGGCTGCACCCCGACGGACGTCCCATGGCCGACGCCGACTGGGACGACCCCGGCGCCCGGTCCATCGGGATGTACCTCAACGGGCATGGTGTCTCCGGCTCCGACGCTCGCGGCAGGCCGATCGTCGACGACCATTTCCTCCTCTACTTCAACGCCGCAGCGGACGACGTACCCCTGACCCTGCCGCCGGAGGAGTACGCCGCCGCCTGGGACGTCGAGATCGACACGGCGGGGACCGAGCGACCCGGACTACCGCTGGTGGCCGGCACTCCCTGCACACTCGCCGGTCGCAGCCTGCTGGTCCTCCGCGAGCACACGACCCCCGTCGCCGCGCCCGACAGCTCCGTCGCCGCTTCGGTCGCGGCCCAGAACAATCACGGGGCCGGATGACGGCGCGCGTCCCGGCCAGCACCTACCGCCTGCAGGTCAGCGCGGACTTCACGCTGTACGACGCCGCACGCACACTCCCGTACCTGCACGACCTCGGGATCGACTGGGTCTACCTCTCGCCGCTGCTGAGGGCCGAGCCCGGCAGCACGCACGGGTACGACGTCGTCGACCACACCGTTGTCGACCCCGCCCGGGGCGGTGCCGAAGGCCTGGCCACGTTGTCCGCCGAGGCCCGCCGGCTCGGGATGGGGGTGCTGGTCGACGTCGTGCCCAACCACATGGGCGTCGCGACCCCGCACGAGAACGCGTGGTGGTGGGACCTGCTCGCGCACGGACCGGAGTCGTCGTACGCCGACGCGTTCGACGTCGACTGGGACGCGGCCGACGGGCGGGTGCTGCTCCCTGTCGTCGCGGACGACGACCTCCTCGCGGACGGGCGGATCCGCGGGTTGTCCGTGGTCGGCGACGAGCTGCGCTACCACGACCTCCGCCTCCCCCTGCGTCCCGACGTCGTGTCGAGTCCCGCGGTCCAGCCTGTCGGGACCCCGGACCCGGACGTGCTCCACGCCCGCCAGCACTACCGGCTCGTGAGCTGGCGGCGCGGGGACCGTGAGCTGAACTACCGCCGCTTCTTCGGCGTCACGACCCTCGCCGGAATCCGCGTCGAGGGCCCTGCGGTCTTCGACGCGTCACACCGGCAGATCTCCCGCTGGTTCGAGGCGGGCCTCGTAGACGGGCTGCGGATCGACCACCCGGACGGCCTCCGCGACCCCGCGGCGTACCTCGAGGCGCTGCGTGAGCTCACCGGCGGCGCGTACGTCGTCGTCGAGAAGATCCTCGAGCCAGGTGAGCGGTTGCCGGTGTCGTGGGCGACCGCCGGCACCACGGGGTATGACGTGCTCGGTCTCGTCGACCGGGTCCTCGTCGATCCCGAGGGACAGCGATCGCTGACCGCCCTGGAGACCAGGCTGCGGGGATCGGTGCTCGACTGGTCACGGGTCGTCCACCACTGCAAGCGCACCGTCGCCGATGAGACGCTCCACGCGGAGGTACGCCGCCTCGCCCGCGAGATCGCGGTCTCGGCGGGCTCGACCGACGACCACTCCCCGGTGGTTGACGAGGGCGCCGACACTCCGGTGGTTGACGAGGGCGCCGACACTCCGGTGGTTGAGGAGGGCGCCGACACCCCGGTGGTTGACGAGGGCGTAGACACCCCGGTGGTTGAGGAGGGCGTTCTACGCCCGTCTCGAAACCACCCCACGGACGACCGCGTCGTCGACACCCTCGCCGAACTCCTGGCCCGTTTTCCGGTCTACCGCTCCTACCTCCCCGACGGACGCGACCACCTCGACGCCGCGTTCGCCGTCGTACGCCGGCATCGCCCCGACCTCGGCGACGCCCTCGACCTGCTCGCACCGGTGCTGGGTGACCCGACCTCGCCGGTCGCACAGCGGTTCCAGCAGACCAGCGGGGCGGTGATGGCCAAGGGTGTCGAGGACCGGGCGTTCTACCGGACCTCCCGCCTCACGTCGTTGACCGAGGTGGGCGGCGACCCGGCCGATTTCGCGGTGTCGGTGGACGAGTTCCACGCCGCGATGGCGGAGCGCCGGCGCACCTGGCCGCGTTCGATGACGGCGACCACCACCCACGACACCAAGCGGAGCGAGGACACCCGCGCCAGGATCTCGGTCCTGGCCGAGATCGCCGACATCTGGGCCGACACCGTCGAGGTACTCCTCCGGCTGGCGCCGGTGCCGGATCCGTCGTTCGGCAACCTGCTCTGGCAGGGGGTCGTGGGCGCCTGGCCCGCGTCGCGGACGCGACTCCATGCCTTCGCCGAGAAGGCGATGCGCGAGTCCGGCGAGCACACCTCCTGGACCGATCCCGACCCTGTGTACGAACGCGCCGTACACGCCGCGGTCGACGCCGCGTTCGACGACACCACCGTGCGTCAGGTGCTCGAAGGACTCGTCGAGCGGGTCGCGTCGCCCGGCTTCAGCAACGGCCTCGCGCTGAAGCTGGTCGCGCTGACCATGCCCGGCGTGCCCGACACCTACCAGGGCACCGAACTGTGGGACCGCAGCCTGGTCGACCCGGACAACCGCCGTCCCGTCGACTTCGACGCACGCCGCCGGGTGCTCGCGCGGGTGCGCTCCGGCGAGCGGCCGGCGCTCTCGCCCCATGCGGACGACCACGGTGAGGCGAAGCTGCTGGTGACCCAAGCCGCGCTCACCCTCCGGAGGAACCAACCCCACCGCTTCACGACGTACGAGCCGGTCCGGGCCCGCGGAAGCGCGGCCGACCACGTGCTCGCCTTCGACCGCGGCGGTGCGCTCACCGTCGTCACACGACTGCCGGTCGGCCTCGCCGCCCGAGGCTGGGGAGACACCGTGCTGCCGCTGCCGGACGGGAGCTGGACCGACCTGCTCTCCGGGCGGGAGCACGCCGGCGAGAGCGCAGTCCGCGAGATGTTGTCCGACTACCCGGTCGCGATGCTGGTCCGCGCGGAGGCGTGACCGTGGTGGACACAGGCTCGGCCGACGAACCACGCGCACCGTTCGCGGTGTGGGCGCCGTTCCCGCGCCGGCTCCGACTGTCCCTTCGAGACGCCTCGTCCCCCGACTCCTCAGGACAGTCGGTGGCCGATGCGATCGTCGAGATGCGCCGTTCGGGGGGCGACTGGTGGACCCCCGCAGGCGACGTTCCCGACCAGACGGAAGGACCACTCGACTACGGATACCTGATCGATGACTCGGACGCGCCCCGACCCGGCCCGCGGTCGCGGCGCCAGCCGGCGGGCGTCCACCAGCGCTCGCAAACCTACAATCCCTCCTCCTTCGCCTGGAGCGACCAGGACTGGACCGGCCGGCAGCTCCCCGGGTCGGTGATCTATGAGCTGCACGTGGGCACGTTCACGCCGGGCGGCACCCTCGATGCAGCGGTCGAGAAGCTCGACCATCTCCGCACGATCGGGGTCGGCCTGGTCGAGCTGATGCCGGTCAACGCCTTCGGCGGCCGGTGGGGCTGGGGCTACGACGGGGTCGACTGGTACGCCGTGCACGAGGCCTACGGCGGGCCGCCGGCGTACCAGCGTTTCGTCGATGCCTGCCACGCCGCCGGGCTCGGAGTCGTGCAGGACGTGGTCTACAACCACCTCGGCCCGTCGGGGAACTACCTGACGCTGTTCGGTCCCTACCTCAAGCAGGGCCGCAACACGTGGGGCGACCTGGTGAACCTCGACGGCGACGGATCGGCGGAGGTCCGGCGGTTCATCCTGGACAACGTCCGCATGTGGTTCGTCGACTACCACGTCGACGCCCTCCGGCTCGACGCCGTGCACGCCCTGTCGGACTCCTCGCCGGTGCACATCCTGGAGGAGATGGCCATCGAGACGGCCGCCCTGTCGGCTCACCTCGGCCGGCCGCTGACCCTGATTGCGGAGTCGGACCTCAACGACACGAGGCTGGTGACGCCCCGCGAGGGTGGCGGGTACGGGCTCGACGCCCAGTGGAGCGACGACTTCCAGCACGCCCTCCACGTGGCGCTGACCCGTGAGACCACCGGCTACTACGCCGACTTCGAGCCGTTGTCGGCGCTCGCGAAGGTCTGCGAGAAGGGCTTCTTCCACGACGGCACCTGGTCGTCGTTCCGGGGTGCCCGACACGGGAAGCCGGTCGACACCGGCCACATGCCGGCCTGGCGGCTGGTGGTCTTCAGCCAGAACCACGACCAGATCGGCAACCGTGCCCGCGGCGACCGGCTGACCGAACACCTGGACGACGACCAGCTCGCCTGCGCCGCTCTGGTGACCATGTGCGGGCCGTTCACGCCGATGTTGTTCATGGGCGAGGAGTGGGCGGCCTCGACGCCGTTCCAGTTCTTCACCTCCTACGTCGAGCCCGAGCTCGGGAAGACGGTTTCGGAAGCACGGTTTGCCGAGTTCGCCCGGATGGGCTGGGATCCGGCTCAGGTGCCGGATCCCCAGGACCCGGCGACGTTCGCGCGGTCCACGCTCGACTGGTCGGAGCCCGCCGACGGACGGCATGCCCGGGTTCTCGCTGTCTACCGAGAGCTGGCCGCACTCCGTCGCAGCTGGCCGCAGCTCACCGACCCCGCCTTCGCGAACGTCGTGGCGACCGCTGACGAGGCCACCCGGTTGTTCACGCTCCGCCGACATGACCTGCTCGTCGCGGTGAACTTCGGCGACGACACGGTGTCGCTGCCGGTCGACGGCCGGGTCGTGTTCGCGACGCCGACCGCGCCGAACCTCGTGGCGGCCGGACTGGAGCTGCTGCCTCACACCGGTGTGGTCGTACATCTCGACGCCGGGGCCTTGTAGCCGCCACAATCATCCCGACTCGGGCTCTACCAGGGGGGTTCCCAGCATGTCCGAAACCGTCACCCACAGCACCAGCCGACGTACCCTTCTCGCCGGCACCCTCGGGGGATCCGCCCTCGGCGGTCTGGTACTCGCCTCGCAGGACTCCGCCGAGGCGGTCACCATCCCGACAGATCCGACGAGCGCCTTCTTCTTGGCGGTCGACGGGATTCCCGGCGACTCGGTGGACGCACAGTTCCCCAAGACGATCGAGGTGCTCGACTGGTCGTGGGGCCTGACCACCACGATCAGCCCGACCAACACCGGCAGCGGCGCCGGCAAGTCGAAGCCGCAGCCGTTCACGTTCGTCTCCCACACGGGTTCGGCTTCGCCGAAGCTGTTCCTCGCCTGCGCCAAGGGGACCCACATCAAGACGGCCACCCTGTCGGCCCGCAAGTCTGGCGCCCGCGTTGCCTACCTCACCATCAAGATGCAGAACGTCT
The DNA here is from genome assembly GCA_017354415.1 of Nocardioides sp. GTDB lineage: Bacteria > Actinomycetota > Actinomycetes > Propionibacteriales > Nocardioidaceae > Nocardioides. Next base: position 19,762 of record JAFMQY010000042.1, read on the forward strand.
ACGTGTCGTCGTACCAGGTGGCGCCGGCCCCGACCGACGCGACGCCCCTCGACGTGGCGCGGCTCGCATTCGGCGCGGTCACGATCACCTACACACCGCAGAACCCCGACGGCAGCCAGGGCTCGAAGGTGACCGCCGCCTTCGACTTCATCAAGAACGCCACGTTCTGAACCTCCGTCTCGCCGGGGCCGGGCCTCATGCCCGCTCTAAGGTGTGCTGATGGAACTGCTGGAGACGGCCGACCTGGTGATCCGGCCGCCGTCGGCCGCCGAGGAAGCCGAGCGGGCGTTCGAGATGATGAACGACCCCGATGTCCGGCAATGGAACCCCACGCGTGAGTGCCCGGACGTCGAGACCGCGGAAGCCTGGCTCCGGGCCGGTGCCGACTGGTCGGAAGGCTCTCACGCCACGTGGAGCGCCCTCGACCGCGCGAGCGGACTGATGGTCGGGAACGTGAGCCTGTTCGCCATCGACCGCGACGACAAGGTCGCCAAGATCGGGTACCGTGTGCATCCCGACGCACGGGGTCGGGGCGTCGCCCGCTAGATGGTCGACGCCGTCACGCGATGGGCCTTCGAGTCGCGCGGCCTGATGCGCGTCCAGCTCGAGCACTCCGTCCACAATCTCGCGTCCTGCCGGGTCGCCGAGGCGGCCGGCTTCGTCTACGAGGGCACCACGCGCTCGGCGTACGCCGTGCCCGGGACGACCGAGCGCGAGGACTGCCACATCCACGGCCGCCTGCCCACCGATCCGGGGCTCTGATCCAGCCGCCGGGCGGGCCGGCGAGGAGATGCATGTCGCCGACAGCGCCACATAGGGTTTGGCCGTGCGCCTGTACCTGATCCGCCACGGCCAGACGGCATCCAACGTCGCCGGGCAGCTGGACACCGCCCCTCCCGGCCCGGGGTTGACCGAGCTCGGTCACGCCCAGGCCCGGTCCCTGGTCGACGTGCTCGCCACCGAGCGGCTCGCCGCGATCTATGCGTCACGGCTGGTCCGCACTCAGCTCACTGCCGCGCCACTGGCGGAGGCCCATGGGCTCGACGTGCAGGTCCAGCCCGGCCTGGAGGAGATCCGCGCTGGTGACATCGAGATGTGCTCGGACGACGACGCGGTCGCGACGTACCTCGGCTGCGTCGTGGGCTGGATGTTCGGTGACCGCGACCGCACGCTCCCCGGATCTCACGACGGACACGCCTTCCTCGCGCGCTACGACGCGGCCGTGCGCGCCATCGCCGGCCGGCACACGGAGGGCGAGACCGTGGTGGCGTTCAGCCACGGGGCCGCGATCCGCACCTACACCGCCATGCGAGCCGCCGGGGTGGACGCCCGCGACATCAGTGAGCGCCGGATGATGAACACCGGCGGAGTGATCCTCGACGGGGATGCCGACGGTTGGCACCTCGTCCGGTGGTCGGTCGAGCCGCTCGGCGGCGCCGACCTCACCGACCGCGCGGCGCACGACGTCACCGGCGACGGCGCCGAGGGAGCCGTCGCGAGCCGCTGCCCCCTGTCTTCCGGGTCGTCCGCCTGACATCCCTCCTGGTGTTCCTCCCGATAGTCCGTGACGAACGTCAGCCCGAACCAGCCCTTTCGCCTGACGTTCGTCACGGACTATCGGGGATACGGACGACCATCCGGGTCAGGAAACGGCGGGCGCCTCGGCATCGGCGGTCTCATCGGGCTCGTCATCCGACGGGGCCGCCACGGGGTCGGGCTCGGTGATGCGGGCCGGCATCAGGGCTCCGACCAGCAGCAGTACGGCGGTCACCGCCACGGTCACCAGGAAGACGTCGTGGATGGCCGGCTCGAGGATCGCCGCGGACACGTGCGCGATGTCGGGGTGGGACCCGAGATGACCGCTGACGTAGGAGTTCACCACGGCACCGAAGACGGCGACCCCGACGGCGCTCCCCACCGACCGGGCGAACATGTTGGTGCCGGTGGCGACTCCGCGGCCCGACCACGAGACCGCCGTCTGTGCGGCCACCACGGACGGGCTCGCGACGTACCCCATGCCGACGCCCATCACGAAGCACGCGGCGGCGAGGCGATAGATCGAGCTGTTGCCGTCGACCGTCAGCAGGAGGACGGCGCCCCCGGTCGCGATCGTGGCGCCGATCAGCAGCGTCCCCCGGAAGCCGATCGAGAGATACAGCCGCCCTGCGGTCGCGGCCGCGATCGGCCAGCCGATGGTCATCGCGGCCAGAGCGAGACCGGCGACCAGGGCGCCGGTGCCGAGCACGCGCTGGGAGAACAGGGGCACGTACGACGACAGACCGAGCGTCAGCACGCCCACCACGAGGGAGCCGGCGTTGGCGACGTTGAGCACTCGCATCCGGAACACCCACAGGGGTAGCACCGGTTCGGCCGCGCGCCGCTCGAAGAACACGAACGCTGCCAGCAGCACTGCCGAGGCGGCGAAAAGCGAGATGCTGGTCGGCGAGCTCCATCGCCACTCGACGCCGCCCTCGAGCAGGCCGAGCAGCAGCAGAGTCCCGCCGCCCGCGAAGAGCGCCGACCCGGCCACGTCGATGCGGTGCCGCTTGCGCTCCACCCGCTCCTCGAAGCGACGCCACAGCACCCATCCGGCCGCGGCGCCGAGCGGCAGGTTCACGAAGAAGATCCAGCGCCAGCCGATCGTGTCGGAGAAGACGCCACCGAGGGTCGGCCCGACCAGTGCGGCCATCGCCCAGACGCTGGCGACGTACCCCTGCACGGTCGCCCGCTCCCGCAGCGAGTAGATGTCGCCCAGGATGGTCATCCCGATCGGCTGCACGGCGCCGGCGCCGAGGCCCTGGACCAGCCTGAAGACGATCAGGGCGGTCATCCCCCAGGCGAACCCGCACAGCAGCGACCCGGCGACGAACAGCCCGACCCCGAGCAGCATCAGCGGCTTGCGGCCGTAGAGGTCGGCGAGCTTGCCGTACAGCGGCACCGAGATCGCCTGCGCCAGCAGGTAGATGGAGAACAGCCAGGGGAACGACGTGAAGCCGCCGAGGTCGGCGACCACCGAGGGCACCGCGGTGGCGAGGATCGTCGAGTCGATCGCGACCAGCCCGATGCTCAGCATCACCGCCAGGAGGATCGGCCCCCGCTCGCTGCGGAGACCGACCTCGGCGCGGCTGGCCCGCGGCTGGCTGGAGAGGCTCACCCCCGGCCAACCTCATGAGGCGGCCGGGCATTCCTCCTCGGAAGGTCAGGCCCAGATCGGACCCACCTGCGGGTACGTCGACGTGAGGTCCGTGCGCAGCT
>JAFMQY010000146.1 GCA_017354415.1 Nocardioides sp.
TTCCGGCTGACGTTCGTCACGGACTATCCCAGAAGGGGCGCCGACCAGAGGCCCGGCCAGGTCAGCCGAAGCGGCCGGAGATGTAGGCCTCGGTGGCGGGGTCGTCGGGGGTCGAGAACATCTTCTTCGTGGGGTTGAACTCGACGAGGTGACCGGGTTGTCCGGCGGCCTTCAGGTTGAAGAAGCCGGTGTCGTCGGAGACACGGGCGGCCTGCTGCATGTTGTGGGTCACGATCACGATCGTGTACTCGGTCTTCAGCTCGTGGATGAGGTCCTCTATCGCCGACGTCGAGATCGGGTCGAGCGCCGAGCAGGGCTCGTCCATGAGCAGCACCTCGGGCTCCACCGCGATGGCGCGCGCGATGCACAGACGCTGCTGCTGGCCACCCGACAGGCCCATCCCGGGCTTGTTCAGCCGGTCCTTGACCTCGTTCCACAGGTTGGCGCCCTTCAGCGACTTCTCCACGACCTCGTCGGCCGCCGGCTTCTTCAGCTTCTTGTTGTTGAGCCGGTTGCCCGCCAGCACGTTGTCGTAGATGGACATCGTCGGGAACGGGTTAGGGCGCTGGAAGACCATCCCGATCTGACGGCGTACGGCGACCGGGTCGACGCTGGGGTCGTACAGCGACTGCCCGTCGACCACGACCTTGCCCTCGACCCGCGCGCCGGGGATCACCTCATGCATCCGGTTGAGCGACCGGAGCATGGTGGACTTGCCGCACCCCGACGGCCCGATGAACGCGGTGACCGACTTCGACTTCACGGTCATGTTGACCCCCTCCACCGCGAGGAAGTCCCCGTAGTAGATGCTCAGGTCCGAGACGTCGATGCTCTTCGCCATGGTTCCTTCCTTACGGCGACTCTGTCAGTGTTCCTTGGCAGGGGCGAACACGCGACCGATGATCCGGGCGGTGAGGTTGAGCACCATCACCAGCACGATCAGGACCAGTGCACCACCCCACGCACGCTCGTAGCCGACCGGGGTCGACGTGGCGTACTGGGAGAAGATGAACACCGGCAGCGTGGTCATCCGCCCGTCGAACAGGTTGGAGTTGATGCCGTCGGTGGCCCCGGCGACGACCAGGAGCGGCGCGGTCTCGCCGATGACCCGTGAGATCGCCAGCACCACGCCGGTCACGACCCCTCCGAGCGCGGTCGGGAGCACCACTTTGAGGATGGTCCGCCATCGCGGCACGCCGAGGGCGTACGACGCCTCCCGCAGGTCGTCCGGAACCAGCCGGAACATCTCCTCCGACGAGCGCACGACGGTCGGGATCATCAGCAAGGACAGCGCGATCGAGCCGCCGATGCCGGCCCGGAACGCCGTGCCGAACAGCAGCACCAACAGGGCCAGAGCGAAGAGCCCGGCGACGATCGAGGGGATACCGGTCATCACGTCCACGAGGAAGGTGATCACCCGCGCCGCCCGCGACCGAGCGCCGTACTCCACGAGGTAGATCGCGGTCAGGATCCCGATCGGCACCGAGATGATCGTGGCCGCCAACGTGATCAGCAGGGTGCCGATCAGAGCGTGGTAGAGGCCGCCCTGCTCGTCGCCGATCACGTTCAGCATGGAGTTGGTGAGGAACGCGATGTTGATGGCGGGCAGGCCGTTCTTGATCACGACCCACAGCAACCAGATCAGCGGTGAGACCGCGATCGCGAAGGCGATCCAGATCAGCGCGGTGACCAGGCGATCGAGAGCGGCCCTGCGGCCCTCGACGACCCGCGACCACAACGGCAGCGCGACCAGGAAGACCAGGAACGACAGGGCGATCCACTTCGTGAGGCTCCAACCGGCGAGCAGGGCCGGCAGGCCGGCGAGAGCGAGGGCCATCGCACCGACCAACGCCGGCGCCCAGGCCGGCAGCCGCGGGTGCGAGATGGGGATGGGGCCGGTGGTCATCGGTCCATCCTCCGGGCGCTGCGACCGGCGATCCATCGGGCCGCGAAATTGACCAGGAAGGTCACCACGAAAAGTACCAAGCCGGTGGCGATCAGCAGCGACTGTCGCTCGGGGGTCGACTCCTTGTAGTTGAGCGCGATGTTGGCGGCGATTGTCGGTGGGCTCGCCACGCCGATCACGTTGAGCGTCGTGTTCGGCGTCGTCGCCAGCACCATCGCGACCGCCATCGTCTCGCCGAGTGCCCGGCCGAGTCCGAGCATCACTCCCGAGACCATGCCCGACCGCGCGTAGGGGAACACGGCGTACCGGATCATCTCCCAGCGGGTGGCACCGAGGGCGAGAGCGGCCTCCTCGTGCAGCCGCGGGGTCTGCGCGAACACCTCACGCGAGATCGCAGTGATGATCGGCAGGATCATGATCGCCAGCACGATGCCGGCGGTGAACAGCGAGCGTCCGTTGGGCGACGGGGGCTCGGGGCCGAAGAACGGCAGGAAGCCGAAGTGCGCGTGCAGCCACACGTGCAGCGGCTGGAGGTACGCGGCGAGGTAGCGGCCACCCCAGAGTCCGAAGACGACCGACGGCACGGCCGCCAGCAGGTCGACGAGGTAGGCGAGCACGGCCGCGAGCCGACGCGGGGCGTAGTGCGAGATGAACAGCGCCACCGCGATCGCGAAGGGGACGGCCACGATCAGCGCGATCGCCGAGGCGAGCAGAGTGCTCACCACCAGGGGCGTGATGTAGGTGATGAACGACGTGAAGGGCTCGTACGTCGAGGGGTCCGCCGTCAGCCCGACCCAGCCCTCGATCGCGAGGAAGATGAAGACGGCGACGAGCGAGACCAGGATCGTGAACGCGGCGACACGGACGATCCCCTCGAACGTGCGATCACCGCGCCGGCTGGGCCGCGACGCGGTGTCGTGGGGGCCGGTCCGCTCCGGAGAGGCGGTGGCGGTCACGGTTGCTCCTTGTGGACGAGGAGAGGCTGACGGGTAGGACGGCGACCGAGCTGCCGTCCTACCCGTCGATGATCGGTCAGCTCCCGGAGGAGATCTTCGAGAGGATGGTGGTCGCCTTCTGCGACAGCGACGCGGGAAGCGGTGCGGAGCCGGCGCTCTGGGCCGCCGCCTGCTGGCCGTCGCTGGACACGACGTAGGTCAGGTAGCCCTTCACCGTGTTCGCGGTCGTGGCATCGCTGTACGTCGGGCAGGCCATCACGTAGGACACCAGCAGGAGCGGGTAGGTCCCCTTCTCGGTCGAGGTCCGATCGACCTTGATCGCCATGTCATCGGGGCCACGGCCGTGCTCCAGCGGCGACAGCTCGAGCACCTTGGCGGCGCCTTCGGCCGTCGGCGGGTTGAAGTCGTTGCCCACCTTCACCGAGGCCACGCCGAGGTCGGTCGCCTTGACCGCCGAGTCGTCGGCGTAGCCGATCGCGCCCGGGGTGTCGGTGAGGCCGCCGATGACACCGGAGGTGCCGTCCAGGCCCTGGCCGCCGGAGACGCTCTTCGGCCAGGTGACGTTCGCCGCATCGCTCCAGGCACCGTTGCTGGCCTGGGACAGGTAGTCGGTGAAGTTGAAGGTGGTCCCGGAGTCGTCCGAGCGGTGGATGGGCGAGATCGCCGTGCTCGGGAGATTCGCGTTCGGGTTCAGCTGGGCGATCTTCGGGTCGTTCCAGGTGGTGATGCTCCCGTTGAAGATGTTGGCGATCGTCTCACCGTCCAGGTTCAGCGACTTGATCCCGGGCAGGTTGAACGCCACCGCGATGGGGCTGACGTAGTTCGGTACCTCGATCGGGTCCCCGCCACAGGCACTCTTGGCCTGGTTGATCTGCTGCGGTGTCAGGAATGCGTCCGAGCCCGCGAAGACATACGCCTTGCTGATGAAGTTCTCGACGCCGGTCCCCGAACCGACCTCCTCGTAGTTGATGGTGCCGCCGTTCTGCTTCTGGTAGTTGGATCGCCACGTCTGCTGCGCGACCGCCTGAGCGGTCGAACCTCCCCCGTTGATGGTGCCCCCACCACTCCCACCGGTGCTGCTGCCACCACCGTTGTCGTTGTTGTTACCGCAAGCGGTCAGGGTGAGCCCAACCGTGAGTACCGCGATGGCCGGCACGGCCACCCTGCGCACGGAGAAGGTGTTCACGTGAATTGCTCCTGGGTCAGTTCGTCTGGACACCTCGGAACGTAAGGACGTGAGGTGGACGGTCATGGCGGAGTCGGTAAACGTGGGATGAACTCGGAATGCCGAGCAGGCGACGTGAGGGGGGCCGTGTGGCATCCACCACGTGAACACGAGCCTGTGCCTCGCTCAACGGCCCGCAGATCGGCCAGAAACGACGGGTGGCTGCCGGTCGTTCAGCCCAGATGCCGCTCGACGGCACGCACCCGGCCCCGCCGATGATGCACGACCACCAGCTGCCCGGTGGGATGCGGCACGTTGACGAGTCCGAGCTCGTCGTAGACCGTCGGCAGCACCGGGCGGTGGGTGCAGAGGACCGCGTCCTCGCGCGAGCGGAGCAGATCGTCGACCACGGCCCTGACCGACGCATCGGTGGCATCCTCCTCGGACAGGTCCGCCGTGCACGTCATGGGCAGGCGGTAACGGTCGGCGTACGGACGGATGCTCTGGACGCACCGCACGCTGGACGACGTGACCACCCGCGAGACGCCGTACGCCGCCAGCACGGGGATCGCAGCGCGCGCCTGGGCCATCCCCTTCACCAGCAGCGGCCGCTCACGGTCGTCGCTCTTCCAGCGCTTGCGTGATCGCGCCTCGGCGTGACGTAGCACGAGCAACGCGCGGGTGGGCTTTCCGGCCGCCAGCGCCTCCTCCAGGGTGTGGCGGTCGCGTTTGTAGGTGAGCTGCCTGCGTGCCTTCTCGACGTCGACCCACGCGACCTCGTCGATCTCGTGGTTGACGCTGTAGCCGGACACGTCGTAGTCGCCCACGAGCCGGCCGATCCAGTAGTCGACGACCTTGGTCCGGGACCCGTTGGGGTAGCTCTGCCGCGAGAGTGGCATCCCGAGCCGGATCCGCAGCCCGGTCTCCTCCTCGAACTCACGCACCGCGGCGGCCGGGGCCGGCTCGCCCCGGTTGAGCTTCCCCTTGGGGAACGACCAGTCGTCGTACGCCGGACGATGCACGAGCAGGACCCGTCCCTTGCGGAGAACGACGCCTCCGGCAGCGAGGACGGCGCCTGAAGCCCGGACGTCACCGGACCTGGACGTCGAGGGCATGCGGCTAGTCTCACACCACTTTCGCCGATCATGGCGGAGGGGTCCGCCACGAGGCGGGGCGAGCGAACAGGAACGGAGGGCACGTGCCGAGGCGACACTGGATCGTCGGAGCTGTCGTGCTCGTTCTGGCGTTGGCGATCGGCGGGTTCCTGTGGCGGCGGCACGACGGAAGTACGTCGTTCGCGTGGGCGGTAGAGCACGCACCGGGTGGCACCCAACGGCTGTCGTGGACCGACTGGGCGGCCGTCCGGGCGCACGAGCACGCCGATCTCTCCGCGCGGTCGTCGGCGGCTGACGTACGCCGGTTCCTGGGCCGGGCGTACGGCGACGACCTCAGCTCCCAGTCCGCCCTGGTGACCTCCGCCCCCGTGCTGCAGGAGCGCTTCGGCTTCTCACCGGCCACCGCGGACTGGGAGCTGTTCAGCCAGTCCTACCAAGGGGCGGTGGTGATGCTGCACCTGCCGTCCTCGGGTGACCTCGACGAGGTGGCGAGCGACCTGACGCAGCTCGGCTACACCGAGCCGAGCGACGACAACGGCGTCTGGCAAGGAGGTGAGGACCTGGTCGCCCGGATCTCCCCCGGGCTGACGCCCGAGCTGTCCTACGTGGCGCTCGACCGTGCCGACTCGCTGGTGCTGACCTCCGACTCCGCCTCGTTCCTCGGGGTCGCGACGGACGCGGTGACCGGGCACGGCGCCCGGGTCACCGGCCTCGACTCCGTGGTCGACGACGCCGGCGAGCCGCTGGCCTCCGCGGTCTACACCGGGGACTACGCCTGTGGCGCGCTCGCGATGGCGCACGCGGGCGCGTCCGACCAGGCCGAGGCCCGACGGCTGGTCTCGGCAGCCGGCGAGGTCAACCCCTACTCCGCGTTCGCGATGTCCGCCCAGCCGGACGGCACGGTACAGGTGTCGTTCCAGTTCGACAGCTCGGACACCGCGCGCACGAACGCCGACAGCCGGGCGACGTTGGCCCGCGGACCGGCCCCGGGGCAGGGCGGCACGTTCGGTGATCGGTTCCGTGTGGAATCGGTGACGGCGCGCGGGTCACTGGTCACGATGACCCTGGCCCCCAGGCCGAACGCCTCGGTGCTCTCTGACCTGAGCACGGGACCCTTGCTGTTCGCGACCTGCTGAACCGGCGGCGTCGGGCGCGGTCGGATCAGGCCGGCGGCTCGGGTACGACGCCCAGGATCTCGTCGATCTCGGCGTCGGTGAGGTGCTCGTCGGTCTCGCTCGCGGCGATGATCAGGTTGGTTGTGAGCTCCACCTCACCGAGCAGCTCACTGTCCTCCAGCGAGACGTCGAACTGGTCCGACACGGACGCAAACCTCTCAGACACATCCGGGGCTGTGGTCAAACGGGTTGGCTCCGTAGCCTTCCCCGAACTCACACCCCTGAAACTCGAAAATACCGTCCCGCAGGGACAAACGGAAAGGACCCCACCGAACGGTGGGGTCCTTTCTTCGCGAAGTCCGGGCGGGCCGCCCGGGTCATCACAGCGGGCGGACGTTCTCCGCCTGGGGGCCCTTCGGCCCCTGGGTGACATCGAACTCGACCTTCTGGTTCTCGTCCAGGGACTTGTAGCCCTGGGTCTGGATGGCCGAGTAGTGCACGAAGACGTCGTCGCCGCCGCCCTCCTGCGCGATGAAGCCGAAACCCTTCTCGGCGTTGAACCACTTGACGGTGCCCTGAGCCATTGCGCTCGTTACTCCTTTGTCGGGGCGAGAGCCGTCACCTCGACGGCCCACACCAGATGCGGTGACACGTCGCTCCGACTTGCGTGGGTGGCGCCCACGAAGAAGAACGCCGCTGGATCACGAACTTCCGGCTGGCGTACCTGCTGGAACCTGCACCTGCTGCGTCGATGACCCTACCAATCCCGCGGCCCGCGGGAACCCCCCGCCACGGGAACGTTCGCGGAACGTCCTAGGCGACCGGCCGTTCGGGCGTTGAGGCAGCGTCCCGACGGGCGGTCGTCTCCAGCCCGGCCGTGTCGAGCTTCATACTGAGTTTCACCGCCTTCACCGATGACATGCCTGCGGCGGACCGGCCGGCCATCCGGCGCTGACGAGGTACGGCAGCTCATCGGTGTCCCACTCGACGTCGACTCGGCTTCCGTCGAGGGCCACGACGGCCGCGGTGACACGCGCGTTGGGTGTTCCTGCTGCGGGATAGCGGGTCTCCTGCGGTTTCCGTCCGGGGTTCTGCGGATCCGCGATGTAAAGGCGCTGCACGGGGCGACTCGTCCACTCGGGCCGCGAGCGGCCGTCGGCCGTCCACTGCCCACCAGAAGCCCCTGGACCGGTCCATCTCCTCGGCCGCGATGAACTCGGCTGCTCCCCACGTCACCGCGTCGTCGTCCTCGCCGGCAACCTGCCGCGACTCAGATCCCGTCGTGTCGACGACGTGCAGCGCGCCGTCCGCAACGTAGCCGACCCGGGAGCCAGTCGGGTCGACACGCGGGTCGATCACCGGGACGACGGCGGGTTGCTCGACGGCCCCACCGTCGAGGAGGTCGGCCAGAAAGAGCCGGCCGGCGGGGGCGAAGCTCGTGACAGTGGCAGCGGGGTCCATGGCGTATCCGACGATGCCGCCCGCCTGCTCGCGCAGCCGCTCGCGCCTGGCACGGTCCTCGGGAGGGACGTCGTCCCCTCCCGCCCCCAGCAGCTGCGCCGGGTCGGCGACGAGTCGCTCCGCGCCGGCATGGACGTCGTGGACCCAGAGCGCATTGACGGGGTCGGTGCCGCCCGGCGCACGCAGGAAGACGACACGAGAGCCGTCATCGGCGATCGTCACGCTGCGGGGCCGGCCGAGGGTGACGTTCCTCGTGCGGGCCGCGTGCCGGGAAACGACAGAGGTTGCTCGGATGGCGCACTCACCGGCCGAGCATCGCACCTGGACAGACGGTGGGGAACGCCCTGGGCACGCGAGGAGATCGAGGCCAAATCCCGGCAGCGCCCACGGGCTGACGCAGCCTCCTGGAGTTTCAGCGTTCGAGGAGCGTGCGGTCCCACGCCCCCGACTCTGCGGCAGCCTCGTAGGTACTGTGCAGGAACTCGAGCAGGACCGCGTCCGGGTCCGACGCCGTGCGGACCGCCTCGTAAGGCAGGACGAACTCGCCCAGCGCCTCGTCGTAACCTGCAGGACGGGGTACGACGCTCCAGTGCCGGTAGCCGTCAGGTTCGGGATAGGCGTAGGAGTAGAAGACCCCCTCCCCGTCAGGACCCGGCCAGTAACCGGCACTACTCACCTCGTGCGAGTAGGCCTCGAGCATCACGTGGGGGCCGCAGTTGGGAGCACCACCGGGATGCGGTGGCGCGGGGCGACCCGAGAACCGAGTGACCGCAACGTCGAGCGCACCCCAGAACAGGTGGACGGGACTCACCTTGCCGACGAACTCGGCACGGAAGAGCTCGAACACTCTGTCCATCTGAAGCAGGGCTCGCCAGAACCGCTGGGCATGCTCCGGGTGGTACTCGCCGTGAACCCGGTCCTCGTCGAAACGGACGGCGTCGGGGATCTCCACCGGCACCGGCCAGATCGGTGTCCCGACGCCGAGATCATTCAGGGGTCGACGCGATCTCTGCGTAGAAGTCCGCGATGGAACGCGACCGCAGCGGTATCGACCTCACAGCTCCATCGCTCACGGTGACCGTCAGTCGATGGTCGAGGAAGTCGAAGTCGATCTCGAACCCGCCGCCCCGCGAAGGGATCAGCGAGGTGCTCAGACCGCGGGCCGTCAGTAGAGAGGGACGTTCCACCAGTGGCTGGCCGCCGGAGTGCGAGCCAGGCGGACCTTCCCCACGATCTGCGTCAAGAGATGCAACGTGTCACGCGTCGGCGCCCACTCGGCAAGTGGCAACGCCGGCCATGGCGAGGAGCCATCACCCATGCCTCCATCCTGCATGAGCCCGTCGCCCCGCGCGGAGGCACAGTCGAGCGGGCGACCGCTGCCGGATACGCTGAGCCAGCGGGTCGGCGGCCCTGCGGGAACGACACGAAGGTGTCCAGATCATTACTCCCGACTGAGTCCTGGTCCCACGGGCCCTTAGCTCAATTGGCAGAGCAGTGGACTTTTAATCCATGGGTTGTGGGTTCGAGTCCCACAGGGCCTACATGAGTGATGCCTTCCTGTACGCCGGAGTCCGTACGCCGTTCGGTCGCTTCGGCGGAGCGCTGTCCGGCAGCCGGCCCGACGACCTGGCCGCGGCCGTCGTACGTGCCGTCGTCGACCGCGCGCCGACGCTCGACCCGTCCGCTGTGGACGACGTGATCCTGGGCTGCGCCAACGGCGCGGGCGAGGACAACCGCAATGTCGGGCGGATGGCGGTCCTTCTCGCCGGGCTGCCGGTCAGCGTCCCGGGCGTCACCGTCAACCGGCTCTGCGGCAGCAGCCTCCAGGCAGCCATGGACGCCTCCCGGATGGTCGAGACGGGCGACGCCACGGTCGTCGTTGCGGGCGGCGTCGAGTCGATGACCCGGGCACCGTGGGTCCTCCCCAAGCCGGCGCGCGCGTTCCCCGCCGGCAACGAGACCATGGTCTCGACGACGCTCGGCTGGCGGCTCGTCAACGAACGCATGCCCGCGGAGTGGACGGTCTCGCTGGGCGAGTGCAACGAGCAGCTGGCCGACGCCCTCGGCATCGGCCGCGAACGCCAGGATGCGTTCGCGGTCACCTCCCACCAGCGGGCGGCTCGGGCCTGGGACGACGGCTTCTACGACGACCTGGTGCTGCCCGTGGACGGCCTCGCCCGCGACGAGGGGATCCGGCCCGACGCGAGCACGGAGTCGCTCGCCGGCCTCAAGCCGGTGTTCCGGCCCGACGGCACGATCACCGCCGGCAACGCGTCGCCGCTCAACG
>JAFMQY010000147.1 GCA_017354415.1 Nocardioides sp.
CCAGGGGTTGGGTCTGTCATCGGTCACCTACGACGGCCGCACCTGGTCGGCGGGCAGCAACGCGGGCTGGGAAAGGACCGGCGGCGAGCGGAACAGGGCTGTGGTGCTCGTCGGCTGAGGGGGGCTCGTTGGAATACCCGGTGAGCCGGGTGTTCTAGCGCTTCTCGGCCGTTGCAACCCCCGAGAAGCGACAACAGTGGCTCCCGTCGCGGGCTGAAGTGACGGATGTGACGGCAACCTGACCGCGGCGCGGACGGGTCAGCCCACGAGCCGGCGCGTGGCCGCCGCGACGCGCTCATCGGTGGCGGTGAACGCCACCCGCACATGCTGGCGCCCACGCGCCCCGTAGAACGCTCCGGGCGCCACCAGTACCCCGAGCTCGGCGAGATCGGCCACGGTCTCCCAGCAGTCCTGGTCGCGGGTCGCCCACAGGTAGAGCGACGCCTCGGAGTGGTCGATCCGGAAGCCCGCGCCCTCGAGCGCCGCCTTCAGTACCTCCCGACGCGCGGCATACCGCGCGTGCTGCTGCTCGACGTGATCGTCGTCGGTGAGCGCCGCCCCCATCGCCGCCTGCTGCGGGCCCGGCTGGATCAGGCCGAGGTTCTTGCGGACCGCGAGCAGCTCGGCCACGACCGCCGGGTCACCGGCGACGAAGCCGCAGCGGTAGCCCGCGAGGTTGGACCGCTTGGACAGGGAATGGACGGCGAGCAGGCCCTCGTGGCTGCCGCCACTGACGTCGGGGTGCAGCACGGACAACGGCTCCGCTTCCCACGCGCAGTCGAGGTAGCACTCGTCGCTGACGAGGAGGGTGCCACGCTCGCGACACCAGTCCACGACCTTCTTCAGGTGAATCTGCGGCAGCACCCGTCCGGTCGGGTTGGACGGCGAGTTCAGCCAGAGGATCGCCACCCGGCGCGGACCGAGGCTGGTCAGCGAGTCGGTGGCGACTCCGGTGGCACCGGCGAGCGCGGCCCCGACGGCGTACGTCGGGTAGGCGAGCTCCGGGTAGACGACGGTGTCTCCGGGCCCGAGGCCGAGCTGGGTGGGCAGGGTCGCGACCAGCTCCTTGGTGCCGATCACCGGGAGGACCGCGTCGACGTCGAGGCCGGTCACGCCGTGCCGGCGGGCAAGCCAGTCGACCGCGGCCTGCCGGGTCTCGACGCGGCCCACGGTCTGGGGGTACCCGGGCGAGTCGGAGGCGGCCTCGAGCGCGCGGCGGACCACCTCGGGCGTCGGGTCCACGGGCGTGCCGACGGAGAGGTCGACGATGCCGTCAGGGTGGGCGCGAGCCCGGACGGCGTACGCCGTCAGCTTGTCCCACGGGAAGTCGGGGAGCCGTCCGGAGACGTTTCCGACGTGGCCTCGACGAACGCGACCGACGTCGGACGCGGTCACTCGTCGTGCTCCTGGGGCGGCAGGGCTGCGATCAGCGGGTGGTCGTGGTCGATCTCGCCGAGCTTGGCCGCGCCGCCGGGCGAGCCGATCTCGTCGAAGAAGTGGACGTTGGCGTCGTAGTAGGCCTTCCACTCCTCGGGGGTGTCGTCCTCGTAGAAGATCGCCTCCACAGGGCAGACCGGCTCGCAGGCGCCGCAGTCGACGCACTCGTCGGGGTGGATGTAGAGCATCCGCTTGCCCTCGTAGATGCAGTCGACTGGACACTCGTCGACGCAGGCCCGGTCCTTGAGGTCGACGCACGGCTGGGCGATGACGTAGGTCACCAGATCCTCCTGAACGGGAAGCATTGCTCTGTTGTCCCGAAGCCTAGTATCCCAGCGTGCCCGCCCCCCGAAGCGCCCACGGCCTGGGCCCGCACGTGGTCGGGCAGCGGGTCGTCGTACGCCGAGTCGTGCCCGGTGAGACCGGTCCGTCCGGTGGGCCGGCGATGACCGACGTGCTCGGCACGTGCCTGTCCTGGGGACCCTCCGGATGCGTCGTCGCACCCGAGTCGGGGCCGCCGGTGACCATCCCGCTCGAGCTGATCGTCACCGGGAAGCCGGTCCCGCCCCGCGGATCGGTGCGGCAGCGAGTGTCGGTGCGGGAGGCGGAGATCAGGGCCCTTCCGTTGTGGACGTCACCGGACACCGAGGCCCTGGGGGAATGGATGCTGAGGGTCGTGCCCGGCCACCGCGGGCGAGGCTCGCGGCGGGCGAACTCCTGCCTGGCGATCGGTGACCCGGAGATGTCGTTCGACCGGGCCGTCGGCGCCGTGGCTGCCTTCTACGCCGCGCGCGGGCGCCAGGTGCTGGCGCAGGCCGAGGCGGGCTCCGAGGTCGAGCGGGCCCTCATGGACCGCGGCTGGCGGGTCCTGGAACCTTCCGACGCGCCGTACCTGGTCCACTCGCTGGTGATGAGCCTGCGTGCCGCCGGGTCCGACGACGGCGTCGAGACGGTCGTCGACGGCACACGCGTCCTGGCGACCATGACCGTGGACGGAGCCGAAGTCGGACGCGGTCGGGCCGAGCTGAACGGCGACTGGCTCGGCGTACACGGACTCGAGGTCGCCGAGTCGCACCGGCGCCAGGGCCTGGGACGACGGCTGATGGCCGGCCTACTGGAGTCCGGGGCCGAGCACGGGGCGTCGACCGTGTGGCTCGAGGTGGACCGGGAGAACACCGCGGCCTGGATGCTCTACGCCGGGCTCGGGATGCGGGAGCATCATCTGTGTCACTACCTGACCCATCCCTGAGCCAGTCGACCGGCAGGGTCGGGTACCGCGTCCCTCCCACGCGCTCATCTCGCGAAACGGGCGCGGTCATGAGCGAGCAGCAGCCGGCTTGCCGATCGTCGGCCCGGAGCGGCTGAGTTGGCCGGATCCTTCCCACCCGGTTGCTAGGGTGACCGCGCTCGAGCGGTCGCGTCAATCGGGGGTCCGTCATGTCCACCCTGCGTGTGGAGGAACCGGGTCCCGCCGCGCCCACCCGGCCCCTTGCGGGCATGCGGGCCTGGCTCAAAGGCGTGGATCCCCTCGTGGGAGTGGTAGCGCTCGTCAGCCTGGTCGTCTACCTGCTGCACGGCTTCGACAAGATCCTGGCCCGCGATCTCGGCCTCTACACCTACGGCGGCCAGCGGTTCCTGGCGGGCGACCCGCCGTACGTGGGCGTCCTCAACCGATCGGGCCCCTTGGCGCACCTGCTGCCGGGCATCGGCACCTGGGCCGGTCGCTTGGTGGGGCTCAGCGACGTCCACGGCGCCCGCGCGCTCTACATGCTGATCTCGGTCTTGGCGGTCTGCGTGGTCTACCTCGCGGTCCGCGACCTGACCCGGTTGCGGCCGGCCGCCGTGGTGGCCGCCGTCGCCTTTCTGGGGTTCCAGGCCTTCCTCGACGCCGCGACCAACGGTCCGCGCGACAAGACCGCGATGACGCTCTTCCTGCTGCTCGCCCTGCTGGCCGTGGTCCGTCGTCGTTGGGTCACGTGCGGGGTCTTCATCGCGATGGGCACGCTCACCTGGCAGCCGGTGTTCTTCGTGATCGCGCCGACGGCGGCCGTGGCCGTGTTGCTGGCCCCCGAACGCCGGCTGGCCGCGCTGGTGCGGATCGCGGTAGGAGGCATCGCCGCCACTGCTGTGGTGGTGTTCTACTACATCCTCAACGGCGCACTGCACGCGTTCCTCTTGGGCTTCGTGCTCATCAACGCGCGGTACACCCACCAGACGAGCGCTTTCTCCCAGGGGAAGATCTGGGTCGGCGCCCGCAGCGGGTACGGCCCTTCGTTCTGGGTGATCATCTTCGGGTTCGTGGCCGTCCTCGTCCTGGCGGTCGTGTCGGCCCGGGCGGCGTGGCGCACCCGGGAGGCAGCCCCGGCCACGTACGTCGCCCTCGGTGCGGGCACGCTGGTCGGACTGGCGTGGTGCTACATCGCCTACAACAAGGCGCCCGACCTGTTCGTGATGCTCCCCTTCGCCGCCCTCGGCGTCGGCGGGGCCGCAGCGGTGCTGTTGCGCCGGCTCGACATGCGGGCCGCGGTCGCGGTGACGGCCGTGCTCGCCGTCATCGGCACGACGTACGCGACCGCCTTCTCGATCAACAGCCGCCGCCACACTCTGATAGCTCAGCAGGCGCAGGTCGCCGCGATGTTCCGAGCCGGGCCGCATCCCTCAACCGTCCTGTCGGTCCAGGCGCCCCAGGTCCTCGTGCTCTCCGGCCGCACCAACATCTCGCGGTACCAGATGTTCGGCAACGGGTTCTGGAACTACATCGACCACACCTTCCCCGGCGGGCTCGCCGGATATCGTGCCTGGGTAGAGAAACAGGCCCCCACCTTTATCGTGGTGGAGACCGGGTTCCACCCGAGGTGGCTCGAGCCCTTGCTGGAGCAGCACTATCACAGGGTCGCGAGCGGTCTGCAGGCCGTGTGGTGGGTGAACAAGTCCCTGCCGCCCGCCGAGCGGCACAAGATCCACCGTGCGAGCCATCTGGCGAAGGTGGGGAGAACATGAGCGAACAGCACGTGGCGGTGACAGCCGTGGTGCCGGACGCCGTCGACCGTACGGCGTTCACCTACTCGATCGTCATCCCCGTCTACAACAGCGAGGCCATCGTCGGCATGACGGTTGCCCGAGTGGTCGAGGTGTTCGAGGGCGCCGGGCTGCGCTACGAGATCGTGCTCGTGAACGACGGCAGCCCCGACCGCAGCTGGGCGGTGATCTCGGAGCTGGCGCGGACCACCCCGCACGTGATCGCTCTCAACCTGTTGAAGAACTACGGCCAGCACCACGCCAACCTGGCCGGCCTCCTGGAGTCGCGCGGGGACTACGTGATCACGATGGACGACGACCTGCAGAACCCGCCCGACCAGGCGCTGCTGCTCATCGACAAGGCGCTCGAGGGTCACGACGTTGTCTTCGGCGAGTTCGAGCGGAAGCAGGCCGCCGGCTACCGCAAGCTGGGCAGCAAGCTGATCAGCATGGTCAACCGCCGCGTGTTCGGCCAGCCCGACGACCTGACGGTGTCCAACTTCCGCATCATCCGTCGCGACGTCGTCGACCGGATCTGCGCCGCGCGCACGGCCCACCCCTACGTGACGGGACAAGCGCTGTTGTTCTCCAACAACCCCGGCAATGTCACGGTCAGGCATGAGGCACGTCCGGTGGGCAAGAGCAACTACAGCATGGTCCGCATCTTCCGCCTGGTGCTGACGATCCTGTTCAGCTACTCGTCGTACCCGTTGCGGGCTGCGACCGTCGCCGGGTTCATCCTGTCCGGACTCAGCTTCGTCCTCGGGGCCTTCTACCTCGTACGCGGACTCGTGGTCCAGACCGCCATCCCTGGGTGGACCACGTTGGTCGTGCTGCTCGCAGCCTTCAACGGGTTCGTCATCGCGATGCTCTCGATGCTCGGGGAGTACGTCGTCCGCACCCTCAACGCCGTGAGCGCCGAGCAGAGCTTCCACGTCATCGAGCGGGTGGCCGAGCCCGGCCCGTCCCAACCCGAGCTGTGACCCGTCACTTCCTGCTGATCGGTGCCCAGCGCTGCGGCACCACCTGGCTCCGCCAACAGCTCGAGGCTCATCCCCAGGTTGCGATGGCGCGGCCCGTCCGCCCCGAGCCGAAGGTCTTCCTCGACGACCTCGGAACGGGCCACGACCGCGGGTGGTACGTCCAGACCTGGTTCGGCCACGCCACGGAGCGGCAGGTGCTGGGCGAGAAGAGCACCAGCTACCTGGAGCGCCCTGACGCGATCCCCCGGATCCGCTCGATGCTGGGCGATGACGTTCCGATCCTCGTCCAGCTGCGCGACCCGGTGGCCCGAGCAGCCTCTCACTGGCGGTTCAGCGCCGAGAGCGGACTGGAGCACCGGCCGCTCGACGAGGCGCTCGCGGCGAACCTCGAGGGGCCGCTGCCGTGGGATCCGAGCCGCACGTCGGTCTCGCCGTACGCCTATCTGGAGCGCGGGCGATACGTCGAGGCACTGCGTCCGTGGCTGGCCGCCTTCGGTGACCTCGTGCATGTGCAGCTCCTCGAGGACGTGCTCGCCGACACCTCTCGGTTCGCCGCGACGTGGACGCATCTAGGGGTAGATCCAGCGCTCGCGCCCCCGGTCGAAACCACTCCGGTGAACCGGAGCGACGCCACCCCTCCTGCCCTCGACCCGCCGCTCGCGGTGGCCGTCAGGCATTATTTCGCGGAGAGCGACCAGGGGCTCGAGGCGTTGCTGGGACGAACCCTCCCCTGGTCCGCCGCCACCCAGGCCAGCGGCGTCGAGGACTGACAACCGTGACCGACTTCAGAGACCACCCGGACCCCATCCGCTTCAACGTGCCGGCCATCGAAGGCAACGAGCTCGCCTATCTGGAGGAGAGCCTGCGCGGTGGCCACACGTCGGCCGGCGGCCCCTTCAGCAAGCGGGCCGCCGCGATCCTGCAGGAGGAGGCGGGCTCGGAGGAGGTCCTGCTGACGACCTCCTGCACGGCGGCCCTGGAGCTCTCGGCTTTGCTGCTCGACCTGCAGCCGGGCGACACCGTCGTCGTCCCGTCGTTCACCTTCTCGACGAGCGCGCTGGCCTTCGCCGCACGCGGCGCCCGGCTCGTCTTCTGCGACATCGAGCGCTCCACCCTGGGTCTCGACCCTGGGCACCTCGGCGAGCTCCTCGACGACAGCGTCCGGGCAGTGGTGGTGGTCCACTACGGCGGCGTGGCGTGCGACCTCGACGGCATCCAAGCCGTGCTGGCCGATCGACCGGAGGTCGTCCTGATCGAGGACAACGCCCACGGCCTTTTCGGCCGCTGGCGCGGCAGGCCGCTGGGGAGCTTCGGGGGGTTCGCGAGCCTCAGCTTCCACGAGACCAAGAACGTCACCTGCGGGGAGGGTGGCGCGCTCCTCGTGAACGACCCGGCCATGGTGGACCGGGCCCGGGTCCTGTACGACAAGGGCACCAACCGGCGAGCCTTCTTCCTCGGCCAGGTCGACAAGTACTCCTGGATCGACACCGGATCGTCGTTCGGTCTCTCCGACACACTTGCCGCGCAGCTCACCGCGCAGCTCGAGTGCCGGGAGAAGATCCAGGCCAAGCGACGTCACGTGTACGAGTCCTATCTAGCCGCCCTGGCGCCGATCGTCGAGGAGCTCGCCATCACGTTGCCGGTCGTGCCTGAGGGCTGCGACCCGGCGTACCACCTCTTCCATGTGCTCATGCCCGACCGCTCGACGCGTGACCGGGTGATGGACCAGATGCGCAGCGAAGGGATCAACCCCACGTTCCATTACGTGCCTCTGCACAGCTCGGTGGGCGGACGCCGGTTCGCGGCGCGTGAGACGGACTGCCCGGTCACCACCGACGTGAGCGACCGGCTGCTGCGGATGCCGTACTTCAACGACCTCACCGAGGCGCAGGTGGAGCGGGTCACCGAGAGCTTCGTCCGCACGACGAAGGCCCGGGGCTGAGCCTCCGCTGCCGGAACGACGTCACGCGTTCCGGCTCTGCACGACCCCGGCGACGGCTGCGATGTCGTCCGGGCCGACCCGGCAGCAGCCGCCGACCAGCCGCACGCCCGCGTCCAGCCACGAAGCGACGGCGCCGGCGTCGAACGCGGACTCGCCGGTCCAGGCCCGGCGTACGGCGTCCCAGCCCTGGCCCGAGTTGGGGTAGGCGACGAGTGGGCCGTCCGCGCCGCCGAGCGCCTCGAGGACATCGCCCGGCGCGCAGCAGTTGACCCCCACAGCGGCGATCTCCCGCACGTCGGCCGCCATCGCCCACGCCTGGGCAAGGGGTTCGCCGGCCCTCGTCTGGCCACGGTCCGCGGACAGGCTGAGCCAGGCTCGCAGACCCGAGCCGTCGAGCTCGGCGCAGAGGGCCTCCACCTCGGTCAGGCAGGGGATGGTCTCGACCGCGATCACGTCGGCACCGGCCTGGGCCAGGACCTCGAGCCGCGGACGGTGGAACGCCCGGAGTCCCGCCACGTCGAGGTCGTAGTCGCCGCGGTACTCCGAACCGTCGGCCAGGTACGCGCCGTACGGCCCGATCGAGGCCGCCACCCAACCCTCCGGCGCACTTTCGTCGCGAGCGCGGGCGGCCAGAGCCACGCTCAGCCGCATGAGGTCGGCCGCCTGTTCACGGTCGAGACCCAGTCGGGCGAAGCCGTCGAACGAGGCCTGGTACGACGCACTGGTCGCGATCTGCGCCCCGGCTCCGAAGAACTCGCGATGGGCGGCGACGATCGCTTCCGGGTCGTCCCGGAGCAGCCGCGCGGACCAGAGGTCGGAGGAGAGCTCGTGGCCACGGGCCTCGAGCAGGGTGGCGAGTCCGCCGTCGAGCACGACCGGGCCCCGGTCGACACCCTCGATGAGATCAGGCATCCGCGCTCACGGACGCGACGCTAGCGCGGACCTGTTCGGGTCAGACCAACGCGTCGTGCCCGGCGCTGTGAAGTGCTGCGTCACGCGCCTCGAGGAGCTCGTCGAGCCGGCGGTGGACCAGCTCGTACTCCGGCTTGTCGGCGATCGCGTCCATCCGTGAGGCGATCGCACGGAGGGTGGCCTCGATCGAAGCGACGTCCTCCGGGATCCGGCGGGTGATCAGCAGCTGCAGCGCCTGGTGCCTGGTCATGGCCCCTCCTGTCCCCCCACGTAAAGAGGTACCCGGTTGTCACCCGGTTCAACCCTCCGACGCTGACCCGTGGGTCGGGGCATGCACGTGCCGGTGGTTGAGGAGGGCGCCCCCGCCCGCCTCGAAACCACCCCAGGTGGTCGATCCGGCCGACTCTGGTGGTTGAGGAGGGCGACCGCGCCCGTCTCGAAACCACCGCAAGTGGTCCATCCGGCCGACTCTGGTGGTTGAGGAGGGCGCCTCGCGCCCGTCTCGAAAGGCACGCCCATCGGTTGAAGCGCCGACCCCGACGGTGACCGTGGGTGAGGTGGAGCGGCTCGGCCCCGCCACCCAGACCACGATCCGCGACCGGCTGGCCGGCTCCCGAGCCACCATCGTCCCCGTCCTCGACCTGGCCCGCGACCACGCCGTCGACGAGCCACCCGCCGGAACGGATGCGGGAGACCGTGGTCCTGCGCGACCGGCACTGCGTCTTCCCCTGGTGCACCCGTCACGCCAGAGCCTGCGACCTCGACCACATCACCCCATACATCCCCGTCGACCAGGGCGGGCCACCCGGCCAGACCGCACCCACGAACTCGCCCCGCTGTGCCGACGACACCACCGCGCCAAGACCGCCCGCCGCTGGCACTACCGGCGACACGGCGACGGCACCTACACCTGGCACGGACCCCACGGATCGGGCTACCTGGTCACACCCCTCGGCACCAGGCCACTCCCACCTGCCTGAACCCTACCCAGGGCCGCCAACGAACTCTTCGGTCATCGCCCGGGGGGCCGCAGGTGCGCACCCGCGGTCTCGACAGGCTCGACCGACAGGTGGGCCGGGGTCGACCGGCACCGGGCGCGACGATGGAGGCATGTGGCCCCCGGACGCCGAGTCGCTGATCGCGTACCAGGAGGAGCTCGCGACAGCCGACCCGCCGGCCTGGCAGCCGACGGACACGGTCCTGATCGGTGGGTGCTGGGTGTGCTTTCCCCGGGGTCAGACCGGACCGGGCGCGCCCGGGGACAGGGCGTGGGCCGCTGCCGTCGCGTTGGCGGGCGATGCGACCGTGGACGAGGCGGAAGTCGACGGCGTGGCCGGAGCGCCGTACAAGCCCGGGCTCCTGGCCCTGCGACTCGGCGCCCTGATGGAACACGCGACCCGGACGCTCGGGAGCCGGCCCGAGGTGCTGTTCCTCGACGGGACCGGCCGTGACCACCCGCGCCGAGCAGGGTTGGCCGTGCACCTCGGCGCCGTGCTGGCGATGCCGACGGTAGGCGTCACCCACCGGCCGCTGATCGCGCAAGGAGGGTGGCCCGACGACCGCCGCGGGGCCGCGAGTCCGCTACGCATCGGCGGCGAGCTCGTCGGGTACTGGGTGCGGACGCAGCCGGGCGTCCGCCCGCTGGCCGTGCACCCCGGGTGGCGGGTCGATCCGGCCACGGCCGTCGACCTCGTCCTGGCCACCTCCG
>JAFMQY010000148.1 GCA_017354415.1 Nocardioides sp.
GGAACGACCTGGCAGCGAGGCCAGGCGCTGAACTATGCCTTCACGCCGTCCCACCAATCTCACGGCCCCTGAACCGTCAACCGCGGCTCATCGGTGGATCCGGGCTAAGGCACACTGTGGGCCCGTGAAGCCTGAGTACATCGTCTACGTCCTCACCTTTCTGTCCGCCGTCGTGATCGTGCTGACCCGGGTCCGGCTGTCTCAGGCCCAAGCCGCCGGGCAGCACCAGGTGGGCATGGGCACGGTCAACGCACACACCGGTTTCGGCGTGATCGCTCTCGTGATCTGGGTGGTGTTCCTGGTGACCGGGAACGACATGTCGCTGGTCGGCGTCGTCGCCCTCTTCTTCTACTGGCTGACCGTGGTGGCCGGGCTGCTGATCCTGCTCAGGTGGCTGCCGAGCCGCGGGCGCCATGCCTCGGCCTCCGCCGACGACAGCTGGTCGGAGGGTCCGGGGCTGTCAATCCTGGCGCATGTTGGCATGCTGGTGGGGGTCTGCGTCTTCACCTGGTTCTACGCCACCCACTGAGTGAGCCACAGCTGAGGAGAACGAGATGCCTCGGGTCCATCCGGTCCGTGCCCGCGCAGGAGGACGCCGGCACAGCCTGCTCGCGGTGCTGGCGTCGTTCGCGCTGCTGCCGCCGATGCTGCTGATCCCGGAGGTACCCACCAGCGCCGGGGGCGCCGGGGCCGGCGTCGGGAACGGGTCCGGGGCCACCGGCAGACCTGCGGTGATCGGGCACCGGCTGCTCGGGAAGTCGGTGCAGGGACGCAAGATCATCGCCTGGCACCTCGGCGAGCCGGGGAAGAAGAAGGTCATCCTGATCGCGCTGATGCACGGCAACGAGCCGGCTCCGCACCGGATCCTGGTGAACCTCCGCGACGGTCCGCGGGTGCACGGCATCAACCTCTGGGTGGTGCCGACGTACAACCCCGACGGATTCGTACATCACACGCGCAAGAACGCACACGGTGTCGACCTCAACCGGAACTACCCCTACAAGTGGGTGAACCTGGACGGCGCCTACGAGTCCGGCCCCAAGCCGGCGTCGGAGCCGGAGACCAGGGCGATGATGCGCTTCCTGTCGCGGCAGAGGCCGTCGTACATCCTGTCGTTCCACCAGCCGCTGCACGCGGTGGACGTCACTGAGCGGCCGAAGTTCTCCAAGAGGGTTGCGCGTGCTCTCGGCCTCCCGATGTCGCGGCTCACCTGCGGCGGCACCTGCCACGGGACGATGACCATGTGGTTCAACCACAAGTACAAGGGCTTCGCTCTGACCGTCGAGTACGGTGCCCATCCCTCCAGGGCGAGACTCCGCGCCGCCCCGGGCAAGATCCTGGGGATCTTCGGAGCGTGGCGCGGCAAGCGCCGCTGAGCGGGACCGGGCGACGTCACAGCAGACCCATGAGCCACTACGCCGACGTGTTCCCTGCGCTTCTCGGGGGTTGCAACGGCCGAGAAGCGACGGGATACCCGGTGGGCCGGGGATCCCGACGCGCTAACGCCCCTCGAACACCGGCTTCTCCTTGGCCAGGAAGGCGGCGACGGCCGCACCGTGGTCGGCCGTCTGGCCGGTGCGGGTCATCTGCGCGGACTCGAACTCCACGGCCTCGATGAACGTGTGGTCGGCGGCGAACGTGACCGACTGGCGCATCGCGCCGAGGGCAACGGTCGGGCCGGTGGCCAGACGCCTGGCGAGGTCGCCGACGACCTCGGTCAGCTCGCCGGCGGGTACGACGCGGGTCGCGAGCCCGAGCGCGAGCGCCTCCTCGGCGTCCACCGTGCGTGGGAAGTAGAGCAGCTCGATCGCCTTGGCCCTCCCGACGAGCCGCTGCAGGGTGAAGCTCGAACCGGTGTCGCACGAGAGCGCGATGTTGGCGAAGGCGAGGTTGAAGCCGGCGGTGTCGGCGACGATCCGCAGGTCACAGGCGAACGCCAGGCTGGCCCCAGCGCCGGCGGCCACGCCGTTCACCGCCGCGATGACCGGCTTCTGCATCCCGACCAGGGTGGTGACGATCGGGTTGTAGTGCTCGTCGACGGTGCGGAACAAGGAGTCCGTCTTCCCGCTCTGCAGGATCTCGACGTGCTCCTTGAGGTCCTGCCCGACGCAGAACGCGCGGCCGGTGCCGGTGAGGACGACGCACCGCGCCGCGGGGTCCTCGGCGACCAGGCGGACGACGGCCAGCAGCGCCTCCTTGGTCGCCACGTCGAGGCTGTTCATCGCCTCGGGGCGGTTGAAGGTGATGGTCGCCACGCCGTCCGCGACGTCGAGCAGTACCGGGGACTCCCCGGCGGATCCGTCAGCCATGGGGGCAGGCTTTCACACGTCCAGGCAGCGGGCCACGAACCGGTCCGACGCCGGCTTGAGCCGCGTTGCCTCGCGGGTGAACAGTTCCGCGGCGGGTACGCCGGGCCAGTCGGGCGGCAGCAGCTCACCCGGCAGCCCGGGGTCGGCGAACAGGAACTTCCGCCACTCGTGGACCAGCCGGAAGCGGGAGGCGAAGGCCACCTCGTCCGCGTCGCCGTGCGGCGGTTCGTCGTGCACCAGCCGGTCCGCCTGCGCCGGCCACGCGGCGTACGCCCGCGCCAGGCTGGAGAGATCCCAGGCGCCCTCCGGGTCGGGGTCCAGCTCGACGGCGACGGCGTGCCGGGCGCTCCCACCCGCCCGAGTGACGACCTCGTCCACCTCGGGTCGGTCGAAGGGGCACAGCCACACGCCCGGTGCGTGCTCGGCGTACCCGAGATAAGTCAGCTCCTGGCGCAGGCGCTCCCGGTCGCCGCGATGGCGCGGCGCGGCGAGGAAGACCAGGTGCCATCGTCCGTCCCATGGCTCGGGCGTCTGTCGGTAGATCCGGGCGGCCGCCTCTGTGAGCCGCTCGATGGCCCGCGGGGTCGCCCGGTAGCCGGGCGCGGAGTCGACCCGCGTCGACTCGAGCCAGCCCTGGGCGGCCATCCGTGAGATCGCGGTGCGGACCGCGGGTTCGGCGATCCCCACCGGCTCGAGCAGCCGGATCAGGGCCGAGACGGGGGCCTGGTCACCCCGTGAGCGCAGGTGGTCGCCGTACACGTCGAACAGGGCCGAGCGCGCGCGCATGCGGTCACTGTGCCAGTTCGCGGTCGTGGGTCGCGGCAGGGTTCGCGGGCGCCCATGGCGCGGATAGGGGATAATGGACCCCGCATCAGGCGTGTGGGGGGCTCTTTGCCCGTGCGTCAGGGTCCGTAGCGAGAAGAATGAGGTGTGCGGATGGCGGCAATGAAGCCGCGGACAGGTGACGGTCCGCTCGAGGTCACCAAGGAAGGCCGCGGCATCGTGATGCGCGTGCCGCTCGAGGGCGGTGGCCGCCTCGTCGTCGAGCTCAACGCCGAAGAGGCAGGCGCCCTCGGAGACGCCTTGAAGGAGGTCGTGGGCTGAGGTGCCCGCGACCCCCACGATCCTCCCACCTCAGGTCTCGCCTCCGGCGTTCGCGCTGAGCGGTCTGCCACCGCATGAGATCAGCGGCGTCGAGGCGGTCGCCTACCCGTTCTCGACTCACGACGGCGACCCGGTGCTCGGTCCGGGTGGCGACGCGGCGACCGAGGCTCTCGGGCTCGACCTCCTCGCCGTACTCCAGTCACGTCGCGCCACGGGCCAGGCCGGCGAGGTCGTGAGCGTGCCGGTCGCCGGCACGCCCGCCAATCGCGACCTGCGGCTCGTGCTCCTGGTCGGGGTGGGCGAGGAGTCACCCTTCGACTTCCGCCGCGCCGGCGCGGCCCTGGCACGCGCGACCTTCGACCACGAGTCCTTGGCGGCCGGCGTCGCTGCAGGTGGGGACGACGAGGCCCTCACCGCCTTCGTGACCGGGGCGATGCTCGGTTCCTTCGTCTTCCACTGG
Source organism: Nocardioides sp. (assembly GCA_017354415.1). Taxonomy (GTDB): domain Bacteria; phylum Actinomycetota; class Actinomycetes; order Propionibacteriales; family Nocardioidaceae; genus Nocardioides. The sequence continues at coordinate 3,874 of JAFMQY010000148.1, forward strand.
CGATCCCAGGGGCCCTCGCACACACCGGTACGCCGGGTGGTGCTGGCCTCCCTGCCCACGGGCGACCACACCGGCGCACTCGAGCGGGGTCTCGAGCTGGGAGGTGCCGGCTGGCGTGCCCGGATGCTGGCGACCGTGCCCTCCAACCTGAAGTCGCCGGAGTGGCTCGCCGACCAGGCCGAGCAGATCGCTGCGGAGAACGGCCTGTCCTGCGAGGTGTGGGACGAGACGAAGCTCGCCAAGCAGGGCTTCGGCGGGATCCTCGGCGTGGGCCAGGCGTCGGCGACGCCGCCCCGGCTGATCCGGCTGGACTACACCCCGCCTCGTGCCCGCCGGGCGCCGCGGGTCGTGCTGGTCGGCAAGGGGATCACCTTCGACAGCGGCGGACTGTCCATCAAGCCCGGCGAGAGCATGTCGACGATGAAGCGCGACATGACCGGTGGGGCTGTGGTGATGGCGGTCCTGGCCTCGCTCGGCCGCCTGGGCTGCCCGCTGCGAGTGACCGGGTTGGTCCCGGCCGCCGAGAACGCCGTCGGAGGCAACGCCCTGCGACCCGGCGACGTACTCACCCACTACGGCGGACGGACCAGCGAGGTCATGAACACCGACGCCGAGGGCCGGCTGGTGCTCGCCGACGCGATGGCCTACGCGCTCGACAACCTCGACCCCGCCGTCCTGGTGGACATCGCCACCCTGACCGGGACGATGAAGGTCGCGCTGGGGCAATGGATGGGCGGCTACTTCGCCAACGACGACACCCTGGCCGCACGCCTGCGCGACGCCGGCACCGCTGCCGGTGAGCCGCTGTGGCGGATGCCGCTGGAGGGCGACTACGAGGACACCTTGTCCTCGACGGTTGCCGACGCCACGAACGCGCCCGGCGGCCCGGGGGCGATCACGGCGGCCTTGTTCCTCCAGCACTTCGCCGGGGACGTGCCCTGGGCACACCTCGACATCGCCTCCGCCGGCGACGCGCCGTCAGATTCCTACGAGTGGAGCAAGGGTCCGACCGGGTTCGGCGCCCGAGCCCTGCTCACCTGGCTGACCGGGCCGGACCCGCTCGCCGGCCTCGCCTGAGCCCTGTTGCTCTTGCGTCCGAGCCGAACGACCGAGCCTCCTCGAGCCGAGCCGCGCGACCCCGTGGACCGCGGCCTCAGGTCGCCGACGCATCCGGCGCCCACTCCTTCTTCGCGACCAGCAGCCCGTCACCGACCGGCAGCAGCATCGGCACCAGCGAGTCGTTCGCGGCGATCTCGCGGCCGAGGTCGCGGATCACGGTGGTGTCCTCGTCGCGCTGCGCCGGGTCGGCGACCCGGTCGTGCCACAGGGCGTTGTCGAACGCCACGATCCCGCCGGGCCGGACCAGGCGCAGGGCCTCCTTGAGGTAGGCGGTGTACTCCGCCTTGTCGCCGTCGCAGAACACCAGGTCGTAGTGACCGTCGGTCAGCCGCGGCAGCACGTCGAGTGCGGCTCCGGCGATGGTGCGGGCGCGCTGGGCCGGGATGCCGGCCTCGTTGAAGGTCTCCCGCGCGAGCCGCTGGTGCTCGGCCTCGATGTCGATGGTGGTGAGGACCCCGTCCGACCGCATGCCACGCAGCAGCCACAGCCCGGAGACACCGGCGCCCGTCCCGACCTCGACCACCGCGCGAGCCTCGATCACCGAGGCCAGGAAGCGCAGGGCCGCTCCGCCGCCCGACCCGATCGCCACGGCGCCGACCTCCTCGGACCGCGCCCGCGCCGCGGCGAGCACCTCGTCCTCGTCCACGAAGCTCTCGGCGTAGGACCAGCTGGCGGGCTTGGGCGGCGTGACGGTCATCGCGCGGGCCTTCCGGGCGGGGTACGGCGGGGCGCCGTCGGTCTCCGGCGACCCTATCGCGGGATCCGGGGACGAGATCGGACCCGGACGCCGCCGCCGGTCGGGAAGGGAGGCCCGAGAGAGGGGAAGGAATCGGGAACATCGGGACCCTCCTCGCTCGTTGGACGATGCGGAACGCGGGACGTTTCACATCCTCGGAGGGCCGTTCTCACAGGTTTCTCTCAGGCCTGGGCACGAGAGTCATGACGGAAGGCAGATCACTGTTCGGTTCGGCATCACGTAGAGGGCGCACTCGCCCCGAGGAGGAGACCGTGGACGCGCAGCAGCGGGACAACGGCATCTCTGACGTGCCCACCTGGGAGGAGATCGTCGACCGCCACTCCGACCGGGTCTACCGGCTCGCCTTCCGGCTGACCGGCAACCGGCACGACGCCGAGGACCTCACCCAGGAGGTCTTCGTCCGCGTCTTCCGCAGCCTCTCGACGTACCAGCCCGGCACCCTCGAGGGCTGGATCCACCGGATCACCACCAACCTCTTCCTCGACCAGGCGCGCCGTAAGCAGCGGATCCGCTTCGACGCGCTCTCCGACGACCGCGCCGACCGCCTCCACAGCGACGTGCCGAGCCCCGACACGGCGTACGCCGACCAGACCTTCGACGACGACATCGAGCGCGCGCTGTCGACGCTGCCCCCGGAGTTCCGGGCGGCCGTCGTGCTGTGCGACGTCGAGGGCCTCTCGTACGACGAGATCGCGCAGATCCTGGACGCCAAGCTCGGCACGGTCCGCTCCCGCATCCACCGTGGCCGCGCCATGCTCCGCTCGGCGCTGGCCCACCGCGCCCCGGCCCAGGGCCGCACCCGCTACCAGGGTCCCGCGGCGCCGACGCCGGGCCTGGCCCACGGGACGCTGCCGTGATCCTCCACCTCGGAACCCGAGTCAGCGCACTCCTCGACGGTCAGCTGTCCCCGGACGACGAGGAGCGGGCGTGGGACCACGTCCACTCCTGCCACCAGTGCCGCGACGCGGTCGAGCGTGAGGGCTGGGTGAAGACCCGGCTGTCCACCATGCAGTACGCCGGGGCCACAGCGCCGTCGTCCCTCAAAGGCTCCCTGATGGTGAGCGGACTGATGGCGGGCTGGGGTCTGCCCGAGCATTCCGCGCTGACCGGTGCCCGCGAGACGTCGGTGCGCCGTCGCCATCTCGGCCTGACCGGGATCAGCGGTGGTGCTGTCGGTGCGGCCGTGATGGGGGTCCTGGCCCTGGGCGCGTCGCCCGCCAACGCTCCCGGCGCCGTGGTCCGGCCCGTCGACAACCCGTTGGGCGGCTCACTCGGCGGCGCGATCACGTCGCTGATCGAGGGTGGCCGGCTCGCCGACCACGATCGCAAGGCCCCGGCCACTCCGCGCTCGGCCCACGACGCGCCACGTACACTCGCGCCATAGGGCCGGTCGGCCCTGAGCCGCACCGGAACGCCGGTGCGCCCCCGGGTGGAAGAGTCAGGACCGCGTGAGCGACGAGCAGCCGAGCAACGAGGACACCGCGCCCCTCTCATGGGGACCGCCCTCGGATGACCCCCGCGGCGAGCAGGGCTGGCTACCACCCCGCGAGCAGACGCCACCTCACCAATGGACACCCCCGGGACCCGCCCCGTCCGGCCGCTACGGCCCGTACGCCGCGCCCTACGGTGAGCGACCGACGTACCCTCCGCCGGGCACTCAGCCCTACCCGGTCCAGCACCGTCCGCCACCGTCGAGCCGCGACCGCTTTCCGGGCTGGCTGTGGCCCGTGGTGGCCGCCGTCGCCCTGGTGATCGGCGTGATCGGCGGCGTGTTCGGCGGCGCCGTCTACGAGAACCTGCACGGATCCTCCACCGACGGTCAGCTCGGTGGCGGGCTGGCCGACTCCGGCGCGGTGTCCAAGGCCCCGCTCCCGGCCGGCAACCACTCGGTCGCGGCGGTCGCCCAGCGCCTGCTGCCGAGCACGATCCAGGTGCTCGCGCAGTACCAGGGCCGGAAGGACGGCGCCACCGGCTCCGGCTTCGTGCTCGACCGGTCGGGGCACTACATCACCAACAACCACGTGGTCGCCGACGCCGTCGAGCACGACGGACCGATCGAGATCGTCGACGAGAAGGGCGACACGTACGCCGCGACGGTGGTCGGCCGCAGCCCGACCTACGACCTGGCCGTCCTCTACGTGAAGCACGGCCCGCGCCTGCCCCCGGCCAGCCTGGGCACCGAGCGGATCCTCCGGGTCGGCGACCAGGTGGTCGCCTTCGGCTCACCGCTCGGCCTGAGCTCGACGGTGACCGCCGGCATAGTCAGTGCCCTCGACCGGCCGGTGACGACCAGCGACTCGGCCTCGGACTCGTCGTACATCAACGCGGTGCAGACCGACGCGGCCATCAACCCCGGCAACTCCGGCGGCCCGCTCGTCGACCTGATGGGACAGGTCGTGGGGGTGAACTCCGCGATCGCGACCACCGGCGGCAGTACCACGGGCGAAGCCGGCAACATCGGTGTCGGGTTCGCCATCCCGATCGACCAGGTGAAGATCACCGCCGACCAGATCCTGCGCACCGGCGAGGCGCGTTACCCGGTGATCGGCGCCACCGTGGACACCGGCGACGGCAGTGGTTCCGGCGCGAAGATCCTGGGCGTCAGCTCCGACGGTCCCGCGTCGAAGGCCGGGCTCGAGAAGGGCGACGTGGTCACCGAGGTGGGCGGCCAGAAGGTGTCCGACGGGATCGCCCTGATCGTGGCGATCCGTTCGCACCAGCCGGGTGACACGGTCACGTTCACCGTGCACCGCGGGAGCTCGCTGATGAGCGTGCGGATCACGCTCGGCTCGCAGGTCGGCTGAGCCTCGCCACCTGTCCTCGGGAGCCGGTTCAGTCGGCCTCGGTGAACGGATGGGTGTCGACGAACTCGCGGGCCTCGTCGTACATCCGCTCGATGTAGGCCTCGAGCTGGCTGGCCTCGACCCGCCACTGCCCGCGGCCTCCGATCTTGATCGCGGGCAGGTCGCCGCGGCGGACGAGGGCGTAGGCCTGGGCGCTGGAGGTGTTGAGCACTTCGGCGACGTCTGCCAACGTGAGGAACCGAGGGCCGGAAGCCATGGGGCCATCGTTGCACGTGTGATCGCCCGTTCCGGCCGGGACGCCGTCACCTGTGGACAGTGGCTCCCGCTCCGGCGCGGTTCGGTCCATGATGACCCGGTGAATCTCGGGATCACGGACAAATCTGCGACCACGCCCGCCGCGCGACGGGCGACGGCGCCCGGGTGGCGCGACCCCCGACTCTGGGTCGGCGTGGCGATCGTCGCCGTCTCGGTTCTCGCCGGCGGGCTCGTCCTCGGCACCTCCGACGACACGGTGCCGGTCTGGGCGGCCAGCGACACGATGGGCGCCGGACACGTGCTCACGGCCGACGACCTGACCGTGCGGCGCGTCCACTTCGCCGACGACGCCGACGCCGCGCGCTACCTGAGCGCGGACCGTCAGCTCCCCGCCGACCTGCGGCTGCTCCGCGCGGTCGGGGCTGGAGAGCTGCTGCCCGAGGCGGCGGTGGGGCAGGCCACGGACGCCACGCAGCGGGAGGTGCCGGTCTCGGTCGCCCCTGACCAGGTGCCGGCATCGGTGAGCGTGGGCGACGCCGTCGACGTCTATCTCCGGCCGGGGAGCAGGAGCGGGTGCGCCGGATCACCGGTGTGCAGCGGCCGTCCGGTGCTGGAAGGAGTGACCGTGCTCGACGCGCCACCGGCGAGCGACGCGTTCGGGGCCGACGGGTCCCGGATGTTGGTGCTCGGCATGGGCGATGGGGCCGCCCGGGGCTTCTTCCGGCTGCTCGCCTCCACCGACAACCCCTCGCTCACCGTCGTCGGCCGGGGCTGACGTGATCGTCGTCCTGGTGGTGGCCGCGGGCGCAGCCTGGGAGTCCGCGGTGCTCGAGCTGATCGCCGCCCGCTCCGGGATGGTCGTGCTCAAACGGTGCGTGGACGTCGACGAGCTGCTCGCGACGAGCAGCGCCGGACAGGCCGACGCGGCGGTGGTCGCCCTCGACGCTCCCGGGCTCGACCCAGCGGCGGTCGACCTGCTCCATCGACATCAGGTGCGCGTGATTGCCGTCGCGGCCGGCTCGGAAGCGGCCCGCACCCGGGCGGCGCGCATCGGGGTCGACGTACTCCTCGACGCCGAAGACCTGGCCGCGATCCCGGACGCGGTCGAGGCCCAGGTCGACCCGCCCGCGTTCCCGCCCGAGCCGGGCACGGACCCCGAGTCGGACACCGAGTCGGACACGG
>JAFMQY010000271.1 GCA_017354415.1 Nocardioides sp.
TGTTGTTGCCGCCCTGCGTCCGGCCACGCTCGTCGCCCATGTTCAGCATCGGTACGCCGTTGGAGAGGCACAGGGTGACCATGAAGTTCGCCGCGAGCCGCCGCCGCAGAGCCACGATCTGGGGGTCGTCGGTCTCGCCCTCGACGCCGCAGTTCTGCGAGCGGTTGTTGTCCGAGCCGTCCCGGTTGCCCTCGCCGTTGGCCTCGTTGTGCTTCTTCTTGTAGGAGACCAGGTCGCGCACGGTGAAGCCGTCGTGAGCGGTCACGAAGTTCACCGACGCGTACGGCGAGCGTCCGTCGTCGGCGTACAGGTCCGACGAGCCGGCGAGACGCGTCGCGACCGCGCGGATGCCGGCGGAGCGGCCACGCCAGAAGTCTCGGACGGTGTCGCGGTACTGGTCGTTCCACTCCACCCAGGGCGGCGGGAACTCGCCCGTGCGGTAACCGTCCCTCGAGAGGTCCCACGGCTCGGCGATCAGCTTCACGTGCCGCAACGTCGGGTCCTGTCCGATGGCGGTCATCAGCGAGGACGACATGTCGACGCGCTGCGACGTGCGCATGAGCGCCGATGCCAGGTCGAAGCGGAACCCGTCGACGCGCATGTGGGACGTCCAGTAGCGGAGCGAGTCGAGCACCAGCCTCAGCGCTGCGGGGTACGACGTGTCCACGGTGTTGCCACAACCGGTGACGTCCCAGTACATGTCGTTGAACGGCTCACCGGGTGCCCGGTGGTCGACCCGCTGGTAGTAGCCGCGGTCGTCGAGACCTCGGAACGAGAGGGTCGGCCCGTCGACGCCACCCTCCGCGGTGTGGTTGTAGACCACGTCGAGGTAGACCTCGAGCCCGGCGGCATGGAACGCCTTGACCATCTCCTTGAACTCACGCACCTGCCCGCCCCGGTCGCCGGAGGAGGAGTAGCCGTGGTGCGGCGCGAAGAAGCCGATCGTGTTGTAGCCCCAGTAGTTCCTCATCCCGCGGCGCATCACCCGGGGCTCGCTCACGAACTGGTGTACCGGCATCAGCTCGACCGCCGTCACGCCGAGGTCTCGGAGGTAGTCGATGACCGCCGGCGTCGCCAGCCCGGCGTACGTCCCCCGGAGGTGCTCGGGGACCCGGTCGTGCAGGACCGTCATCCCTTTGACATGGAGCTCGTAGATCACGGTGTCGCGCCAGCGCGTGTACGGCCGCTGGTCGTCACCCCAGTCGAAGGCGAGGTCGGTGTCTCCGAGGACCACGCCCTTCGGCACGTACGCCGCGGAGTCCAGGCGGCTGCGCCGATCGGGCGCGGCGCGGTCGAAGCCGAAGATCGCCGGGTCGTCGATGAGGTCCCCGCTCACCGCCCGCGCGTAGGGGTCGATGAGCAGCTTGGCCGGGTTGAAGCGCAGCCCGAGCTCCGGCATCCACGGTCCCTCGGCGCGGAACCCGTAGCGGGTGCCGGACGCGACGCCGGGGACCTTGCCGTGCCAGATGCCGAGTGACACCTCGGTCAGCTCATGCCGGGTCTCCTGGCCGTCGTCGTCGAAGACGCATACCCACACCTGGGTGGCCTCCGGAGCGCGCACCGCGAAGTTGGTCGCCTCGACGCCCCAGTCGGCTCCGAGCGGCCAGGTGCGACCGGGCCAGACCGGGGCGGTCTCGCCTGGGTGGCTCCACATCCGAGGTGTCACGCGCGACATTGTGACGGACGCTCGGCACAATGCCGGGAGATCCCCCACTTGTGGTCGAGCTCGTCCTGCCGGCGGTCGGGCTGGTCGAGACCACCGGAGGTTCGTTGGTCGAGCTTGTCGAGACCATCCCGAGAGAAAGGAAGCCCATGGCGGAGTTCGTGCGGCTCGAGGTCAGCGATGGCGTGGCCACCCTCCGGCTGGACCGGCCGAAGATGAACGCCCTCAACGCCCAGGTGCAGGAGGAGATCCGCGCCGCCGCGCAGGAAGCGAGCGCGCGCGAGGACGTCAAGGCGGTGGTGGTCTACGGCGGCGAGAAGGTCTTCGCGGCCGGCGCGGACATCAAGGAGATGGCCGACATGACCTACGTCGACATGGTGAAGCGCTCCGGCGCGCTCCAGTCGTCGTTCACCGCGGTTGCCCGGATCCCCAAGCCCGTCGTCGCCGCGGTCACCGGATACGCCCTCGGAGGCGGCTGCGAGCTGGCGCTGTGCGCGGACGTCCGCTTCGCGGCCGACGACGCCGTGCTCGGCCAGCCCGAGATCCTGCTCGGGATCATCCCCGGCGCCGGCGGCACCCAGCGGCTGGCCCGCCTGGTCGGTCCGAGCCGGGCCAAGGACATCGTCTTCACCGGGCGGTTCGTGAAGGCGGACGAGGCGCTTGCGATCGGGCTCGTCGACCGGGTCGTCCCCGCCGACCGGGTGTACGACGAGGCGCTGGCGTGGGCGGGTCGGTTCCGCACCGCCGCGACGTACGCCGTACGCGCGGCCAAGGAGTCGATCGACTCCGGTCTCGAGGCGGATCTCGACACCGGGCTGGCCATCGAGCGCCAGCAGTTCGCAGCGCTGTTCGCGACGGAGGACCGCCGGATCGGGATGACGTCGTTCATCGAGAACGGCCCCGGGAAGGCCAGGTTCGAGGGCCGTTGAGCCTCCGCGCTGGTCCTGCGCACAGACCGGGGCTGTGACATCCTTCGCACATGGCACGCAGGGCACACGAGATCGAGGGCGCTGTGGACGAGAAGCCGGTTGAGGAGACCCGCACCGACCGCATGGCCGCGGCCAAGGCGGTGGTCCGACAGGTACGAGCCCGGCTCGCGCAGGTGATCTGGATCCTCTGTGTCGTCGCCGCCCTGATCCTGGCCACCGGCGCGCTCTGTGTCGCTCTGAAAGCCAACCCCGCGAACGGCCTCGTGAAGTTCGTGCTCGACACCGCCGACAAGCTCGACCTCGGTGTCTTCTCGACCGGCAAGGACGGGGTCTTCCACTGGTCGGGCCACAGCCACGCGGCGGCGACCAAGAACGCCATCGTCAATTGGGGTCTGGCGGCCGTGGTCTGGCTGGTCGGCGGCAGGATCCTCGAGCGGATCATCCGGCCCTGAAACCACGTTCCTGAGAGCTCTTCGCGTGGTGCGGGTCACACTGGCGCGTTCCGGGCTCCGTGTGATGAAGTGCCCCCGCGGGGTCTGTCGGCCCTGCCCGATCACACCCTGGGAGGGTCCCCCGATGTCTGTTCGCAGTACCAATCTGAAACTCGTGGGCGCGGCCGGTGCCGCCGCCCTCACCGTCGGCGCTGTCGCGTCCCCGGCCCTGGCCGCCGGTGAGGAGACCGCGGCACTCAGCTACAGCTGCTCCGGCTTGGCGACCGTCGGCGCGAACTTCGCCGTGAACAAGCCCCCGGCCTCGCTTGCCGCCGGCCAGACCGGCAAGCTCGGGACGACCCTGCTGTTGTCCATGGACGCCACGACTACCGGGTTGGCTGAGGCGGCGCTGACCGGTGCCACGCAGTTCAGCGCCAAGATCACCACTACCCCGACGAACGGACACGTCGGCTCCAGCATCAAGGTCCCGATGAGCCCCTTGGGTAATGAGAGTGATGGCAGCACGACGGCGAACGGCACCGGCAACACTCTCGTGAGGTCGACCAAGGTCGGCACCTACACCCTCAAGCTGGGTGACGCCGGCCTGGTACACCTCGTGGGCTTCGACGACAGCGGGAACCAGCTCGGCACGTTCGACTTCCCGAGTGCGGACGGGTCATTCGGCCCGTGTGTGAACACGGCCGGCCTCACGACGCTGGCGGACTCCGCCAACAACCCCGCGACCACCAAGATCGTCAAGGATGCGAGCACGACCAGCGTCAAGGCGTCGTACAACGCCAGGACGAACGTCGCCACCGGCACGGCGACGGTCAAGGGCAATGTGGGCGGCCTGGCCGGCACCGGCAAGGTGAAGTTCACCCTCAAGAGGGGCACCCACACCATCAAGTCGCTGTCCGGAACGCTCAAGAAGGGCGTGGCCCACGCCTCCTTCACGGGCGTGAAGAGGGTCGGCAAGTACACCATCACCGCCGCCTTCGGCAG
>JAFMQY010000272.1 GCA_017354415.1 Nocardioides sp.
GCCCCCACCCACGAGCCGGCCGCGCGGCGTGAAGAAGACCACCGGCGGCATCAAGAAGGACGCGTCGTCCAGGGCGATGGGAGCCCGCCGGCAGGCCAAGCGCGACATCCGGCGAGAGCGCTAGGCGTCCGGCGACGCGACCTGAGCGCCGCCCCGCGAACACACGTTGGTCGGAGTCTGACGTCGTTCCCGGGCCTCTCGGAACGGCAGTTTGCTTTTCGTACGGTCCTGGACCTTCCGACGCGCTAGCGTTCGAGCATGTCCGAGCAGGGCAGTCGCCCGGAGAACGACGCCCCCGCGGCACTGGGGGGCGAGGCGCTGGGAGCGCGCCCGGGACCCACGTCTGTCCTGATGAAGGTGCTGAGCGCCGCCCTGTCAGGCGGGCTGCTGGTGCTCCTCTTCGTGGTCATCATCCCGGAGCTGGGCAGCCTCGAGGACGTCTGGGCGGCCATCCGATCGATGTCGGCCGTCACGTTCACCGTCCTCCTCATCGGCGGCCTCGTCATCCGCGTGCTGCTGGCGGCGGCGTACCCACCTGTGATCCCGGGCCTGTCGTTCCTGCGCTCGCTGATCGCCCGCGAGTCGTCGTCCGCCGTGAGCAACGTCATCCCAGGCCCCTCCGGCACCGCGACCCAGTACGTCGTTCTCCGCAGCTGGGGAGTGAGCACCGAGCGGTTCGCCGGCGCCACGGTCAGTGTCAGCGTGATCACCGACGCGTTGGTGTTCGCGGGTCCCGGTCTGTTCATGGTGCTGTGGGTGCTCGTCGGCCAGCCCGCCAAGACCGGCAGTCACAACATCTGGCTGATCGGGTCGATCGCGCTCGTGGTCACCACGATCACGGTGATCCTGCTCGTCGCGATCGCGCGGAGCGAGCGCCTGGCGGCACTCGTCGGACGGGTCTGCCAGGCCTGCGTGAACCCCTTCCGGAGAGTCTTCGACAAGCCGCGGATCACCACCTGGCCCGACCGCGCGCGCGTCCTGCGTGCCGACACGCTGCACCTGGTCCGCGGCCATGCCACTGCCCTCTGCGTCTGCATCGTCGGCGGCTACGTGCTGAACGGCTTCCTCCTCGTCGGCTCTCTCTGGGCCTGCGGCGTCACCCACTCCGAGATGCCGATGTCCATGGGGCTGTTCCTCTACGCCGCCGGCCGGGTCGCCACGATCGTCCCGATCACGCCGGGTGCCATCGGTGTGGCGGAGGTCGTCTACACGGCGGTCTACGTCGCGGTGCTCGGCGAGGAGTCGCAGAGCACGGTCGTCGCGGGTGTTCTGGTCTACCGCGCCCTGACCTACGCCCTGCCCCTGGTCACGGGCATCATCTCGTACGTCGCGTGGCGCATCATGCGGCGCAAGGAGATCCACGAGGCGGCCACAGCCGGGGCACCGGACTGACGGACGGCGGGTCATCGGACCCTCCAGCGCGGCTGGTCACGAACCGGGCGAGGACGGCGACGACAGGGCCTCGACAAGCCAGTCATTGCGCTGCCGAAGCAGCATGGTCAGGTACCTGGTCAGCACCACGCGGTTGACGATGCGTCCGATCGCTCTCGCAGGTGACTCGAACTCGACCACGTCCGTCATCAGGGTGCCGTCAGCGACCGGTTCGAACCGGTGCTCGTGCCACCAGCGGCGAAACGGGCCCGAGACCTGTTCGTCGACGAACCGGGTCGGCGGCTCGAGCTCGGTGATGCGCGAGGTCATCCTGAACGGGATCCCGAAGTGCCGCGCGTGCCACGTGACCGTCTCGCCCAGGCCCAGCACACCCGACGTCACGCCATCGACCACTCGCTCGCCGGAATGCCTCATCGATGCAGTGTGGGCCTCGACCGAGAGGCTCATCTCGAAGCACCGCGCCGGCGACGCCGGGATCCGGTTCGTCAGCACGATCAGCGGCACGTCGTGAACCTAGCCCTCTGGATCTCGCGCAACACAGAGCTCGTTGCCTTCTGGGTCTGCGAGGACGAACCAGGTCTGCCCGAACTCGTGATGGGCCTGATCCGTGAGTCGGGATGCGCCGAGGCCCTCGAGGCGCTGGACCTCCCGTTCGACGTCGTCGACGAGCAGGTCGAGATGCATCCGGTTCTTCACGGTCTTCGCCTCCGGCACTCGCTGCAACGTCAACGCGACGCCGTGCCCACTCAGCGCGACGTACCGACCCTCGATGCGCCCGTCGACCGCGAGGCCGAGCGCCGACGTCCAGAACTCCTCGGCACGCTCCACGTCACAGCAGTCGAGCGTGAACTCGATGCGCATGGTCGGATTGTCCTCCGGCGGCGACCGGCGACCAGGCACCAAGGGTGCGAAGCCCGACCCACCGGGGCACCTTCGCGCGGTACTCCTCGAAGTCCTCGCCGAACCGGGCCAGGAGCGCCGCCTCCTCCGAGGCGATCTGCACCCGGTCGATCACCGTCACGAAGGCGCATATCGGCAATGCCGTCCTCCACGAGCCGAGGCGGATGGCGTTGGCGACGAGCACCCCGGTGAGGCCGACGTACATCGGGTTGCGAGTCGCGGCGTGCGGCCCGGTCCTGACCAGGACCGAGGCCTCGGACGGCTCCATCGGATCCAACGTCGTCCCGAGCCTCCGAAAGGTGCGGGCCGCCCCGAAGGCCATCGCGACCGATCCCACGGCAACTCCACCCGCGGCCGCCATGCGTGCGGCCGATCGAGGTCGCGGTTCGCCGGACAGAAGGCGCTGGGCCACACCCGCGCCGAGAGCCAGGATGGGCGGAGGGATCAGCATCACGCCCCCAACGTCTCACACCGGCGGCTGCCTCAGACGTTGAAGCGGAACTCCACGACGTCACCGTCACGCATCACGTAGTCCTTGCCCTCCATCCGGACCCTGCCGGCCTCGCGGGCCTTGAGGAGGGAGCCGGCGGCCATGAGGTCGTCGTACGACACGATCTCGGCCTTGATGAAGCCGCGCTGGAAGTCGGTGTGGATGACGCCCGCGGCCTCGGGGGCGGTGGCGCCCTTGCGGATCGTCCAGGCGCGGGTCTCCTTCGGGCCGGCGGTGAGATAGGTCTGCAGGCCGAGGGTGTCGAAGCCGACACGGGCGAGCTGGTCGAGACCGGACTCCTCGATGCCCAGCTCGGCGAGCATCTCGTGCGCCTCTTCGTCCGAGTCGAGCTCGACGAGCTCCGCCTCGAACTTCGCGTCCATGAAGATCGCCTCGGACGGCGCGACCAGGTCCTGCATCGACTTCTTGAGCTCGTCGTCCGTGAGCTCGTCGGCGTCGCAGTTGAAGACGTAGATGTACGGCTTCGCCGTCAGCAGCGACAGCTCCCGCAGCAGGGACGAGTCGACAGAGGCCGCGATCACCGCTGTCCCACCCTCGAGTGCCTCCTGGGCGGCGCGGGCGGCGTCGACGACGGCGCCCATCTCCTTCTTGCCGCGCGCCTCCTTCTCCAACCGCGGGATCGCCTTCTCGAGGGTCTGCAGGTCGGCCAGGATCAGCTCGGTCTGGATGGTGGTGAGGTCGGACTCGGGATTCACCTCGCCGTCGACATGGGTGACGTCGTCGTCACGGAACACTCTGGTCACCTGGCAGATCGCCGCGGACTCACGGATGTGGGAGAGGAACTTGTTGCCGAGACCCTCGCCCTCGGATGCGCCCCGGACGATGCCGGCGATGTCGACGAACTCGACGGTGGCGGGCACGATGCGGGCCGACTCCATCAGCTCACCGAGGGGCTGGAGACGGGCGTCCGGGACGCCGACGACGCCGACGTTCGGCTCGATGGTGGCGAACGGGTAGTTGGCCGCGAGTACGTCGTTCTTGGTCAGTGCGTTGAACAGCGTGGACTTGCCGGCGTTGGGAAGACCGACGATGCCGATGGTGAGTGCCACGGGCTGCGAGTCTACGGAGCGGGCCCAGGAGGCTCCGAATCCGCTCAGCCGCCTCCACCTACGGCGAGCAGTCTCCCCGGCGCGTCCACGCGAACCGCAGCACGGTGTCCGCGAACACCCAGGCGTCGTCGAGCAGCCCCATGCCCCCGGCCGTCGCCGGAAGGATCAGTGG
>JAFMQY010000149.1 GCA_017354415.1 Nocardioides sp.
CCCGGACACCGGCTCCGGAACCCCGGCCTACGCCGACCGCGGCGCCCTGGAGTTCCAGCCCAGCGGCTCGCCCTCCGACTACGCACCACACGCCGCGCTGGTCCTGAACCCGCCGAGCGTCGCGGTGCCGCCGTCGACCACGGTCACCGCCGACGGAGGCGGGTCGAACGACGCGGACACGCAGGGCATCGTCAGCTACACCTACGACTTCGGTGACGGGACGGTGGTCGGTCCGCAGGGCGCCGCGACCGCGACGCACACCTACTCCGCACCCGGCACCTACCACGTCGTCCTCACCGTGACCGACGGCGCGGGTCTCACCGACACGGCGACCGTCGACGAGGTCGTGACGACCAGGACCATCCAGAGCTACTTCGTGGCCCAGGGCGCCGGCTGCTCCGACACCGGCCCGGGCACCTCCGCCTCCCCGTTCTGCACGATCGGAGCGGCGACGAAGGTCGCGCTCGCCGGCGACACGATCCAGGTCGGGCCCGGCACCTACCACGAGCAGCTCACCGCCTCGAAGTCGGGCGAGCAGGCTGCGCCGATCACGATCACCGGCTCGGGACCCACCACGGTGATCGACGGCTCCACCGACCTCTCCGACGTCGCGGGCTGGAGCGCCACCTCGACCACGGCATGGGTGCACGCCTACACGTCCGCCACCGCGCCCACCGAGGTGTGGGTGGACGGCGCAGCGCTCAGCCCGGCGACCAGCGCGACCACCACGACCGCGAACAGCTTCTTCTACGACGCGACAGCGGGCCAGCTGTACGTCGACATCGGCGGGGGGAACCCCGCGAGCGGCCACACGGTCTCCGTCGGCGCCCGGAACTTCGGGATGCTGCTGCGCAACGTCAGCGACTACGCGATCTCGGGCTTCACGGTCGCGCACACCAACCTGGCCGGCGTCTACCTCGACACCACGTCGCGGGTCTCGCTGTCGCACATCTCGGTGTCGGACGCGGGCACCTACGGCGTCACGGTGGACAGCTCCTCGCAGGCGTCGCTGGACAACATCGAGTCGTCCGCCAACCAGTCGATCGGGGTCCGCTTCTCCAACGACACCGGCAGCTCGTTGAGCGCGTCGTCGACCCACGACAACCAGTTCCACGGCGTCAGCGTCCAGGGCGGACAGGGCAACACGATCACCGACGTCGCGTCGTACCGGAACATCAAGCCGGGAACGCGCGTCGCAGACGGCATCGACGTCAGCCAGTCCGCTCAGAACACCGTGGTCCAGGACTGCACGTCGTACAGCAACGACGACTCGGGCATGGAGGCCTTCACCGGGGCCACGGGCACGGTCTTCCGGCGCAACGTGATCTACGACAACGGCGACCACGGCATCGACAACTCCAACGGCCCCGGATCGACGGTCGTGTCCAACACGGTGGTCGGCAACGCCACCTCCGGCATCAACTTCGAGGGCGGCTCGACGGGCGGCTTCGCCAGCGACAACATCACCATGGACAACGCCGTCAACAGCACGCGCACCGTCGGTGAGATCCGGGTCGACGCGACCTCCACGACCGGCACGACCATCGACCGGGACCTGCTCTTCAAGAGCGCCGCGGGGGTCGTCGTCGTGTGGTCGGGGACCAACTACAGCACCCTCGCGGCCGCCGTGACGGCGACCGGGCAGGAGTCCCACGGCCTGAGCGCCGACCCGGCGTTCGTCAATGCCGCCGGGCGGGACCTCCGCCTCACCTCGACGTCCCCGGCTCTGGACGCGGCGTACACGGGCTTCAACGCCTGGGCACCCGCCGACCACGACGGGACCATGCCCATCGACTATCCGGGCGTCACGAACACCGGCAACGGCCCGGATCCCGCGGCCGACCTGGGCGCCCTGGAGTTCGGCGGCCTGGCGGCCTTCGCGACCGCCACCCCGACCAGCGGGACCATCCCGTTGGACGTGGCGCTCGACGCCTCGGCCAGCACCTCGCCCGCATCGCCCATCGCCGGCTACGCGTGGACCTGCGGCAACGGGACCTCCGCAAGCGGTGTCACCGCGACCTGCCACTACGCCACCACCGGGACCTTCACGGTGACGCTGACGGTGTCCACCGCTTCCGGTGCGACCGACACCTGGACGACGTCCGTCGTGGCCAGGGCGGCCCAGGCGCCGAAGGCCGTCCTCTCGGTGACGCCCTCGCAGCGGTACGTCACCATGCCGATCACTCTCGACGCCTCGGGATCGACGGACCCGGACGGCAGGCCCATCGTCAGCTACTCGTTCAGCTGTGGCAACGGCACGCCGGCTCAGACCGGGACCGCAACCACCGCCACGTGCACCTACGCGACCGCCGGCAACTACTCGCCCTCGGTGAAGGTCACCGACACCCTCGGACTGAACTCGACGGCGAAGGTGAACATCAAGGTGCTGGCGGACTCCGCCCCCAACCCCGTCCTGTCGCTCTCGAGCAGCAACATCCGGCGCGGGGGGTCGATCGTGGCTGACGGCTCCGGCTCCACCGACACCGACCCGTTCGGCATCGCGACGTACCGCTTCGACTGCGGCAACGGCCAGACCACCGCCGAACAGGTGACACCCACGACGACCTGCACCTACCGGAACTCGGGCTCCTACACGGTCCGCCTGTGGGTCACCGACACCCTCGGGAAGGTCGCGTCCACCACCAAGAAGGTATCCGTCAAATGACGCTGCAAGAGATATTCCAACGGATCATCCGGGCACACCTGCTGCTCATCTGCACCTGTGCGCTGTTGCCGGTGCTGCTGGTCGCCGGGCTCGCGCGGGGACAGAGCGCACCCTGGACCGGTTCCGTCCGGATCCAGGTCAACTCCTCCGCCCCGGCGTCGACCACCGAGGCCGACGCCCTGAGCTCACGGGTCCTGGCCCTGGCGACTACGCCGACGCTGGTCGCCAAGGCGCTCGACCAGGCGAACATCAAGGCCAACCCGTCAGACATCGCCCAGCACCACGTCACGGCGACCCGCCTCGGGGAGTCTCCGGTCGTCGACGTCTCGGTGACGCTGCCCAGCCGGACCGCTGCCGGTGCCCTGGCCCGCACTCTGGTGGAGCAGGTCGTGGCATTCATGAACAAGGGCAGCAGGCCGGCGCTCGACGATCGGATCTCGGCCCTGGACAAGCAGATCACACAGGCCGACGAAGAACGGACCAGCTTGATCAACGAGGCCAACTCTGCTAACCGACGGATCCTGCGGATACTGCAGATACGCATCCAGTCCGTCGAGAACAACCTCACCCAGCTCCAGGCCGAACGCTCGACCCTGCTCGACACCAAGCTGGGGACGGACGAGGCCGTTGTGATCGACGGCGACAACCCGGGAGTGGTGCGAGCCGGCTCCACGCTCGTGCCGAGGGCGGCATTGGGCCTGGTGCTCGGTCTGTTGATGGGGTTGGCGATCGCGGTGCTCGTCGAGACGATCTCGCCTCGCGTGGCCGGGGTCCGCGCTCTCGCCCGGACGCTGTCCGCACCGGTGCTCGGCCGTACCGACGAGAGCCCCGCCGACGTCGCGGCCTCGGTACGGCTGGCGGCCCGGCGACAGGGCATCAAGACGGTGGTCGTCATGGCCGTCGAGGAGAAGGAGGCGCCGGCCGCGACCACCCTCCTCGCGAGCCTCCCTGCGCCGGTCAGGAGGGAGAACAGGCCGCCCGCGCGGTCTGCCATAGCCCCGTTGCGCAACGGGCAGCGTCCGCAGCAGTCGACCGACCCGTTCCAGACCGTCGAGGTGAACTTCAGCAGCCTGGCCGCGCTCCCGGCCAGCGCCGAGCGCACCGCCGGCGTCCTGGTGGTGTCGACCGGCACCTGCCGGGTCCGCGACCTCGACCACCTCCGCGACCGGTTGACGGCGCTGCGCTGGCCGGTGGTCGGGATCATCGAGCTCACGCGCTCGACCCTCCGGCACTCGGCGGAAAGGTCGCGCCAGTCCGAGGACGAGGCCAGCTCCGGCCCGGCGGTCCCGCTCGATGACCTGGTCCAGACCGAGTCCTCGGACACGTCCGACGCCGCGGGGAAGCACGGCCCGCGATGAACCAGATCACGTTCACCACAGGCGCGGCCGTCGTCGCGATCGACACACGCTCGCACCGCTTCCGCGACGCTGTCCTCCGGGCAGCCGGATCGCCGGGGGTCCTCGGGCTCCCGGCAGAGCCGGACGTCGTCCTGGCGGAGGTCGAGGCAGATGCCACCGGCTTCGGTCCGGGGCTCCCGGTCACACGGGGCGCCACCCGGCACCCCGACGGGGGCGTCGAGCTCTCGAGTGCCGGTGGTTCGGGCTACCGGCAGCGCTGGCTGGTCGACGGCGACCGCCTGCGGGTGGAGTCGTGCTGGGACCCGTCGGCCAAGGAGAACGTGGCCGCCCGCGCCCTTCCGACCCGCTTCCGCTCGCTGCGTGGGGAAGTGCTGCTGCACTACCCCGTGCTGTGGTGGGCCTCCTTGCGTGGGATGGCGCCGCTGCACGTCTCGGTGCTCGAGGTCAACGGCACCGTGTTCGCCCTCGCGGGGCCCGGCGGTGTCGGCAAGTCGAGTCTCGTCTCGCGGGAGCTGGCGTCGCGCGCCCGAGTGACGTGCGACAACCTGGCCGTCAGCGACGGCCGGATCACCTATGGGCTCCGCGAGCCACTCCGGATCCCGGAGGACGCCGGGACGACGGTCCAGACGGGCCCGCGCGCCGCTCATGGACGTCGTGAGGTCCATGGCGGGCGCACGGTGCCGCGGCTCGAGCCGGCCGCGATCGTCGTCGTACGGCGTGACGCCGGCGTGGGACGACTGCGTCCCGTGGATCCGGACGAGGCCCACCGGGCGCTCGTCGCGGGGACGATGACGGCCGGCGAGCTCATGCGCTTCTGGCCGATGGCTGCGACCCTCGCCCTCGCCACCGGACGAGGACCGGTGATGGCCCCGGTCGACGAGGTGGCGCGCCGGCTCGTGGACCGGCTGCCGTGCTACGAGCTCCAGCTCGGACACTCTCCCCGGCCCCCCCTGCGCGACCTCCTCGCCCCCGTCACCAGCACACGCGCGGAGGTGTCGGGATGAGCGCCGCACCCATCGAGGTCGCCCAGATCGTCACCCGCTTCATCGCCGGGGCGGGCGGTGTCGCGTTGCGGGGGGCCCTCAGTCTCGATCCCGACCGCTACCGGGTCACGATCGTGACCGGTGAGGGCGGCGCCCTCACCGACCGCGCCCTCGCGGCCGGCATGCGGGTCGTCATCGAGCCTTCCCTCGTCTCGCCGATCGCGCCGCGCAGCGACGCGATCGCGCTCGCCCGCCTGACCGCCATCTGTCGGCGGGAGTCGTTCGACGTGGTGCACACCCACAGCGCCAAGGCCGGCGCGCTGGGTCGCCTCGCAGCGCGCCGTGCCGGGGTTCCGGTCGTGGTCCACACCTACCACGGATTCCCCTTCCACGACTTCATGGATCCCGTCCGGCACGCGGCGTACGTGGCCGTCGAGAGACGGCTCGCCCGGATCACCGACTACGTGCTCGCGATCGGCACCGGCGTGGCGGCCGAGGCGTTGCGGCGAGGTCTGGCCCGTCCGACGAACGTGCGCACGGTGGCGCCGGTGGTGGAGTCGGTCACCGTGCCTCGCGACACCCACACACGCGCGGTGGCGCGGGCCCTGCTCGGCCTCCCCGACGACGTCCCCGTGGTCGGCACCGTGGCGCGAGCCGACTACCAGAAGGCGCCCGAGCACCTTCTCGCGGCTCTGGCGCGGCTGCGCCACCCTGAGGCACTCGTGGTGTGGATCGGGGGCGGGCCGCTGCTGGAGACGATGCGCAAGAAGGCCGCAGACGCGGGCCTGGGCGACCGCTTCCTGATGGTGGGCGAGCGCTCCGACGTCGCGCAGATGCTGCCGGCGTTCGACGTGTTCGCCCTGTCCAGCCGGTACGAGGGCCTGCCCTGCGCGATCGTCGAGGCCATGCGCTGCGGTCTCCCCGTCGTCGCCACCTCGGTCAACTCGGTGCCGGACCTCGTGGTCCCGGGCCGGAGCGGGGTGCTCGTCCCTGCCGGCCGCCCCGACCTCATGGCCGAGGCGCTCGACGGGATCCTCGACGACCCGGACCTGGCCGACCGGCTCAGCCACGGAGGTCGCGACCTGGCCGGCGCGGCGTACGACGCGGAGAGCCTGGCGGAGGTCCTCGACGAGGTCTATCGCTCGGGTCTCGCGTCCCAGTCGTTGGCGATGGCGGTGTGACGTCCATGGCGAACGGGGGATCGGAGGTGAGCATGACACGCACCCGAGGCGAGCGCCCGCGCCGTCTACGACCGCGTCCTTCTGCGCGCGCGTCGGGGCAGGCCCTACCGCACGACCTGTCGGTCGGGCTGTCACCCGACCCGGCGACGAGCTCGGCGCCCTGGCTCGTGCTGTGCCCACCCGACTGCCTGGTGTTGCGGGACCCGGCGCCGCGGCAGCTACGCCGCGTGGCCCGCGGTGAGCCTGTCGTGCTGGTCACCGACCGTGTCTTCGGGCGCCGGCAGCTGCGCCGGACGGCCCGCAGGAGTGGGTTGACGGTCGAGCGCGAGCTGCTCGTCCTCCCCGGGACCCGCCACGCCCTGGTGACCGTCGACGAGGATCCGGTCGCCCATCGCCAGCTCTGGGAGCGGGTGGCGGCGGTGCCGCCCGGCCTCACCTGGGCCTGGCTGCCCGCCCATGCTGCGCTCGCGGTGGTCCGTCGGGTCCCGTGGTCCTGGACCGGATCGGCGGTCGGCGGTCATGTGCTGATCGGGACCCGGACATGACCGTGCCGTCGCCACGTCGATCCGGGCTTCCGCCACAGGTGGCGGGGCTCGAGAGCGGCACGACTCGTGGCCTCCTCCTGTCGATGTCGAAGGATCCCGACGCCAAGCTGACCTTTCTGGCGACCTCCGGCAGCGGGCTGCGGGAGCGGGTGGCGGTGAAGGTCCCGACCACGCCTCGAGCCTCCGTCGCCGTCGAGGCCGAGGGGCGGATGCTGGTCGCCATCAGGCGGCTCCCGCTCGGCGCGATCCGCGACACGATCCCGCGCTACGTGGAGTCGACCGGAGGCAGCGGGACGACGGTGCTGGTGTCCACCGCCCTTCCGGGCACCCCGATGAGCGTGAGCTACCACGGGTGGCTGCACACCGCCCGCCGGGACGCCGTCCGCGCCGACTTCCGTCGGGTCGGTGACTGGCTGCGCACCTTCCAGCAGCAGACGTGCGGCGCGGCCATGCCGCTGCGCTGGGCCACGAACGTGCGCGATGACGTCGCCGGCCGGTGGGACGGCCACCCCGACCTTCCCGCTGCCCTGGGTCGCCTCGACCTCGCCGAGGAGATGCTCCGTGACCAGGTGCTGCCCAGGACGGCCGTGCACGGAGACCTCTGGTTCGGCAACGTCCTGGTCACCGACGACCGGGTCTCGGGAGTCATCGACTGGGAGTCCGGAACGATGGCCGGATGCCCCCTGCGTGACCTGGCGCGGTTCGCCCTCAGCTACTGCCTCTATCTGGACCGTCACACCCGCCCGGGCGCCCGCGTGCTGGGACATCCCGGTCTGCGCCGCAACGGGTTCGGCACCGGCGTGAGGTACGGGCTGCTCGGTTCGTCCTGGTTCTCGGCCACGGTCCGGGACTTCCTCGCCTCCGGGCTGGAGGACCTGGGCCTCCCCCGCGCGCTGTGGTACGCCGTCGCGCTGGTGGGCCTCGGCGAGGTGGCCGCCACCGCGAACGACGAGACCTTCGGGTCCGACCACCTCGGGCTGCTGGCGCGCCTCCCCGCCTATCCCCGGTGGGAGCGGAGGCGCCGGTGACCGCCACGATGGTCCCCCAGCAGTCCGCCCCGGTCGCGGCGAGCGGCACCGACTCGGGCATCCTGCCGGCCCTGGCCGGGGCCGCCACCTGCCTTCTGCCGTTCCTGCACCCAGCCGGCCCCGGCAACACCGGAGTGGCCGACGTCGCCATCTGCGGTGCCATCGTCGTGGCGTTCCTGTGGATCAGCCGGAACCGGATCCCGCTGGCCTTCCCCTACGTCGTCGGGGTCTCCGGCCTGATGATGGGCGGCGCCTTCGCCTCCGCCACCTCGGGCGCCCCCTTGTCGACGCTCCTCGTTCTGGCCCAGGACGCCCTGCTGTTCCTGTGGGGCATGACCCTCGCGCTGGGGTCCCGGGACGCACGGATCGTCTCGGCCGTCACCACAGCCTGGTGCCGGACCGCGGCGGTCTACGCGTCTGTCGTGGTGGTCGCCTACCTCGTCGGGTTCTCCCCCCTCAGCGGCGTCACCGCGCGCGACGGCGCCCGGGCGGCGTACACGTTCGGAGACCCGAACCTGGCCGGGAACTACCTGGTCATGTCGCTGTTCGTGATCGCGGCGTGCCGGCGCCCTCGCTCCGCGACCGTGCGCCATTTCACCTACGTCATGCTGCTCACCGCGATCACGTTCACCGGCTCGAACGGCGCCCTGCTCACCCTGGTGCTCGGGGCGACCCTGACTCTCGCCATCTCCGCGTACCGCCGTCGCGGCGTGCGGGCGGGTGTCCTCACGCTGGTGGCAACGGTGACCATCGGAGCGAGCCTCGTCACCTATGTCGAGACCCAGGTGAACCTCGACCAGGTGCGGCAGCAGATGGCCAACAGCGTGCCGCTCATCCGGGACTCCCTTGCCCGCAGCGGCGGCTCCGAGAGCCAGCGGGCGACGATCCTCCAGGAGGGTTTCCACCTGTTCCTCCAGGGCGACGGAACCGGGTACGGCCCGGGCCAGACCAAGACCACGCTCGAGCGGACCCAGGCGCCGTACGTCAAGGAAGCCCACAACGACTACCTCGCTGCCCTCCTCGAACGTGGTGTGCTGGGTGAGATCTCGCTCTTCGTGCTCGGCGGCGCGATGGCGGCGCGATGCATCCGACTGCTCATCGGACGTCTCCCTCCCGAGTACGAGGCGATCGTCCCGCGCGCGTGGCTCCTGGTCGTCATCTTGCCCGCCACAGCGGTGTCCTCGACGTTCTACGAGGTGCTGCACTTCCGGCACCTGTGGACCTGGCTCGGCCTGATCGCCGCCCTGGTGCTCGTCATCGAGCGCCAGGAAAGGCCCCAGCCCAGCGCGCGCCGAGAGGAGATGGTCAGATGAGTCTCGGGATCGGGTCGCTGCGCGGCCTCGCCGGACGTCCCGGCGACGGCCTGCGCACGGTCCTGGCCAACTGCTCGGCCAGGGTCTTGGCCCTGATCGGGGTCACCGTCGGCACCATCGTCGTGGCCCGCACCGGCGGCCCGGCCGAGGTCGGCATCTATGCGCTGCTGCGCATGCTCCCCGGGCTGGTCGGCGTTCTGTGCGTGGCGGGCCTTCCCGGAGCGCTCGCCTACTTCCTCGCACCGGCACGGCGAGAGCTCCCCCGGCTCGGACCCACGCTGGCGGCCGTTGCCGTCGTCGGCGCCCTGCTCGGGACCGTCCTCTGGTTGGTCGCGACCCCGGTGCTGGCCCCCGTGTTCTTCCCGCACTACCCGGTGTCCATGGTTGCGCTCGCCGGGCTCACCGTGGCCACCCAGCTGCTGCTGACCCTGGGCAAGACGTCCCTCCAGGGCATCCAGGACCAGCGGGGCGGCGACGCGGTCATCGCGGGCGAGGAGCTGGGGTTCCTGCCCTGCTACCTGGTCGCCGTCGCGGCCGGCGCCGGCGGGGGGATGGCGGTCGTCGTCGGCCTCGGGCTCGCCGACATCCTGGTCGGTGTCGGCGCGTGGCTCAGGGTCGCCCACCGGCTCGGCCTGAGCCTGCCCCAGCTCCTGCGCCGGGTCTGGGGTCGCCCGGATCGACGAGTCGCTCGTGACGTCATCAGCTACGGCATGCGCGGTCAGGTGGGCGGCGTGATCACCCTCCTGAACCTCCGCCTCGACTTCGCCATCCTCGACGCGATCGTCGGTCCAGCCGCGCTCGGCGCCTATGCCGTCGCCTCGAAGTACGCCGAGCTGCTCCGGCTCCCCGGGACTGCCCTGACCTGGGTCACC
>JAFMQY010000273.1 GCA_017354415.1 Nocardioides sp.
TGCCGGCACGCATCGGGATCACCGCGCGACGGTCGGCGCTCCGCTCCCATCGGGGCGACAGACCGTGCCCTTCCGAGCCGAGCACCAACGCGACCCGGTCCAGGCCGCCCACGGCCCTTTCGAGCTCGGACGCGTCGTCGGCCAGCGTCAGGGCCACGGTCGTGAAGCCGCGGGCGGAGAGGTACGGGAGTGCGTCGTACCAGTCCGGGAGCCGGGTCCAGGGTGTGGTGAAGACCGCGCCCATGCCGACCTTGATCGACCGCCGATAGAGCGGGTCGGCGCACCGTGGGGCCAGCAGCACCGCCTCGAAGCCGAACGCCGCGCCGGAGCGGAAGATCGCACCCACGTTCGTGTGGTCCACGACGTCCTCGAGGACCAGCACCTGACGCGCACCGTCGAGTACGGCGTCGAGAGCCGGCAGCGGCCGGCGTTCGAGGGAGGCGAGGGCGCCGCGATGGACGTGGAAGCCCGTGACCCGTTCGGCGAGCGCCCCGGAGACGACGAAGCAGGGTGCCTGGCAGCGGTCGAGCACGTCGCCGAGCCCCTCGAGCCACCGCGCAGTCATCAGGAACGACCTCGGCGTGAAGCCTGCCTCGACCGCCCGGCGGACGACCTTCTCCCCCTCCGCGAGGAACAACCCGTGCTCGGTCTCGAGATGGGTGCGGAGCTGGACGTCGCGCAGGTCGCGGTAGTCGGCGAGGCGGAGGTCGTCGGGGTCCGTGACCTCGATCAGCTCTGCCACGCCGCTGAGTCTGCCCCACCCGAGGAGGGGTCAGGGTGGGCGACCGCGACGACGTCACCGACCACGATGATCGCCGGAGGGCGTACGACGTGCCGGTCGAGGTCGTCCGCGAGGCTGCCGAGCGAGGTGAGCACCGTCCGCTCCCCCGGCATCGAGCCGTCGCACACCACGGCGACCGGGCTCCCCTTCTCGCGACCCGCGGCGATCAGGGCCTCGGCGATGGCCGGTGCGTTCTCGACGGCCATCATCAGCAGCAGCGTGCCGCGCAGGCGCCCGAGCGCCTCCCAGTCCACCAGCGACTCGGGGTGACCGGGCGGGAGGTGCCCGGAGACGACGGTGAACTCATGGGCGACATGCCGGTGCGTCACCGGGATCCCGGCGACCGCGGGGACAGCCAGCGGGCTCGACAACCCCGGGACCACGTGCACCGCGATGCCGGCCTTCCGGCACGCCAGGATCTCCTCGAATCCGCGGCCGAAGACGAAGCTGTCGCCACCCTTGAACCGGACCACACGCTGCCCGGCCCGCGCTCGCTCGACGATCAGCCGGTTGATCTCCTCCTGCCGCGCGGAGCGGCCGTGGGGAAGCTTCGCGACGTCGACGATCTCGGTCGTGGCGGGCAGGTCGCCGAGCAGCTCGCGCGGCGCGAGCCGGTCGGCGACGACGACGTCGGCCTCCATCAGGGCTCGGCGGCCGGCCACCGAGATCAGCTCCGGGTCCCCGGGGCCGCCACCGACCAGGGTCACGCCGGGCACGGACGGACGTCGTACGCCGGCGCCGATCGTGCCCTCGTGCAGCCCGGTGACGATCGCGTCCCGCACCGCCGCCGTACGCCGGGGCTCGCGTCTCCCGAGCACCGCCAGGGTCAGCCCGTCGTACCGGCCGACAGCGGGCGTCCATGCCGTGGCCGCCGTCCCGTCGTCGGAGCGCACGCAGAACACCCGCGCGGACTCCGCCGCCGCAGACACCTGCTCGTTGACCGTGAGATCGTTGGTGGCGGCGATGACATACCAGCTGTCCTCGACGTCCTCGTCGCGGAACCCGCGCGCCACCCACGTGAGCTCGCCGGCCAGCACCTGGCCCTCGATCGCGGGCGTCACCTCGGGCGAGACGACGACGACGTCCGCACCGGCCGCGAGCAGCCCGGGGATCCGGCGTTGCGCCACCTGGCCACCGCCGACGACCAGCACGCGCCGGCCCGCGAGCCGGAGCCCGGAAGGGTACGGCGGGTGGTCGTGCATGCGTCCATGATCCCGGGGGCGACGGGCGGTCGGCCTCGGTCGCCCATTCCTCGGGACGTGATTTCGAGAAGAACGAGTCGCACCCGCGAGGACCTCGAGCAGCACGGAGGACCTCGAACAGCACGGCTGTCGACCGCCCCGTGCCCCGGTTCGCGGGGTAGGTTGCGAAGGTCCCTCACGCCCGCAAGTCAGGAGTGCAGATGAGTCTCGACCGTCCCGTGAAGCCCGACCCCTACGAGCTCCTCCCGAAGGTCCCCTCGTTCACCGTCACCAGCGACGACGTCACGGACGGTCAGCCGCTCAAGGACGATCAGGTCGCCGCAGTGGGCAACACCTCCCCGCAGCTGTCGTGGAGTGGCGCGCCGGAGGGCACCAAGAGCTACACCGTGACCTGCTACGACCCGGATGCCCCGACCCCGAGCGGGTTCTGGCACTGGGCACTGGTCGACCTCCCGGCCGACGTGACCTCCCTCGACGCCGGTGCCGGCGCCGAGGGCGCGAGCCTGCCCGGGAACGCCTTCATGCTCCGCAACGACGGTGGGTTCCAAGGGTTCATGGGTGCCGCCCCGCCGCCGGGCGACCAGGTGCACCGCTACTACTTCGTCGTGCACGCCGTCACCGAGGACGCCCTCGGGATCGACGACGGCGCGTCCAACGCCGTGATGAGCTTCAACCTCGCCTTCAAGACCGCAGGTCGCGCCATCATCAAAGGCACCTACCAGCACTGATCTCGGGCCAGCACCGATCTCAGGCCAGCACCGATCCCCCTTGCCGCCCAGGCTCGCTTCGGCGAGACTGGGCGGCCCACAACCACACAGCGCCCACCAGACAGCGCAAGCGTTCCGACACCCCCCGTCTCTTCGTGAGACGGGGTCAGTCGGCGTGTGCCGGGTCAGGGCGCGTATGCCCGCGTGTGCGAGGAAGGAGGACGAGGAATGCTCTACCCCGCTGTGGCGGCGCGCTCGTTCCGCCGCTACAGCACCTACCGGGCGGCGACCCTCGCGGGCATCTTCACCAACTCCGTCTTCGGCGTGATCTACAGCTACGCCTACCTGGCCCTGTGGGAACAGCGGCCCGATGCCGGGGGGTACGACGCCGCCGACGCGGTGACCTACGTGTGGATCGGCCAGGCCCTCCTGATGACCGTGGCCCTCTGGGGCGGGGGCACCACCGACGACCTGGCCGAGCGGATCCGCACCGGTGACGTCGCCATCGACCTCTACCGACCGGTGGGCCTGATCGGCTGGTACCTGGCAGGTGACCTCGGCCGCGCGGCGTACCACTTCCTGGCCCGCGGCCTGGGGCCGACCGTGTTCGGACTGCTGCTGTTCCACATCGCGCTGCCGGACGGGCCGGTGGCGGCCGTGGCGTTCCTCGTCAGCCTCCTGCTCGCGGTGGTCACCAGCTTCGCGATCCGGTTCCTGGTGGCCTGTACGGCGTTCTGGCTGCTGGACCAGACCGGGGTGCGGACGCTGTCCGGGGTCCTGGCGATCTTCCTGAGTGGGATGATGCTGCCGCTGGTGATCTTCCCCGAGCCGCTGCGCACCATCGCGCTCGCGCTGCCGTGGGCGTCCTACCTCCAGACGCCGGCCGACATCTGGCTCGGACACCGGACCGGCAGCGGGATCGTGACCGGGCTCGCGGTCCAGGCGGTGTGGATCGCGATGCTGTTCGTGGTGTGCCAGGCCCTGCTCGGTGCCGCGACCCGGAAGGTGGTGGTGCAGGGTGGTTGAGGTCTCGACACGCTCACCGGACGACCTGGGTTCCGCGCGTGGTCCCGACGAGCTCGACCGACGACAGCGTATGGCGCGGCGCGTGCTGCTGGCCCCGCGTCAGTACCTGCAGATCGCACGGATGTGGGTGCGCTCCTCGCTCGCCTACCCCGCGTCGTTCTGGACCCTCACCGTCTCGAGCGCGCTGATCACGTTCCTGGACTTCGTCGGCCTCGCCCTGATGTTCCACACCATCGATGCGCTGGCCGGGTTCGGCCTGCGCGAGATCGCGCTGCTGTACGGGGCGAGCGGCATCGGCATCGGC
>JAFMQY010000150.1 GCA_017354415.1 Nocardioides sp.
CCGGCCGGCGCGGGGACGACGGAGGCCCCGGACCTGGGCGGTCCGGGGCCTCCGGTAGGGCTGGTCAGCCCCAGGTCATGGGCGCCGTCAGCGCTCCTCGTCGGGGGCGGTGGTCGGCGTGTCGCGGAGCTTGTCGGTCTCGTCGGTGACGTGGGCTGCGATCTCGCGGAGCTTGTCACCGTGCTCGCGGGCGTGGTGTGCGCAGAACAGCAGCTCGCCGCCGGACTGGAGCTCCACCCGCAGGTAGGCCTGGGCTCCGCAACGGTCGCAGCGGTCCGCGGCGCTCAGCGCGGAGCTCGGGGCAACTGCAGTGGTCACATCGGCCTCATTTCTCATCGTTCGGTGCCGGCTACAACGTAGCGAGGAGCTGGAAACATTCCCCCGGCCCCTCGGCCGCGACGTGTCGTCCGACACCTCGATCCCATCATGGACACCGTTCCCCGCTACCGAATTTCCAGTCCTCGGACCGTGCGCATGAGCCGGATCCGACGTTGTGTTGAGTGTGACGTGTGCGGTGCTCGTGAGGTTCGATTTCCGGCGAATCCGTGCGGGAATCTTGTCCGGTTCGTGATGTTCCACACGCTATCCCTGGCCTCGTCCCCAGCCCGGCAGCGAGCCTTCACCGGGGTACGGCGTGTCGTCGGTAGGCTCGGATTCTCGACAGGCTCGGCCGCCGGGAGACGGCGCTCGACCGGTTCGACGCACCCAGCAGCACCACGTTCCGCAGGAGCCCGACCATCGCCGACAACACCTACAACGCAGCCCATCTCCTCGTCCTCGAGGGGCTCGAGGCCGTCCGCAAGCGGCCGGGGATGTACATCGGTTCGACCGACACCCGGGGCCTCATGCACTGCCTCTGGGAGATCATCGACAACGGCGTGGACGAGGCGCTGGCGGGCGCATGCGACCTGATCGAGGTGACGCTCCACCCGGACGGGTCCGCGGAGGTCCACGACCACGGCCGCGGCATCCCGGTCGACAAGGAGCCGAAGACCGGTCTTCCGGGGGTCGAGGTCGTGTTCACCCACCTGCACGCGGGCGGCAAGTTCGGCGGCTCGTCGTACGTCGCCACAGGCGGGCTCCACGGAGTGGGCGCCTCCGTGGTCAACGCCCTCTCGGCGCGGCTCGACGTCGACGTCGACCGGCCCCCCTCCCAGCAAGGGATGAGCTTCCGGCGTGGCGTCCCCGGCGTGTTCGACGGTGACGGCCCGTCCGCGTCGTTCAAGGCGACGTCCGGTCTGAGCCGGAGAGGCGGGCGGGTCGCCAACACCAGGACCGGCACCCGCATCCGGTTCTGGCCCGACCGGCAGATCTTCACCAAGGACGCCCAGTTCGAGTGGGAGGGCCTGACCGGCCGGGCCCGCCAGACGTCGTTCATCGTGCCCGGCCTGGAGCTGGTGATCCGCGACCTGCGCGGCGACCAGCCCGTGGAGGAGAAGTTCCGCCACGACGGCGGCATCACCGAGTTCACCGAGTACCTCGCGCATGACGAGCCGGTCACCGACATCCTCCGGCTCCAGGGCGTCGACACGTTCACCGAGACCGTGCCGCTGCTCGACGACAAGGGCCACATGACGCCCCAGGAGGTGGAGCGAGAGCTCACCGTCGACGTCGCGGTCAGGTGGGGCACCGGCTACGACACCGAGATGCGGTCCTATGTCAACGTGATCGCGACCCCCAAGGGCGGCACCCACGTGTCCGGCTTCGAGTCGGCGATGTTGAAGACCTTCAACGAGGTCATGCGGCAGACCAAGGTGCTCAGGGTCAACGACGACAACGTCATCAAGGACGACGTGCTCGAGGGCATGACGGCGGTGGTCACCGTCCGCCTGGCGGAGCCGCAGTTCGAGGGCCAGACCAAGGAGATCCTCGGCACCCCCGCAGTCCGATCGCTGGTCAACAAGGTCGTCTCCACGGAGCTGAAGAAGCTCCTCACCTCGACCAGACGCGCGCAGAAGGAGCAGTCCAGGCGGGTCATGGAGAAGGTGTACGCCGCCGCCAAGACGCGGCTGGCAGCCCGTCAGCAGCGCGACACCCAGCGACGTAAGAACGCCCTGGAGTCCTCGGCGCTCCCCGCCAAGCTCGCCGACTGCCGGGCCACCGACAACGACCGCACCGAGCTGTTCATCGTCGAGGGCGACTCGGCGCTCGGCACCGCGAAGCTCGCCCGCAACTCCGAGTTCCAGGCCCTGCTGCCCATCCGCGGCAAGATCCTCAACGTCCAGAAGGCCTCGATCGGCGACATGCTGAAGAACGCCGAGTGTGCCTCGATCATCCAGGTCGTCGGCGCGGGCTCGGGCCGGACCTTCGAGCTGGAGGCCCGCCGCTACGGGCGGATCATCTTCATGGCCGACGCGGACTCCGACGGTGCGCACATCCGGTGTCTGCTGGCGACGCTGTTCTTCACCTACATGCCGGGTCTGATCACCGAGGGCCGGGTCTACTCCGCGGTGCCGCCGCTGCACCGGATCGAGCTGACCAACCCGAAGAAGGGCATGGACAGGTACGTCTACACCTACTCCGACTCCGAGCTGCAACGGAAGCTCGCCGAGCTCGCGAAGAGGGGCCTGCGCTGGAAGGAGCCGGTGCAGCGGTACAAGGGCCTCGGCGAGATGGACGCCAAGCAGCTGGCCGAGACCACGATGGACCCGCGCCATCGCACTCTGCGCCGGATCACCGTCGACGACGCCGAGGAGGCCTCGGCCGTGTTCGAGCTGCTGATGGGCTCCGAGGTCGCGCCCCGCAAGGAGTTCCTGGTCCAGGGCGCGTACGACGTGGACGTCGAAGCGCTGGACGCCTGACGCGGCAGCGGGGCGCGATCTCGAGTGACGACGTACGGGGTGGTCGGCGCTGTGACCGACGGCGATGCCGAGGAGCTCTATCCCGTCTACGACGACGTGTTCGGCGACCAGCCGGACTATGGCGCCTGGCGTAGCGACCTATGGGACCGGCACAGCACCCGGGCGGGCTTCCGACTGGCCCGGGCCTACAACGTAGACCGGTTGGTCGGGTTCGGCTACGGCTACACCGGTGAACGGGGCCAGTGGTGGACCGACCAGGCCGCTCTCGTCCTACCCCGGCCCGTCGGCGACGAGTGGCTCGGCGGGCACTTCGAGCTGGTCAGCATCGGCGTGCTGAGCGAGAGGAGACGTGGAGGTGTGGGCCGCGCGCTGCTGCGCGCGCTGTGCGACGGGCTGACCCAGGAGCGCTGGCTGCTGATGACCACCGCGGACGCCGACGACCCGGCCCGCCACCTGTACGTCGCTGAGGGCTGGCAGGTGATCGGGCCGGGTCTGCGTGACGGTCAGGTGATCATGGGCAGGCAGCGCGCCCGACCGTCGTCCCCCCATCGGCCGTACAGGTAGTCAGACTCCCGGCGGGCAGTGCACGTCCGGGTTGAACGGGGCGAACTTCCCCGCCGGGTTCTTGTCCCACACCCAGGCGTGGAGCGAGAAGTAGGCCGGCAGGCCGAACCGGTTGCCGGCCGGGGTGAGGTTGAACCGATGCCCGAACAGCGCGGGTCGGCCGGTCGGGTGGTGAGCTCGCCAGGCCTCACGGGTGACCAGGTACTCGAGGGCGCTGAGCCTCAGGTGTCCGTTGAAGGTGAACCGGTAGACCAGCGCCTCGGGGTGGCGGAGCCGGATCCTGCCGTCCACCAGGGCGCCGTCGGCGTAGTGGATGCCCATGCCGCCCATCCCCTTCATGGCGATGCAGGCGATGCCCTTGGCGTCCTTGAGCAGGGCGTACCCGGCCTTCTTGGCGGCGGGCGGATGCGTGAAGTCCTGGGTGGCCGATCGCGCCACCGCCACCTCGTGAGCGGTTGTCGCCCGGCCACCCTGGACGTCCACGGCCGGCATGACGGCAGTGGCGGGAGCTGCCAACAAGGAGAGGAGGGCGGCGACGGCCAACGCGAGGCCCCCCCACATGCGTGGTCCTCGCATCATGAACCCTCTTTCACCTCGTGGATGGCGTCCGCGACCAGGCCGTGGGCCTCACGGTGGACGGTGTGTGCGGCGTCCGCGGACGGCGCCTCGACCAGGCAGAAGATCGTGCTGTTCGCCTCGTCGACCCAGTAGCGCTGGTAGTTCACGTCGTACTTGTGCTGCACCTGCAGGTCGGCCATGTGGGCCTTCGCGACGTCGTCGGCGCTGACCGGGCCGTCGACGTGGTGCACGTCCATGTAGAGCGGCATAGGGATCCCCCTGATCTTCGGTGATGTGCGGTGACCGAGGTCTCGGTCGGGTTCACCCTAGGAATCGGGGCCTTGCCGGGCATCGGGGGAACTGCCCAGGTTGCGCCCGCCCACTGCCTAGGTTGTGGCGGCTGCGAGTCCCAGGGAGCGTGCACGGGCGGCCGCGGCACCGCGCGACCCGACCCCGAGCTTGGTCAGGACGGCCGACACGTGGTGGTCGACGGTGCGGATCGACACCACCAGCCGCGCCGCGATCTCGTCGTTGGTGAGCCCCTCGCAGAGCAGCAGCAGGACCTCGCCCTCACGCGTGGTGAGCCCGAGGGGATGTTGCCGGGTGGTGGCGCGGGCGCCGTTCGGTACGGCGCGGAGCCCGAGGTCCTTCATCCGCTGTCGCGTACGGCGCGTGCAGGCGCCGGCGCCGAGCGCCTCGAACCGGGTGAGCGCCTCACGGAGGTGCTCCTCGTCTCCGGCGTCGTAGAGCGACAGGGCGGCGTTGTAAGGGCAGCCCAGGCGCTCCCAGTGGACGGCCGCGGCCGCGTGGTTGCCGACGAGGGATGTCGCCCAGGGGCCGGGGGCCGGGGACGCCGGGGTGGCCGCGCCGAGCAGTCGCTGCTCCCACACGCTCAGCCGCGCATCCTCGTCGTACTCGCGCGCCGTGATGCGTGGCCTGATCAGGCGCAGGTCCTCGATCGCGCCGTCGTCGTCGCCGGCCAGCCACCGGGCCTCGGCCCGGGCCAGCCGGGTGAGGGTGACCCAGTCGGCCTCGTCCACGCCTTCGGCGGCGTCGACCGCGGCGTCGAGCACCTCGAAGGCGCCGTCGTCACCACGGCGGGCCCGGATCAGACCCAGCGTGACCTGGGACGTGAGCAGGTTGACCGGACTCGCCTCGGTGTCGAGGACCCGCTGGGCCATGGCGACCGCGTCGTCCCACCGACCCATGTCCATCAGCGCGATCGCACGGTGGCCGCGAAGGCAGGTGGAGAACGTCGTGATGTCGCGCTCGTCGCAGTAGGCGATCCCGTCCCGCCAGAAGCGCTCGCCCTCGGCGAAGCGGAACTGGCGGATGTAGAAGGTGTAGGTGTTCGCGTAGGCCCGGCCGGCCTGGCCCTCGGCGTTGTTCTCGAGCGCGAGCCGGAGCGCCTCGAGCATCGGGCCGGTCCAGTCGCGGCGCTCGGCGAGCTCTCCGCCGGCGACGTTGTTGAGCACGTCGCTGAGCACGATCGGGTCACCGCAACGGACCGCCATCTCGTGTGCCCGCCGGAGCATGTCCACGGCGGCGTCGGGGTCGCTGAGCCACAGGTTGTAGGCCTCGATCGAGTACGCGTAGGCGAGCTCGGTGTCGTCTCCTCGTGGCTCGAGCAGCTCGATGGCACGCCTGATCTCCGCCACCGACTCCGGACCGCGGCACAGGCGCCAGTACACGGAGCAGAGCTTGCGGTGGTCGCGGGCCTCGGCAGCCGCGTCGTCCAGGTCGCGCCAGATCTTGATGGCGCGCTCGCGTGCTTCTGCCGACTGCGGCCACGAGTCGACGTAGGTCAATGCCTCGGCGTACCCGTCGTACAGCTCGGCCAGCTCGCGGGGGTCCTCCGGGGCGAAGCGCAGGACCCGTTCGTACTGTGCGGCCGCCTCGCGATGGGCGCCGAGTGCCGCGGCCTGCTCAGCCGCGAACGGTGCATAGCGGCGTACCAGCTCGGCCTCACTTGCGCCCTCTGCGTGGTAGGCCATCCGGGCGACGTCGTCGCAGTGCACCTCGTCCAAGGCCTCCAGCAGGGCCCGGTGTCCGGCGACCCGCCGGTGTGGAGGCACCTCCGACTGCACCGCTCGCCGCGACAGCTCGTGCCGGAACCGCAACGCATCACCGTCGGACAGCAGCAGCCCGGTCGCGAGCAGCTCGTCGAAGGTCTCCAGGGCCGCGCCGGTCGCGCGGGCCACGAGCGGGGCGTCGACCCGCAGCCCGTCCAGCGCCGCCACGTCGAGCGTGGTCCGGGCCGGCTCCTCCAGGGTCGCGATCCGGGCCAGGACGGCGTCGCGGGCAGAGGCCGGGACCGCCGTCCCCGCGTTGCTGAGCACCTCGACGACGTAGAAGGGGTTGCCGCCCGTGAGCGCGTGGAGCTCCTCCGGCGAGTACGCCGTGCCCTCCGCGAGGCGGCGCACGCCGGCGGCCGTGAGCGGTGGAAGGTCGATGCGACGGGTGGAGCGCTGGCCCGCCAGCTCTCCGAGCACCACGCGGAGCGGATCGGTGGGTGCCAGCGCGTCGTCGCGGAACGTGACCAGGAACAGCACGGGGAGGTTCCGGACCCGCCGCCCGAGGAAGCGGAGGAGGTCGAGGGTCGCGTCGTCGGCCCACTGGACGTCCTCGATGACGAGGACCGCGAGGTCCTCGACCGCCCCGACACACCGCAGCACGGCGTCGAAGATCTCGTCGCGGGAGGCCGCGCCGCTCACCATCTCGAGCAGGTCGCCCCCGATCTCGCGGGCGATGTCGTGCAGCGGTGCGAGCGGCCGCGGCGTGAAGAGTCCGTCGCAGGCTCCCCATGCCCATATGGCGTCGGGAAGCCCGTGCTGGAGCTCCTCGACGAGGGAGGACTTGCCGACCCCGGCCTCACCGGAGATCAGGACCAACCGCCCGGCGCTATCGCGCGCCTCTGCGGCGTACTGGAGCAACGACCCGAGCTGTGACTCCCTCTCGATCAGCGTCACCACGCCAGTGTCCCCCCGGGCCCGGTCCGCGTCCATGCGCGTTTCCTCGGGCAAAGGAGCGCCGAGGAGGGACCGTGGATACGCCCGACGGTCAGGCGTGGCGGGTGAGCCGGCCGGTGTCGACGTCGTACATGAAGCCGCCGACCTTGGCCCGGTCGGCGATGAGAGGGTGTGAGCGCACCTTGTGCACGTCCTCGGCGAGCGCTGCCAACTGGTCGTCGATGACGTGGAACGGCTGCCACCCCGCATCCATCCCGGCGGACGCCGAGACCCGGGAGTGCAGCTCGGCCTCGGTGGCGGACGCCATCGCGCAGCGCGTGTGCGGCACGACCAGGATCCGCTCGACGCCGAGCAGGTGGACGCCGAGCACGAGCGCCTCGAGCGCCTGGGGTGTGACCCGTCCGCCGGGGTTCCGGAAGATCTTGGCGTCGCCATAGCCGAGACCGAGCATCGCGAGCGGGACGATCCGCGAGTCCATGCAGGTGACGATGGCGACGCCGGCATGGGCGACGCCGTCGAACCCGCCGTGCTCGAAGTGCGCGGCGTACGCCGCGTTGTCCTCCAGCAGGTCGTCGAAGTCGTGGTCGATCACGAGCTCAGCCACGACCGGGAGCGTAACGCGACGCGCGACTCAGCCGGCGCGGAGCCCGACCGTGAGGTCGGTGGCCCGGGTCTCGACGCCGCGGAACAGGAACAAGGCGAGCACCGCCGCGATGCAGGCGCACACCGCGGCACCGGCGAACACGGTGTGCTCCTGGGCGATCCCGGCCTGGCGGAGCAGCAGGTCGAACGCCTCGCACCGGCTGGTGTGCCCCCCGCACACCTGCATCGGGGGAGGGAGGTCTCGGGACTCGGCGTAGTAGCGGCGCAGCCCGATGGTGGTCAGCGCCGAGACCCCGACCAGCATCCCGACCATCCGGGAGACGACGACACCGGCGGTGGCGAGGCCGTGCACGCCGGAGTCGGTGGCGGCCAGGACCGCGGCGTTGACCGGGGCGAGCGCCAAGCCGAAGCCGAAGCCCCCGACCAGCAGGGGGACGTTGGCCGGCCACGCGGAGAGCGAGGTCAGATCCCACTCACTCATCAGCAGGAAGCCGAGGGCGGCCAGCGCCATGCCGGCGGCGGTGACGACTCCCGCCGGGACGTGCCGGGTCAGGTAGCCGCCCACGACGGCACCGACCGGGAGGGCCACCAGGAACCGGACGAGGACCAGGGCGGCGAGCAGCTGGGAGTCCGGGTACACGGTGGTGCGGGCGAAGATCGGGATGTCGATCAGGGCCGCCACGAGCGCCGCCCCGACGAAGAAGCTGACCAGGAGCGAGCCCCACGCCGGCGTACGACGGAGGGCTCCGCGCGGCACGAGCGGCGCGTCGGCGGTGCGGAGGTGCCAGGCGAACGCGAACGTCGCGATCAACGCGGCCAGGAGGTACCAGTGGCCCTGGGGCGCGAAGACCTGGATCCGGGGGTCGGCGGTGGCGAAGGCCAGGATCACCCCCGCCAGCGCAGCGGCCAGGAACAAGGCACCCGGCAGGTCGGCCTGGGCCGCGGCCCGCCCCCAGCTCCGCAGGTCGACCAGAGGGTGTGGGGCGGTCAGGCACCGGACGACGACCAGCAGCATCGCGACGATCGCGATCAGCCCCAGCGGCGTGAGCCACCGGCCCGAGCCGACCTCGGGGATGAACAGCTGTCCCCAGGTGACGTCCTGGACCAGGGGGGTGGGCTGCACCAGCAGCAGTCCGCCGGAGGCGAGCGCCACCACCAGGAGCGCGACCCCCGGCCAGTCGACGTGGCGTACGCCGGGCCGCGGCGAAGGAGGGCCTGTGCGAGTGACCGCTCGGATCAACACCGCGAGGACCACTCCGACGACCATGTTGATCACGAAGATCACCCGCCAGTCCGTGACCGCGAGGATCGCCGCCCCGAACAGGGGGCCGATCACGCTGCCGAGCTCCTGGACGCCGGACACGATGCCGAGCGGGACGCCGCGGCGTTCGACGGGGTACAGGTCGGCCACCAGCGCCAGCGTCGCCGGCACCAGGCCGCCGCCGCCCACGCCCTGGATGAACCGGCCGGCCACCAGCGACTCCAGGTCGTAGGAGAGGATCGTGACCAGGGAGCCGACCGCGAACACCACCAGGGCCGCGACCAGGACGGGCACCCGGCCGCGCAGGTCGGCGATCCGCCCGATCAGCGGCAGCATCGCGACGTACCCCAGCAGGAAGCCGGACACGATCGGCGCCCCGCGCTGGAGCTCGTCGAGGGGGATGCCGACCGAGGCCATCATGTCGGGCAGTGCCAGTACGACGACGTAGGTGTCGGCGGCCGCGAACGCGACCGCGACCGCTGCCAGCCCGAGCAGCAGCCGCGGACGGGAGTTCATCGGGCGATCATGAGCCGGTCACGGGGCGGAGATGTCCTTGCTGGTGCCGTAGTCGGTGAGCAGCAGGGAGTAGGTCATCTTCGGCTTGCCGGAGTAGAAGACCCCGGTCAGGCTCGCCTGCCGGAGCTCCCCACTGTCAGTGATGCCGTACGTCGCGTCGAAGTCCCCGCTGGCTCCCGGGATCAGGTGTGCGACCGCCGAGGCCGGCACCGTGCCGGTGTAGTTGGTGAGGACCTCCTTGTTGTCCGTGCCGCCGCGCACCTGGTCGCCCTGCTTCAGGCCGGTCGTCGCGGCCAGGATCGCCGGGATGCCCTGGTCGGCGCTGGTCAGCTTCGCGGGGTCCGGGGCGCCGTAGTCGGCAGGGTTGACATGCGCCCAGCCCGGGGTGAGGGGGATCTGTGCGTAGACCGTGCCGTTGACCGAGCGCACCGGCACCGAGAACGAGCCGGCCGCGGTCGCGACGCCGAGTGTGCCATCGAATGCCGGGGCGTCGGTGATCGTGCCGGACGCGGACTTCACGCCCTGGACGCCGTCCGGCAGGTCTGAGGTGGTGAGCGACAGGTTCACCCCGCTGGTGTCCTCGAGCTTGTGGCGGGCGTCCGTGACCACGGTCGCCGGGTCGCCCTGGCTGGACGAGGAACCCCCGCTGCATCCGGACAGC
>JAFMQY010000043.1:0-13282 GCA_017354415.1 Nocardioides sp.
AGCTGCGGCACGGAACCCGTGGAATGGATCCCACACCTAGCGCCCAACGTTTACGGTGTGGACTACCAGGGTATCTAATCCTGTTCGCTCCCCACACTTTCGCTCCTCAGCGTCAGGACATGCCCAGAGAACCGCCTTCGCCACCGGTGTTCCTCCTGATATCTGCGCATTTCACCGCTACACCAGGAATTCCGTTCTCCCCTGCATACCTCCAGTCTGCCCGTATCGAAAGCAAGCCACCAGTTAAGCCAGTGGATTTCACTCCCGACGCGACAAACCGCCTACGAGCC
Source organism: Nocardioides sp. (assembly GCA_017354415.1). GTDB lineage: Bacteria > Actinomycetota > Actinomycetes > Propionibacteriales > Nocardioidaceae > Nocardioides. Next base: position 291 of record JAFMQY010000043.1, read on the forward strand.
CTTTACGCCCAATAATTCCGGACAACGCTCGCACCCTACGTATTACCGCGGCTGCTGGCACGTAGTTGGCCGGTGCTTCTTCTGCACATACCGTCACCACCACCACACGTAGCGGCAGCTTCGTCTATGCTGAAAGAGGTTTACAACCCGAAGGCCGTCATCCCTCACGCGGCGTTGCTGGATCAGGCTTCCGCCCATTGTCCAATATTCCCCACTGCTGCCTCCCGTAGGAGTCTGGGCCGTGTCTCAGTCCCAGTGTGGCCGGTCACCCTCTCAGGCCGGCTACCCGTCAAAGCCTTGGTAGGCCATTACCCCACCAACAAGCTGATAGGCCGCGAGCACATCCCCCACCAGAACAAACCTTCCCACCCACCACCATGCGACGGCAGGAGAATACCCGGTATTAGCCACCCTTTCAGGCAGTTATCCCAGAGTGAAGGGCAGATTACTCACGTGTTACTCACCCGTTCGCCGCTCGAGTACCCCACAAAGGAGGCCTTTCCGCTCGACTTGCATGTGTTAAGCACGCCGCCAGCGTTCGTCCTGAGCCAGGATCAAACTCTCCATCGAAAACAACAATCCAACAGAAAACCAATCCAAGCCAAAAAACGATCAACTAGCAAACAATCGCCAGAACTATCGTTCGTCAACTCAAAAAAACCACCACCACAACACCACACAGATGCCATGGCACGGAGGAATTATACAAACCAATTCATCGACAAACACACTGTTGAGTTCTCAAAAATCAGACGCGCAACAACTGGGCCCGGTGAAGGGCTTGCGTTGAGAGCTGGGATGGCCGCCGGGGCCGGAAGCCCGACCTTCGGGTCTTGCTTCCCGCCGCACCCAGGCGACAAAGAGAACACTACGGGACGGTCTCGGGCGCCGCAAATCGGGGTGCCCGTGGGGTCTACGGCGTCCATCACCGCAGGTCAGCGGCCATACGGTGGCACTCGCTGAGCAGCGTGGCGCCTCGGTCGGCGTGGCGCACCCGAGAGCTGCAGGACCGCCGGACGGACCTCGCGGGCTACCCGGGACGGCAGGGTGTCGACCCAGCGGCCGCCCGCGTCGTCCGGTGGCTCGAGGTCCACCTCAGCCGACCTCGACTCCCGCAAAGTGCTTCTTGCCCTTGCGCAGCACCAGCCAGGAGCCGGCGATCAGGTCCGTCGTGCGCGGCTCGGCGTCGGGGTCCTCGACCCGGACGTTGTTCAGGTAGGCCCCGCCTTCGGTGATCGTCCGTCTCGCCTCACCCTTGCTCTTGACCAAGCCCGTCTCGACGAGCAGGTCGACGACCGGCACCAGCTGCGGCACAGACGTCGACCCGGCCTCGCGCAACGCGGCCGCGAGCGTCGTCGCGCTCAGGCCGTGCAGGTCACCTCCGCCGAACAGCGCGGCCGCGGCGGACTTGGCGTGCTCGGTCTCCTGGGAGCCGTGGACGAAGGTCGTGACCTCGTCGGCGAGACGCTTCTGCCCGGTCCGCAGCCACGGCTTCTCGGCGGTCTCGGCCTCGAGCGCCTCGATCTCCTCCCGGGAGAGGAACGTGAAGATCCGCAGCAGCTCGCCGACCTGCGAGTCCTCGACGTTCAGCCACCACTGGTGGAAGGTGTACGGCGACATCATCTCCGCGTCGAGCCACAGGGCGTCGCCCTCGGTCTTGCCGTACTTGCTCCCGTCCGGCTTGCTGATCAACGGCGTGGCGAACGCGTGCGCCTTCCCGCCGGCCGCCCGCCTGATCAGCTCTGCACCGCCCGTGATGTTGCCCCACTGGTCACTACCGCCGAACTGCAGCGTCACCCCGTGCTCACGGAACAGGTTGAGGAAGTCCATCGACTGCAACAGCACGTAGCTGAACTCGGTGTAGGAGATCCCCGACTCCAGCCGCCGCGACACGACGTCGCGGGCGAGCATGCGGTTCACCGGGAAGTGCTTCCCGATGTCACGCAGGAAGTCGATGGTCGACAGGCTGGCCGTCCAGTCGTAGTTGTTGACGACCGTGGCGGCATTGCTGCCTTTGAAGCTGACGAACGGCTCGACCTGACGGCGTACCCGCTCGCTCCAGTCCTTGACCGTGTCGAGGGAGTTCAGGGTGCGCTCGGAGGTCTCCTTCGGGTCGCCGATCATGCCGGTGGCGCCGCCCACGAGGATGTACGGCGTGTGGCCGGCGTCCTGCAGGCGGCGCGCAGTGACCAGCTGCACGAGGTTGCCCATGTGCAGGCTGGGTGCGGTCGGGTCGAAGCCGACATAGAAGCGCACGCTCCCGGACGTGAGGGCCTCGCGGAGGTCGGCGAGGTCCGTCGAGTGGGCGATCAGGCCGCGCCACACGAGGTCGTCCAACAGGGTCGGGTCGATGTCGGCAGCCACGCCGGTGCCTTTCGTGCTCGGTGCGGTCCAGCAGGACTGGACCCTTGATGTGCGGGACAAGCCTGCCGCATCGGACGTGAGGCGCTCCACCCGGTTGGGCGCCGGCCCTCTTCAGGTCCCGGCGAAGTACGCGCGTTCGTCCACCCGCTCGGCACGACGTACGCCGCCGCGGATGCGATAGGAGTCGAGCATCATCTCGGCGAGCTCACGCCGGTCGAGCCGGTCGAGCCAGGCCCACACGGACACCCGGAAGTCGAAGGTGTCGATCCGGAGGAAAGTGTCGGCGCGGCGACCGAGCTGGGCGCCGAGGTCCATGTCACCGCTCCAGACCTGCACGATCTCGCGACCCTCGTCCTCGCGGTACCGGGCGAACTGGTGCCGACCGGCGTACCAGGCCGGCGACCCCTCGTGGGCGGCTCGGAGCACGGCGTCGGGCAGTCGCCGTGCGAGGTCGGTCACGTCGTCCCACGTGAGCATGCCCTCAACCTCTCCCGGGAACGTGGGGACGGCAAGGCCCGCCGCCTACTCTGGCGGGGATCGGGAGGACGACGGTGATCGCAGGCAGATACGACCTCGAGCGCGAGATCGGGCGAGGCGGCACGGGACCGGTGTGGTTGGCGCGCGACACGGTGCTCGGCCGGGAGGTGGCGCTCAAGCGGATCGGGCTGCTGCCCGGCGCGCAGTCCGCCGACGTACGGCGTGCCGAGCGCGAGGCCCGGCTGGCGGCGCGGCTCAACCACCCACACGTGGTGGCGGTCTTCGACCTCGTCGAGGACGACGACGACACCTGGCTGGTGATGGAGTACGTCGAGGGGGTCACCCTGAGCGCCGTGATCAAGGACGGCGCGCTCCTCCCCGACGAAGCCGCTCCGCTGGTCCGGCAGGCCGCCGACGCACTGGCCGCCGCCCACGCCGTCGGGATCGTCCACCGGGACGTGAAGCCCTCGAACATGATGGTCACGCCCGCCGGCGAGGTGAAGCTCACCGACTTCGGCATCGCGCGGGCGCAGGCCGACGCCGCCCTCACCCGGACCGGGCTCGTGACCGGTTCCCCGGCGTACCTGGCCCCCGAGGTCGCCTCGGGCGCGAGCGCGACCGAGGCCTCCGACGTGTGGTCGCTCGGCGCCACGCTGTACCACGCCCTCGCCGGCCACACGCCGTACGACGTGTCGGACAACCTGATGGGTGCGCTCTACAGGATCGTGCATGAGGAGCCGCCCCGGCTGGCGGACCCGGGCTGGCTGGGCCCGGCGCTGGAGCACACGATGTGCCGCGAACCACGTGACCGGTGGTCGATGGGGCAGGTGCGGGACTTCCTCGCCCGCGGCCCCGACGTGGCGATCCATCCCGCGCCCTTCGGTGCGGTCGGCGACGACGGCACCCAGGTTCTCCATCCGACTCCCTCAGAGCCGGTCGCGGTGCCGCCGGTGACGGCCGACCCGCAGCTGCACGTCGAAACGGCCCCGGAGCCGGTCGCTGCCCCCGTTTCCGCTCGGCGCCGGAGCTCGCCCTGGCCGTGGGTGGCCGCCGCGGCGGTTCTGGTGGCCCTGGGGGTCATCGCCTTCGCAGCGTGGACGGGCGTCCGGGACACTCCGACCCGCACGTCGTCCTCGGGTCCGAGCACCCGGGGAACCACAGGGGCCAGTGACACCAGCAGCCCGGCCAGCCCCCAGCCGGGCCCCAGCCAGACGAAGCAGATGGAGCAGTTCCTGCAGAGCTATCTCGCGACCGTGACCAGCGATCACCACAAGGCCTGGACGATGCTGACTCCGGCGTACCAGCAGGCCAGCGGCGGCTTCGGGAGCTACGTCGGGTTCTGGAGCACGATCAGCTCCGCGTCACCGAGTCACGTCACGGCGAACCCGGCGGCGATGACGGTCACCTACGACGTCGCGTACGTGAAGGCTGATGGCGAGCACACGACCGAGCACCACACTCTGCAGCTCACCCGGAACGGCTCGTCGTACCTGATCAACGACCAGCTGTCCTAGAAGGGCCCGTCGGGGTGTGGCCCGGCCTCACCCCTTGTGGTCACCCGTGCGGGCGTCCCGGACAGCGTCTCGGCGACCTAGCGTCGAGACATGCGCTCCCTGATCGGCATCATCGTCCTCGCGTGGCTCGTGATCGGCGTCGTCGCCGCGTGGCAGCGGGGGTACATCACGCACGACCAGGACGTCAGCTGCCGGACCGCCGGCGACACCGCGCTGACCATCGTGGCCGGGCCGCTCAACTACTTCGGCGTCAACCCCAAGGTGGACTGCCACGTCACGGCGCCGCAGCCCTCGTCGTAGACATCCCGCCGGTCCGGTGGTGTCCGCGCCGACAACCGCCGACACCCGCCCACACCCGCCGACACCTAGGGTGATCGCATGGACCGTGAGGCGGCGCAAGCCTGGCTGGACCGGTACGTCGCGGCGTGGAAGACCTACGACCGCGACGACATCGCAGCACTGTTCGCAGACGGGGTCGTCTACCGCTACCACCCGCACGACGACCCGACCGTCGGTGTCGAGGCCGTCGTGGCGGCATGGCTCGGCGAGGGCGAGCACCCCGGGGCGTCCACCCGCGACGAGCCCGACACCTACTCCGCGAGCTACTCGCCTGTCGCGATCGACGGGGACGTGGTGGTCGCGACGGGCACCTCGACGTACACGGAGACGCCGGGCGGACCGGTGTCGCAGGTGTTCGACAACTGCTTCGTGATGCGCTTCGACGGGTCCGGCCGATGTGCGGACTTCGTGGAGTACTACGTACGCCGTCGCGACGGGTGAGTGCGGCTCGACCGGCCGTTCAGTGTCTGACTCCACTCCGTGGGTCCGGCTGCTCGGGAGTGGTTCAGCCTGAGTTCTGGCCGAGTGATCCGAGCGGGGCTAGCGTGACAGGAGTCCAGCGTCCAACCTCCATCGGGTGGCATCTCATGACGACTCTCCGTGACCAGCAAGCCACCGCCACGATCGTCTGGCCCTGGGGCGACTGGGTCAGGAAGGGCTGAGGCCCATGGCCGGGCACCCGACGTCTGAGGGGACCATCGCCACGTCGGCGGTCACCCCGGACGAGTTCGACGCCGTCCTGTTCGACCTCGACGGTGTGCTGACCACCACGGCGACCCTGCATGCCATCGCCTGGCGCAGCACGTTCGACACCTTCCTCGACGAGTGGGACGCCGCCCACGGCACGACGACGCCTCGGTTCGAGGTCGCCGACTACGCGACGCATGTCGACGGGAAGCAGCGGCAGGACGGGGTCAGGGACTTCCTGGCCTCCCGAGGCATCACCCTGCCGCCTGGCAGCCCGGACGATCCGCCGTCGACGACGTCGGTCTGGGGGTTGGGAAATCTGAAACAGGAGCGCGTGGTCGCAGAGCTCACGTCGGGGAACATCGACGTGTTCCCGGGATCGATCGCCTGGGTCCGCGAGCTGCGCGAGGCGGGGCTGAAGACCGCGGTGGTGTCGAGCAGCCAGAACTGTGCGGCGATCCTGGACCAGGTCGGGATCACCAACCTCTTCGACACTCGTGTCGACGGGCAGACCGCCCTGGACGAGGGGCTGCCCGGGAAGCCGGCCCCGGACATGTTCCTCAGGGCCGCTGAGGTGCTCGGTGTGGAGCCGGCTCGCGCCGTCGTCGTGGAGGACGCGCTGGCCGGCGTCGCCGCCGGCCGGGCCGGACATTTCGGTCTTGTCATCGGCGTGAACCGTGCCGGGCACGCGGAGGAGCTGGCCGAGCACGGTGCCGACCTCGTCGTGGACGACCTCGGGGAGCTGATCGCCGACGTCACCGAGGAGGTCCACAGGTCCGGACCCAGGGCCCACCGCCTCAAGGCGGCAGCGCGGCGCATCCTCGCCGCCAGCGCTGACCATCTCACCGACCCGTGGCAGCTGGTCGAACGGGAGCCGAACCCCGAGGACACCGGACGGACCGAGTCTCTGTTCGCGGTCTCGAACGGCTATCTCGGCATCCGCGGCTCCTACTCGGAGGGCCAGCCGGCGTACCACCATGCGACGCTGTTGAACGGCTTCCACGAGACCTGGCCCATCGTCTACCCGGAGGCTGCTTTCGGGCTGGCGACGACCGGGCAGACGGTCGTTCCCGTTCCGGACGGGACAGCCATCCGACTCTTCATCGACGAGGATCCGGTGAGTCTGACGACGACGGAGGTGCGGGAGTACAAGCGCACCTTGAACATGGCGGCCGGGACCCTGGACCGCACCGTCACCTACCAGCTTCCGCGCGGCGCCCGGATCCGCGTCGACACGACCCGCTTCGTGTCACTGACCCACCGGCACCTGGCGTGCATCCGATACGACCTGACGATCCTGGACGCGCCAGACGGCACCGGGGGCACGGGGGTCCCCACCGACCTGATCATCTCGTCCGAGCTGGTCACGAGGCCCCCGGTGATCACCAATCCCGAGGACGACCCACGACGTACTCGGTCGCTCGCCGAGGACTCGCTTCGCCCGGACGGAGAGCGGGTTGACGGAGTCCGGGTCACCCGCATGTACCGGACGGCGGGCAGCCGGCTGGCGGTCGCGGCCGCGATGGACCACACCTACGACCCCGCGTCTCTGTCCCACATCCGCACCCGCGTCGACCAGGACCGTGCCTCTGTGGTGTTCGCGGTGCAGGCCGCGGCCGGACAGACCGTGACCCTGACGAAGTGGCTCGCGTACCACGACGGACCCGGCGACAGCGAGGGCCTGGCGAATCGGGCCGCGGTCACCCTGTATCGAGCGATCACCGCCGGCCACCCTGCTGCCCTCGACGAGCACCAAAACGAGGTGGCGCGGTTCTGGACGAACAGCGACGTCGAGTGGCGGGGTTCGCAGGCAGCGCAGCAGGCCCTCAGATTCAGCCTCTTCGCCCTGCTCCAGGGCACCGCGCGGAGCGAAGGACACGGCGTGCCTGCGAAGGGACAGACCGGAACGGGCTACGAAGGACACTACTTCTGGGACACCGAGATCTACCTGCTGCCGTTCCTCATCCATACCAACCCGTCGGTGGCCCGGAGCCTCCTGATGCACCGCATCGAGGCGCTTCCGGCCGCGAGGGAACGTGCTCGACAGGTGTCGTGTGAGGGGGCGCTCTTCCCCTGGCGCACCATCAACGGCGAGGAGGCGTCTCCGATGTACGCCGCCGGCACCGCCCAGTACCACATCAACGCGGACATCGCCTACGCGCTGAACCAGTACGTGCAGGTCACCGGGGACGTCGACCTGCTGTACCGGCACGGGACCGAGCTGCTGGTCGAGACGGCACGCATGTGGGCCAGCCTCGGGTTCTTCTCCGACCGGCTCGACGGGGAGTTCGTGATCCACCGCGTCACCGGTCCGGACGAGTACTCCACGGTGGTGGACAACAACCTGTTCACGAACCTGATGGCGGCAGAGAACCTGCGCACGGCGGCAGACGCCGTCGCCACCCTGCGCACCCAGGAGTCCGATCTCTATGACCGCTTGGTCGCGCGCACCGGGTTGACGCTGGACGAGCCTGAGCTGTGGCGAAGGGCGGCAGAGCGGATGCACATCCCGTACGACGAGCGTGCGAGTGTGCACATGCAGGACGACGGGTTCTTGGACCTGAAGCCATGGGACTTCGCCGCGACACCGGCGGAGAAGTATCCGCTGCTCCTGAGCCACCACCCCCTGGTCATCTATCGACACCAGGTGATCAAGCAGGCCGACGTGGTGCTGGCGACAGTCCTGCTGCCTGACCGGTTCAGCGCCGAGGAGCGACGCCGGATCTTCGAGTACTACGACGCAGTAACCACCGGCGACTCGTCGCTGTCGGAGTGCATCCAGGCGATCGCGGCGGCCGATGCGGGGAAGTACCGGACCGCGGAGGAGTACCTGATCGACGCACAAGGCGTCGACTTGGCGGACACCGCCGGGAACCTGCGGGACGGCCTCCACCTGGCGTCGGCTGCGGGTACCTGGATGGCTGTCGTGTACGGCTTCGGCGGCTATCGGTGGCGGACCCGGGAATTCTCGCCGATGCTGCCGACGCGAGCACAGCAGATCCGCTTCCCCCTGCGGCTCCAGGGGTCGGTGCTCGAGGTAAGCATCGAGCCGGATCTGGTCACCTACTCCATCCGCAGTGGTGAGCCGGTCACCGCGCGCCATCAGGGCAAGGAGTTCACCGCGGCAATCGGCCAGCCGGTCACCTTCCCGGGGAAGTACCGCACGCAGGACCGGCCGATCAACACGAAGGGCTGAGCCCCAGCTCGTCATGGACACGGGGCCCAGACGGTATCGTCAGCGGACGATGAGGAGCTGGTGCATCCCGTCGGCGTAGTGGTTCGGAAGGTTGCACACGAGCTCGTAGCGACCGGCCGGCAGGTCCAGGGTCACCCAGCCGACGCCGCCAGGTGTGATCCCGTCCCCCGCACCAGCCCCACATGTAGCCGATGCCTCACCGAGGCTTCCTGTCTCGTCGACACGGCCGTCAGCCCCAGGCACTCGCTCCCCGGCAGGCTGGCCGGGTGCGAGCGGGAGGACCACCATCTCGTGAATGCGCCACCCCATGTTCGCGACCACGAAACCGACCTGCCCTGCGCGCATGAGACTGGGGACAGCCCGCAACATCATGTGCGCACCGAGCGGCGCGGCCCCACGCATCATCCTGGTCATGCCCATGTCGCCGAGCATCACGTAGACGGTCTTGCCCGGCCGTGAGGTCGGCGCCGTGCAGACCGGCCTCGACATGCGGTAGCCGTGCGGAACCGCGCTCATCATCGACCCGAAGCCCGATCCAGTACCCGCTCGGCTGCCGTGGCCCATCATGGTCGTCGACGTCCTGCTACATCCGGCCACCATCGCGGCAACCAGCGCCGCGACCAGCACGAGAAGCACACGACGCGCCATCACACCCACACAACACCATCGCGGCCGGCAAGCCTTCAGGGCCCGAGGTCCCGAGCCCGACGGACTTCCGGCGCCGCCCATCACGTCCGTCAGCCGAGGGCCAGCACCACGTACGCACTCCCTATACCCGCCGCCAGGCAGCCCAGCAACAGGCGAAGCCCCGGTTCGGGGAGGTACGGCTGGAGCGACGCTCCGAGGTACCCGCCGACGAGTCCTCCGAGACCGCAGGCGATGCCGGTGCCCCAGTCGGGCGCGATCGACCCGTGTGCGAAGAGCGCCAGCAACGCATAGGTGAGGGCACCCGCCGCCGAGGTCACGAAGGTCGAAGCCAGCGCAGCAGGGGCAACCACGGCGAGTGTCATCCCCGATCCCACGAGGATCGGGCTCAAGATCGACCCGCCGCCGATGCCGTACACCCCACCGACGATCCCGACGCCCCACGCGAGGACCAGGATTGACCGGTCCGACAGGGCCCGGTGGGGGCCCGGCGATCCCATGGTGCGCAGGACGAGCCACACGCCCAGCGCCAGGAGGACCGCGCCGGCAACGAACCGGAACTCCCGCGGTCCCGGCAACAGGAAGACCCGGACTCCGGCACCGATCACGACCCCGGGGACGGTTCCCGCGAGCATCAGCCTCGTCAGTGGTCCCGTGAGCTGTCCGCGCCTGCGGTATCGCACGAGCGCCCCCGGCACGGCGATGAGGTTGTACAGGAGGTTGGTCGGCGTCACGGACGGGTTGGCGACGTTCAGAACGCTCAGCTGGAACGGCAGCATGAAGACGGCGCCCGACACGCCCACCGGAGAGGTCACGGCCGCGATCACCAGCCCGGCAAGGAAGCCGAACAGGAGATCGACATCCACACCGGGACCCTAGCGACCCCGGCGCGCGAGTCCCACGGAGCGCTCTGCGCTATCGCCACTCGGCTCGGGCCTTGGCCTTGGCCCGGGAATGTCGCTGCGCCAGAACACCGCAGAGGAAGGAGATGTCGGGGGTCGCGGGTTTCGTGCCGACAACATCGGCCAGGGTTGCGACCATCATCACGTGGTCCTGGAGAGCGCCCAGGGCGTCTTGCCGCTTCTCGTGCGACTTGACGATCCGTTTCGCCGGCTTGCCCATCTCCGGCCGCGCGAGCTCGCCGGCATAGCGCGTGCGCTTGGCCGACTTCCGGGCACGATGAAGCGCGTCGTCGACCTTGTCGTCGGCTGCGGACTCGGCACGCTCGAGACGCTTGTCGGACTTCTTCCGCGCACGGCTGACGAACTCCTCGACGCTCTTGCGGTCAGCCCTGGCTGCGGCCGTCATGGGTGCTTGGCGTCGCCATCCGTCGAGCTCCTCCAGCAGCGCGCCGTACCGGTCCCCGTCCAAGACTGTCACCAACTGCTGCCAGGCTCGTTCACGCTCGGCTTCAAGGACGTGCACCAGACCAGCGGCTGCCCGCTCGGTGATGAGGCCGTCGGGGTCGTCGCCGAGGTCTGCCTCCATCGTTCGGCGGATCACGTCGAGGTCCCGGACTCGGCCGAGCACCCGGGCATACCAGGACAGCTCACCGTCGAGGTGCCTGGCCCGGCCTTCATCGAACAACCGGCGGAAGATCCGCAGGGTGCTCCTGATGCGGCGGACCGCAACCCGCGTCTTGTGCACGTTGTTCTCTCCTCGACGCATCTTCAGGTCGCCCCAGGCCAGCCGCTCGAACTGCGTCTGGAGGTAGTCGTCGACAAGACCCCCCACGCCGGACAGCGGCGGCCGCGCCACCGGTTCTCCCACGGCATGGGCCAGCTTCGACCCATGCTCGGAAGGCGTCGCCCCGGCAGCGGTGAGCTGGTCGGTCAGCTGGTCGTGGGTATCGGTCGTTCCAGCCGGACCCAGCTCGATCTCGATCTCGCGCCAGCGGGTGCTCTCATGGGTCGAGGCGATGGTTGCCTCCACGTGGTCGTCCGCGATCTCGGCGAGCAGGTCGCCACCGGCGGTGTGCAGCTGGTAGGCGTCGCGCGTCGTCCGCAGAACTGCCTGCTGGCGCAGCGGACGCTCGAACCTCAGTCCCCTGGTCAGAGCCGTGAGCTCCGGAGGCGGATCCGCCGGCCCCAGGTCGACATGGAGCTCCAGCTTGCCGTCCGGATGGGGAGCCTTCAGATGCCATCCGTCGTCCGAACCACCGACCCGCTGGCGCAGGGTCACCCCGGACGCCTGTAACAGCGCGTCGTCGGTGTCGTAGTACGTCGCGCGCAGGTCGTGCGCCTCGTGGCGAGAATCTGGGAACTCAGGAAGCTGAAAGTCTGATGACACATCGAACTTGCGCTCACGCTCGAGGTACGGGTCAGCCATCCCATCGACGTACCCAGGGGACCATGCCTCATACCTCGGCCGACGAGCGACGCCCCGCCGGCGACCGCCGACGGGGCGTCACTTTTCGGATCAGCGGAAGTCGATCACCTGATCGCCCACGGTCAGGTCGTGGACGTGCACGGTGCCCGGGTCAGGCAGGTTGTCGTACACGACGGCGAGAGCCGTGATGGTGCCCGACGGTGCGGGCGTCTCGCTGTTGTCGTTGAACTTCACCAGGCTGTTCGACTGCTGCCACACGCCCGTGGCGTCCTTGGTCCCGTACTCCGGGTGGACGTTGCCGATCGTGGTGTACCAGGTGCCGTCGATCAGGGCGATGACGCGCGGGGCTCCCCAGCCCTGGGCGGCGCCGCCGGAGAAGGTGTAGCCGAAGGACAATTTGTCGCCCGCGGCGTACGGCAGGCTGACGTTGCCGTTGGAGAGTGAGGCTCCGGTGGCGCTGTCGTTCGTCTCGGTCACGTCGGCGGTGTGTGCGCCGGTGATCTGGCCCTCGTCGTTGTCGATGCTCCAGCCGGTGTTGGTCGGCTCGAGCGCCTGGACCTCGTTCTGCAGGTTGGTGAGCTCCTGCTGCAGCTGGGTGATCGCTGCGGTGCCCTGCTTCCCGAGCCGGTCGATCTGGGCCTGCAGCCCGTCAGCCTGGTGGAGCAGTCTGTTGGTGCCGGTCGAGAGGTCCCGCTGGTGAATCGTCCCGTCCCTGATCACCCGACTGTTCACCGCGCCCGTCGCCAGCTGGTGAGCCGTGATCTGGCTGGCCGCAGTTGCCGTTCCGCCGATGACGACCACCGCTGCGACGCCGATTCCGGCCACGGTGAGCATCCGAGCCCGAGTGGTGCTGAGGTTCATGCTCTCTCTTTCTCTCTGCCCCTGGCTGTTCAGGGGATGTCTGTGGGGAGACGCCAAGGAGGGACCGGCAGGGTTGGCCCGTCGTTCCCCCGAGCGTCGTGAAGCAGCCCGGGATGCTGGCCGGGAGGCTGAGGGGACGCCTGACGCCGTGCGGTACCGCGCTCCATGCCGTCATGGCCGGGCGCCGGCGCCTGCGGGCCAGGGGTCTGTGGACCTAGGTCGCGCTCGTTCGGTCCCGCCGTGCGCTGACGCAGCTGATCGAAGCCGAGATGTCCATCCGATGTCCCCCGAAGAGTCGTGCCCGCGAAGCGCCCGGGCTCGTGAGCCGCCCGGTCAGCCGGCAGGCGGCTTACACACCGGAGTTTCAGGCCAACACCCGAGCGGCAGGTACACCTACAAGGGTGTGAAACCGATGGGGAACCCGCGCAGACCCGCGAGAGCCAGCCGCGCTCACGACCACTCCGCGCGGGCCGCCGGATGACAATTTCGTCACCTGGCGCCCACCCCCCCGCGCGGCGGGCGTAGCGTCGCATGACCTCGGGTGAGACATGCCGCCGCAGTGCGCATCCCCCGTGGCGCAC
>JAFMQY010000043.1:13292-22666 GCA_017354415.1 Nocardioides sp.
GGCGCACTGCGGCGGCGTCAAGACTTTCTCCAGGGTGGCGCGCTTGCCCGCCACCGCCTGTTCTCCGTCATTGCCCTTCCTGTCACGGGGTGATGTGCGCCGACCGTGAGGGCTCCGCCGTCGACTCGTAGGTGAGGTCAGGAGTCCGTCCTGGACGCGCTCGGGGTGAAGCGATGTGCGGGACTCACTCTCCTGTTCGCTGTGCTGTTCGCGCAGGTCAACCCGTGTTGGTGGGGCGGGCGGGGCTCGAACCCGCGACCCAGGGATTATGAGTCCCTTGCTCTGACCGACTGAGCTACCGCCCCGCGGTACATTCTGCCCGGCCGTCAGTTCGCCGGTATGACCAGCCACCCGGTTGAATGTCCTGCGATGGACACCAGCAGCAGCACCAGGGCCGCGCAGGCGAGGATGCCTGCCGGTGGCGACGCACCGCCGCGTGAGTGGGGCTGGGTGCTGCGGGTCCTCGCAGTGGTGGTCGTGTTCGGCCTGGTGGCGGTCTCCCGGTCGCGCCAGGTGGACATCCCGTTCCACGACCCCCACGGCAAGCTCTTCACGGGCAAGATCCTCGACACCGCCGAGATGCTCCTGCTCTTCGTGGCCGTGGACATCGTCGTGCGCTGGCTCCGCGACCGGAAGTCGGGAGCCTCCCTCTGGCGTACGGCGAGCACTCGCTGGACGCCGTACCGGATCGGGATGATCGGGTTGGCCCTGGTGGCCTATCAGGTCGTCTACCTGAGCTACCGGAACCTCAAGAGCTGGGACGTCTTCCGCGCGCCCAAGGACGAGATGCTGCTCCGATGGGACCGGGATCTGTTCTTCGGGCACAGCCCTGCGGTACTGCTCCATGACCTGCTCGGCCAAGACGTGGCCGCGCGGGTGCTGACCTCGATCTACGAGTCCTTCTCCTGGCTGGTGACGATCGCGCTGGTGGCGTCGCTGGCGTTCACGCCGACGGTGCGGTCGGCGTACGTCTTCGTCACGTCGGCCATATGGGCCTGGATCATCGGAGTGGGCTCGTACTACCTGATCCCCTCGCTCGGGCCCTTCCACGCGGCGCCCGGGGAGTTCGCCGGTCTCACCCGGACCTCCATCCAGACCACGCAAGCGCTGTACGTCGAGCAGCGTGCACACCTGCTCACCCACCCGCAGGCGTCGGACGCGTTCGCCCAGATCTCGGCGTTCGCCAGCCTGCACACCGCGCTGACCGCACTGATCCTCCTGATGGCCCGCTACTACGGCCTGCGTGTGGTGTCGTGGCTGCTGGGTCTCTATCTCATCGGAGTCATGCTGGCGACGGTGTACCTCGGGTGGCACTTCGCCGTCGATGTCATCGCCGGCCTCGTGATCGCCTGGGCTGGTGTCCAGCTGGGCAAGCTCACCGTGAACGGAACGCTCCGTTCGCCGGATCGGGCCGCGTCGAACCCCTAGAGTCCGAGTCCCAGGCTTCGGCCGGGCCGTCACCGGTGGGTCCGCGTCCAGGGTGCCCAGCCACGCCGACGCGACGTGTCTCCACTTCGCGAGCTCGTCGGCAGCTCGACCCGCTGCCCCGGGCAGTTCTGCTTGGCGAACCACACACCGGCGTCGGTCTCGACCCGCCACACCGTGGCCCGGCCGCGCAGCTTCTGCTGGCGCATCTCGCGCACGGGTCCCACCACCGCGGTGCACCAAGCACGCAGCTCCTCGGGGAACTCCTCGGTGTGCCAGTGCGACGACAGCGACGTGTCGCGCTCCGGCAGCACGTCGTACCACTCAGGCATCGGGGTTCGCGAGGCCGGCAAGGATTCGGACACGCAGCCCACCCAATCGGACGCTGCCCTGTCGGGCCAAGCCATTTGCAGGCATGCTCGGGCCTATGGACACGCCACCACCTCTGAAGCCCCTGCCCGAGGACTGGACCCGTGCGCTCGCCGTCGTGGCGCACCCCGACGACATGGAGTTCGGCTCCGCGGCAGCCGTCGCACGCTGGACCGGCCAAGGCAAGGAGGTCGTCTACTGCATGGTGACCTCCGGCGAGGCCGGGATCGACTCCATGCACCCCGACAAGTGCCGCGAGGTCCGCGAGGCCGAGGAGATCGAGTCCGCGCGCATCGTCGGCGTCGACGTCGTCGAGTTCCTGCACCAGCCCGACGGCACTCTCGAGTACGGCGTGCCGTTGCGGCGCGAGATCGCGGCGATCGTGCGCAAGCACCGCCCGGAGATCGTGATCACCGGGAACTTCCGCGAGACGTTCGGCGGACGGATCCTCAACCAGGCCGACCACGTCGCCACCGGACGCGCGGTGGTCGACGCCGTGCGCGACGCCGGGAACCGATGGGTGTTCCCCGAACAGCTCGTCGACGGCGTCGAGCCGTGGGGCGGCGTCAAGGCGGTCTGGGTGGGCGGCTCGCCCGATGCCGCCCATGGCGTCGACACCACGGACACCTTCGACGCGGGCGTCGCGTCCCTCGCAGCGCACAAGGCATACATCGACGGACTGGGCTGGGAGAACTGGGATCCGCGGGAGTTCCTCGAGGGCTTCGGCCGGCAGACCGGCCAGCGGATGGGCGTCGCGTTCGCGACGGCGTTCGAGGTCTTCCCGATGACCTGGGAGGAGGCGGAGGAGGACTGATGGCCTACCTGACATCCGACCCCGGGGTCTCGCTGGACGGGTTCATGGCCGGTCCCGACCAGAGTCTCGAGAACCCGCTCGGCGTGGGCGGAGAAGATCTGCACCACTGGATGTTCGAGCAGGCCGACGAGAACGCCGCGGAGATCGACGGGATATGCGGGGCAGGCGCCTACATCATGGGCCGCAACATGTTCGCCTCCGGACGCGGTGAGTGGGACCTGGACTGGAAGGGCTGGTGGGGTGACGACCCGCCGTACCATGGCCCGGTCTTCGTGCTCACCCACTACGACCGTGAGCCCATCGAGATGCAGGGCGGGACGACGTTCCACTTCGTGACCGGCGGCGCGGACGAGGCGCTGCGGCTCGCGACCGAGGCGGCCGGCGAACGCAGGATCTCGGTGGCGGGCGGAGCGTCGACGATCAACCAGTTCCTTCGCGCCGGCCACATCGACGAGCTCCGCCTGCACGTGGCGCCGATCCTGCTCGGGCGTGGGGAGTCACCGTTCACCGGCCTGGAGGACTTCCCCTTCGAGGTGGAGTCGTCGCGCTCGACCTCTTTGGTGACGCATGTGACGCTGCGGCGTACTTCGGGCTGATCGATCGGGTCGGTCGGTCGGTTCATCACGCTCCGTGACCGACCGGAACTGGGCTCTGCGCGGTCAGGGCGATGAGGACCGCGGCCAGCACGGGTCAGGGCTGTGGCACGACCTCGATCGTGTCTCCGTCGGGCCGCAGCGGCACGCTCGACGCGTTGTTGAGCAGCTGCCCCTGAGAGGCGAACTCGGTCGAGCCGCCGCCGTCGAGGTTCATCGCGTCGACCGCGCCGAGCGACCGCATCACGGCGGCCTCCTCGCTCAGCGTGAGGCCCTCGGTGGCACCGGTGACACCGTCGGCGGTCGCGAGCAGCAGCCGGCCGTGACCGTCCACGCCGACGAATGTGCGAGCGTGGCGGTAGGCCGAGAAGGTGTAGTCGTTGAGGTCGCGAGGGTCGAGCACGCCTTCGTCGACGGCGTCGATCGCGGGATGGCCATGACGCAACAGAACCGGGCCGGCGCTCGAGATGCTGGTCTGTGCATCGAGGTGAACCGGCTGGCCGTTGTTGCGCACCTGCTCGGAGACCGTCAGCGTCTGGCCGACCTGGGCGTGGTCGGTCAGCCACGTCGCGTCTGGGCCGATCGCCTGCACCGCCGAGTCACCGGCCGGCAGCGTCCCGCCCGGAGCGCCGACCGAGACCACCCGGCCGTTGGCGTCGATCACCACCTGGACCGCGGGCACGGACGCCGGAGGCAGCGGCGCGCCGAACATCGGCGTGAACAGCACGAGGTCGTTGGGCCCCGTGCAGATGGTGTTCTGGCGCGGCTGCGATGTCGGCGCGAAGCCGCTCACCCCACAGTCCTCGGCGGTGCCCGGCAGCCGGTTGATGCCGAGGATCCGGATCGAGTCACCGCCGGCGTGGAGCTGAGCGGTGGTCGTCAGGTTCTCGATCCTGGCGGGCTTGCGGCCGTCGAGCACCAACGCCGCGCGATCGCCGTTGGCCAGCGACTGGATCTGGCCGTGGTAGGCCGAGATGCCGGTGTTGACGCCGTTGACCGCGGTCAGCGGCCCGCCCTGGATCGTGAAGAACCCGCCGTTGGTCGCCGCGATCGAACCAAGCGCCGCCGACGCAGCGGGCACCGTCTGCTTCGAAGCGACCGCTGTGCCGTGATCGGCGATCACCTGGCCGTCGAACCGTGCCGGATCCACGATCGCGACAAGCAGCTGCTCAGCGTGAGGAGCCGGAGTGGGGTCGAACCCGGTCCACTCGACCAGCGGCTGGAAGCCGTCCGCAGTCAGCGCGGCTGCCTCGGCGTTGGCGTCGTCCCGGGTGGCGAAGTCGCCGACCCGGACCCGCACACCCATCACGCCGTGCGGATCATCGGCGTACCTCGGCCACGGCAGCACCGTCTCGGTCGGGTCGAACCCGTCGGCCCGCAACGCCGCCTCGGTCTGGGCAGCCCAGCCGGCGCTGCCGGCCTCGGCCAGCTCGGCGCTGGCGTCGAACGGGCTGGTGGTCGGCGCCTGGATCGTCACCGTCCAGTCCGGATGCGACGCCGCGTTGGTGAAACTGCCGCGCAGCAGGGTCACTCCCGGCGCCAGCGAGTTGGAGGTCCACTGGATCTGCCGCACCCACGCGGTGTCGCCGGGGCCGCCCGCCCCCGCCAGGCTTGGCGCCGCTGTCCTGGTGCTCGGCGAGACTGCAGACACTGCAGAAGCGGCATTGGGAGCCGAAAGACAGGCGAGGGCCAAGGCCCCCGTGGCTGCGCTGATGACCAAGATCCTTCTCACGACGGCCCTCCTCGTGTTGTCCGTGTGGCCCGAGCACGCCGGTAGAGACTCACGACGACGAGTACTGAGCCGGGTGTCTTCTCAAGCTCTATCAACCAATGGCCCTCCGCGCCACCGATCCTCGCGCGTCAGCCCAAGACGTCTGCCGTCATTCGGGCGGAGTTCGGGCACGGTTCACCCGACGCCGCTCGACGCACCCGTGGTCGTCCGTGCCGACGTACGCCGGTCCGTCCGTCGGGTCGTCGTGCAACACGGTCGGCCGGACGATCGTCCAGTCCAGCCCGCGTGTTCTACGCGGTCTCCGAAAGGAGGCACCCTGGGGGATCGGAGATCCGCCACCGCCGGGCACGATCGGCTTCCACCTGGTGACGACGGCGAGGTGGTGCTCGACGTCGACGGGGAGACAACGCCGATGACCCCCGTACGACATCGTCCTGGTCCCGCACGGGCCGGGCACGCCATCCTCGACGCACCCGGCAGCCATGCCCTTCGCCCGCCGCGGGTCAGCCTTCCTCGACCGAGTCACCGGGCTGCCTCTAGCGCACGCTGCCCCGCGCCGGACATGCTGTGATCGTGCGGGAGGCACCCACGGCAACCGTGCGGGTGGTGAAGCGAAAGTGGGACGGGAGCGTCTCGACGATCGACACCGCTCGCTCCATGGCCGTCCCCGGCGACATGTCGGCCTGGTTCATCCTCACCGGTAGCCGGCGGGAGCGCCCCGGCTCGGACGCGACAGAGGTCGTCGGCTGCGACGAACTGTGGGTCGCCGTTCCGGGTGAATGGTGGGTCCTGTGCGCTTACGCGGATGATGCCCGGTCGCTCAACCGCTACAAGATCCATGCCACGGCACCCTTCGAGGCCCCGCGCAGGGACGATGAGATCGTCTGGACCGACCTCGACCTCGACTTCGAGATCGCCGGCGACGACGTGACGGTGCAGGACGAGGCCCAGTTCCACGACCACGCGCAGACCATGGGGTATCCCGATCACATCGTGCGGGGCGCCTGGTCGGGTATTTCCACGATCGCCGCGCGGTACACCAACAGGGACTGGCCTTTCGACGGATCACTGCAGAACTGGGTCGACGGCGCCTGATCGCACCGCCCATCGGAGATCCTGGGCCACGGTGGGAGGTCGGCGCTTGCCGCCCGAGAACGGATCCGGACCCTGCACATGGCGACGCAGCATGGTGCGAGCGGCGGGACCGACGACCGCATCCTGCTTGAGTACTTCGATCCCAACGCGGTGGGTGATGGTGCCGGAGTCAGTGGGCGACTGGGCCCGTCGTTCCGTCTCTCAACGTGTGCGCGTCAAGTCGGTTCCGGGCTGAGTCGCGTCGACCCCTGCGCTGCCCCCTGGCCGCGCCACTCCTGCCTCATCATTCCCACCGCTGACGTGTTCTTGTCGCTCTGCACCGGTTGCAACGGCCGACAAGCGACGCGATCCCCGGTTCACCGGGGATTCACCCGCCCTGACCGAGGCGCGTCCGCGGGCTGGCACAACCGGAGCGAGTGGCAGGATCGGGTCATGGCTGACCTTCACCCCGGCGAGGTGGTGCCCGAGGCAGATCTGTGGCTGGACCTCACCAGACGACGGCGGACCGGCGTTGCCGAGGCTGTGTATGCGCCGGGCAAGTCGCCCGCCCAGTGTGCGGAGGCGGTTGCGGGCTTGTTGGCCGGGACGGATGAAGGACCGGTCCTCCTGACGCGTGCCCGCCCGGCCCAGGCCGCAGCGGCCCTGGCCGAGACGCCAGGGGCGACCTGTACGGCGGTGTGTGAGGACGCTGATGGGGCCTCGCTGAGCATCCTGACGTGGAGGGCTCTCGCGCCGAGGAAGGGATGCGCGTTGATCCTGACCGCGGGCACGAGCGACCTGCCGGTCGCCCGTGAGGCCGCTGCCGTGCTCGAGGCGTACGGCCACGGCGCGACCGTCATCGCGGACGTCGGTGTGGCGGGCCTGCATCGCGTGCTGGCCCAGCAGGAACGACTCGCCGAAGCCGATGTCGTCCTGGTCGTTGCCGGCATGGAGGGCGCCCTTGCCAGTGTGGTGACCGGTATGACGAGCGCGCCGGTGATCGCGGTGCCGACCAGCACGGGGTACGGCTCGGGCCTGGAGGGGGTCACGTCGTTGTTGGGGATGATGGCGTCGTGTAGCCCCGGGGTGAGTGTGGTCGGCATCGACAACGGGTTCGGAGCCGCCTGCGCGGCGGTGCGCGTCCTGGCAGCGCTGGGGCCCGAGGAGAGCCGATGACGCAGGACGATCCGCCGACGGACACCGGGCTGGCGGCTCGGCTCGCGGAGCTCGATGAGCGGCTGCGCCGACTGGGGTCGGTCGTGGTCGCCTTCTCCGGCGGGGCGGACTCCGCGTTCTTGCTGGCGGCGGCCGTGCGGTCCCTCGGCGAGGGCGGGGTGGTGGCCGCCACCGCCGTCAGTTCATCGCTCCCGGAGAGGGAGCTGGAGGAGGCGGCGGCGTTCGCTCGCGGGCTCGGCGTCCGCCACCTGACGCCGCGAACGGACGAGATGGCGCGGCCCGGCTACGTCGCGAACGGTGCGGACCGCTGTTTCCACTGCAAGTCCGAGCTGCTGCACGTGCTCACGCCCTTGGCGACTCGGCTCGGGATGGCGGCCGTCGCGACCGGCACCAATGCCGACGACGTGGTGGAGCGCTTCCGGCCGGGAATCCGTGCGGCCGCGCTGGCCGGCGCGGTGACGCCGTTGTGTGACGTGGGCCTGACCAAGGCCCAGGTGCGGGATGCCTCGCGCGCGTGGGGACTGGTCACCGCGGACAAGCCGGCCGCTGCGTGCCTGTCCAGCAGGGTGGCCTACGGCATCGCGATCAGCCCGACCCGGCTCGCCCGGATCGAGCGAGCCGAGAGCACGTTGCGGATGACCTTGGTCGAGGCCGGCATCGCCGTACGCAACCTGAGGGTGCGTGACCTCGGCGACCGAGCACGGGTCGAGATCGATGCCGAGCTGGTCGAGGAGCTCCGGCGCCGCACCGAGCTCCTGGACGTGGTGACCGGGTTCGAGGCCGTCGAGGTCGACCCGCTCGGTTTCCGCTCCGGGTCGATGAACGAAGCACTGCAGCGCAGCGGCCGATGAGCGGCCGGGTCGGCTGGGTCGACGCCACGCACGGGATCAGCGGCGACATGCTGCTCGGCGCCTGCCTGGACGCAGGCGTCGAGCTGGCCGTGATCCAGGCGGCCATCGACCGGCTCGGGCTGCCCGAACCGATCGCGGTGACCCGCGAGCCGGTACGCCGGGGCGCGCTGGCTGCGACCAAGGCGGTGGTGAGCAAGGGGACGTCAGACCGACGCCGCACGCTGGTGGATGTCCTCGCCCTTCTGGACCGTTCGGACCCCGACGTGGGAGCGTCGGCTGCCGCGGTCTTCCGCACACTCGCAGAGGCCGAGGCGCGGGTGCATCAGGTCGAGGTCGAGAAGGTGCACTTCCACGAGGTCGGTGCGCTGGACAGCATCGCCGATGTCGTCGGCGTGGTTGCGGGCCTGCGAGCCCTGGGAATGAACCGGCTCGTGTGCAGTCCGATCGCCCTGGGCGGAGGCCGCGCGCAGACCGAGCACGGGCCGATCCCGGTCCCCGGTCCCGCGGTCGTCGAGCTGCTCCGGGCGAGCAGTGCGCCCGCCTTGGGCGGACCGGTGGAGATCGAGCTCGCCACCCCCACCGGGGTGGCGCTGATGGTCACGCTCGCCGACGAGTTCGGGCCGCTGCCGTCGATGCGCCCCGAGCTGGTCGGCATGGGCGCCGGCGACCGCGACCCTGAGGGTCACCCGAACCTCACCCGGCTGGTGGTCGGCGAGGCGTTCGGCACCACGACCGAGGCCGACGGTCTCGAGCCGGCACTGGCACCCGCTGTCGTGCTCGAGGCCAACGTCGATGACCTCGACCCCCGGCTGTGGCCGCAGGTGCTGGCCGAGCTGCTGGCGGCTGGAGCCTCGGATGCCTGGCTGACCCCGATCCTGATGAAGAAGGGCAGGCCCGCACACACCCTGTCGGTGCTCGCGTCGCCGGAGTACACCGAGCGTCTCGAGCAGGTCGTGTTCGCCCAGACCTCGACGATCGGGCTGCGCCGACACCCTGTCGACAAGCGGGCACTCGCCCGCGAGTTCGTTGTCGTCGAGGTCCACGACCAGCAGATCCGGGTCAAGGTCGCTCGGCTGAACGGGCGCATCGTCAACGCCGTTCCCGAGTACGACGACGTGGCCCGGGTCGCGGCCGAACGCGGCGTTCCCGCCACCCTGGTGCTCGACGAGGCCCGCGTTGCGGCCCAGGCGCTGCTGCAGCAGTGACGCTGCGCTGCTCAGCGCTGCTCAGCGCCGCCAGGCGCGCAGCCGGGTGTCCGCGTCCACCTCGAGCGGCGCACTCTGCTCCCACACCCGGCGCCACGCCGCCACCGGCGGTCCGACCGGGTCCGGGGTGGTCCC
>JAFMQY010000044.1 GCA_017354415.1 Nocardioides sp.
AAGGATGGGGACTTCTATCTGGCCACCAGCGGGGACCTCGACCTGGCCACCAGCGGGGACTTTTTCATGGCCACGGACAGGGGATGCCCTTCAGGCGGCTGAGTGACATGGCCGAATGTCGGCGGACGGAGAGACGCTCGAACGCATGAGTGCCATCCATCGCTACGAGCCAGCACATCAACCCGAAGACCTCGATCGGTTCTTCCTCGAGCGGGCCAACGCCGGCGACGTCGACGGGGTGGTCGCCTTGTACGAACCGGACGCGGTTCTCGGATTCCCACCGGGCCAGCGCACGGTCGGGGTGGGAGAAATCCGACGCGTGTACGTCGAGTTACTCGCCACGCGCGTCGTGTTCGAAGGCGATATCCGCCCGCCTGTACGAAACGGCGACATAGCGATGACCTCGACCACCCGCCCCGGCAACGCAACGGTCGAAGTCGCGCGAAAACAGGCCGACGGCACCTGGCTGTGGACTATCGACCAGCCAAGCGTCCTGGGCTGAGTGCGTCACATCTGGCGCCGTGTCGCGGAATGACGCGCCCGTCATCCGGCGGCGTGTCGCACCTCAACGCCGCTTTGCGTGGGCCTCGGCGCGCACGCAGAGCGGCATAGCGTGCGCTTCCGGGCTGTGGCCATCTCGTGCCGATATCCCGTCAACAGAGGCGCTTTGGCCCTTCTCGCCCTTCGGGCAAACGGTGCGGATGGGAGGTGACAGATCCGGGGTGGGCTGATGAGACTCCACCGCGTCGCCTGGTTGAGTGCCGTCATCTTCACCGCCGCGGTCGGTGCCCTGGGCACCGCAGCGATGATTCCGAGCGAACGGGCGATGGCAACGATCATCACCATGGCTTACTCTGGCGGTTTCATAGGTGTGGCCTGGGCGATCGAGGTCAAGGTGGGCTTGTGGCGCGGTGCTCGCAATGGGGCGCTCCTGTTCGCGGCGGCCTTCCTTTCCCTGGTCTGCTGCACGTGGTCGGGTACCTGGGGTGCGCCCCTGGTGGCGGTGCTTGTCGTCTCGGCTCCCGCGGTCTGGAGGCGGATCGATCGGTTGCGAGGCCGGAGTCTGCCGGCTCGAACGAAGCCAGCCGGGCTGTCGCCGGGCGAGGAGGCTTTCCGGCGCCAGTGGGTGGAGTCGGGCGTGCAGCTTCGGAACGCTACGACCGCCGAAGATCGACTGCTCTGGGTGGAGGTCCGGTCCGACATCCTCGACGCCCTGGCGCCGCAGTCAGGAGATCCGCTGCCCGATTTCGTGTGGGAGTCGTCTCACAGGCCGGACGCCCCCACTCGATGAGCTGGGTCCCGCACCGGTGACGTCCCCTCGAGTGGTGTAGTTCCCGCCGACGGTCGTCGTGTTGACGATCAAGTAGGCGGCCATCGTGCGACGGTCAGTGAGGCCTCGTGATAGAGACTCACGAAAGGACACGAAGCACGATGGCCTTGGACAATGCTGCACTACTCGAGGTGTTGGAAGCGATGCAGGCCGCTGGGGTGGAGGACCGGGTCCGGACCGCGGCGCAGACGATCTATCAGGCGTTGATCGACGCAGAGCTGACCGCGGTGATCGGCGCCGGCGCTATGACCTGTCCGCTTGTCTGCTGACCGTTCGCTTCGCTCGATGGACTCGCGCCTTTGCCGCCGAGGGTGCACCAGGTGTGCCGGCCTTCTTTGCTCCCGGGCATGGAGCACCGATGGTTAGTGGCCTAGACCAAGTTCCCCGACCTGGATCGCAGAGGCTCTCGAGCTCCAGGTCCGGGTCGTCAACGAGTTCGAGTTTGATGACGACGAGCAGAATCGGGGCATTGCTGCGGCTGGCAAGGCAGGCATCGAGCACGTCGCCGTCGACCACCGCACGGGGCGGGCGTGTTGGCGCCCTTCTTCCTCGTCCCGGTGAAGGTGCTCTTGGGCCACGGCATCGTCTCTGCAGTGCCTGCGTGACCCGCACTGTGCGTCGGTCTTTCAGTGGGCGCGGCGCGCGACGACGGCCGGCTCCTGCTCGCTATGGGTCGGCATCTGCGGAGTCGATCCGCCACGGTTGACACGGTTGACCGACCGCCGGCTGACGACGGCGAAACGTGATCGGACACGGGCGAGCCGTTGCCGGCGTCGGGCAGCGCGGTCCTCACGCAGCACGGCGAGGTGCTCGCGCTCGCGACGCTGCTCCTCCGCGGCGGCACGAGCCATCTCGGGGTAGGTCTCGGCGATGATGACCATCGGTAGCATCTGTCTCTCCTTCGATCGGTCTGCTACCTACCGGACGAACCGGACCCGCCTCGAAAGGACACCTGACAGAACTTCGTCTTCTCAGCGCTCGTGAAGTCGACCGAGGAGCCGGTCTCGTCCGCGACCCGTTGGCCGCAGGCAATGAGACGAGAGCCGTGCCGGCCCATCCGGAGCTGATGGCAGCGCTGCGCAGGCATTTCGACGAGTTCCAGACGGGCGTTGGCGGCCGGCTGTTCGTCACGCGCACGGGTCGTGGTGGGCCTGGCCAGAACCCGTGAGCATGAGCACGATCCACCGAGTCTGGGCGCGAGCACAGGAGCAGGCACTGATCGGCCGAGCAGACGGCCTCCCCGCTTGCCGGCCGCCCGTACCACGTGCGCTATGCGCGCGTGTCGACCTGGCTTGCGGTCGGCGTCGACGCACCCAGGTGGCGGACTGGGCTGGGCTCAGCGCCGCCGTCCTGCTGCGGGTCTACGCCTCGAGTCTGCACGGGCGGGAGACGGCGGCGAAGAAGCTCACCGAGGAGGCGTTCGGCGCCGATGGATGACGTCCACGTCGGCAGTGCTCGGTCGCCTCTCGGTCGTGGCTCGGTCGAAAATGGCCGTAGAGAGCCGGATCTGGTCGACACCAGCCGGACAACGCAACGGGCCCCGACCCTGCGTTTCCGCTGGTCAGGGGCCCGTTTCCCGGTGGTGGCAGATCCAGGATTCGAACCTGGGTAGGCATACGCCGACGGATTTACAGTCCGCTCCCATTGGCCGCTCGGGCAATCTGCCGTGCTGCCGACCCGCCGTTTGGTGGTCCGTCAGCAGGTCGGAAGAATAGCAAGGCACGACGGCAGAGCCGAAACCGCCAGAAGGGGACGCAGATGGCCGACAGCTCGTTCGACATTGTCAGCAAGATCGACCGCCAGGAGGTCGACAACGCCCTCGGCCAGACCGCCCGTGAGGTCGCCACGCGCTTCGACTTCAAGGGCACGGGCGCGACCATCGAGTGGCAGGGCGAGCACGCGATCGAGATCAGCGCGTCGGCGGACGACCGGGCCAACGCCGTGCTCGACGTGTTCAAGGGCAAACTGGTCAAGCGCCACCAGAGCCTCAAGATCCTGGACGCCTCCGAGCCGCGGCAGTCCGGCCAGCAGTCGAAGATCTCCATCGCGCTCAAGGAGGGGATCACGTCCGAGAACGCCAAGAAGATCTCCAAGCTGATCCGCGACGAGGGCCCGAAGGGCGTCAAGGCGCAGATCCAGGGTGATGAGCTCCGAGTCTCCAGCAAGAAGCGAGACGACCTCCAGGCCGTGATCGCGCTGGTGAAGCAGCAGGACTACGACTTCGCGGTTCAGTTCACCAACTACCGGTGAGTCGCGCTCAGGAACCCGTCAGGATCCGCGGCCCGGCACGCACCACCAGGAGGCACAACGACATCCAGAGCCGTCACGGAGTGGCGCTCTGGAATGGTTCGGGGTCGGCGGTGTCGGTAGGGCTGGTCGTCTCGGTCGGGGTCGCCTCGAGTGTCGGCGTCTGGGTCGGTGTCTCGGCCGGGGTCGCCTCGACGGTCGGCGTCTCGGTCGGCGTCGGCTGGGGCGACTCCGGTGCGCCCGGCACCCCGGTTGGGCCCGGGGACGTGTCGGGACTCGGCGACTCGGTCGGCTGGCCCTGCTCCGGGCCAGCGGGCACGTCATTGCGGACGTCACCGACGGTTGTCCCGCCTCCGCTGGTGCCGCCGGTGAACGACGAGACCGGTTGCCCGACGATCAGTTCGAAGAGGGTGATCGCCGCGAGGGCTGTCACGAACAGGCCGGTGCTCATCCACGAGATACGCCGCCACGGCAGCCCCGCCAGTCGTGAGCGCCATCCGATGTTCCCGGCGGCCACTGCCTCGTCCAGCTCGCGGTTCGCCTGGGAGAGTCGCTGCTCGGCATGATCGAGGTGGCTCCCGCGGACGTCGGGGTCCTCGGCCCGGGCCGCCCGGTGAACCTCGGCCTCGGCGATGCCTACCTTCTGCCGGGCGTCAGCCTGTGCCTTCGCCAGTGTGCGCGCGCTGGAGGACAGGCCCGCAGAGAAGTACGCGCCGAGGACCGTGACCACGATGCTGCCCAGCGCCGCGCCGAGGATGGTGCCGGCGGCACCGAGCGTGGAGAGCAAGACGGCGGATGCCACTGCGGCCAGGCAGCCCCCGCCCGTCCTCGTCCAATCGATCTCGACTCGCGGCACTTCACCGAGTATGGACCCGGCCGAGCTCTGCTACAGGTCGGCAACCAGGCGAAGGACACCGCCACACCCGCGGTACGGGTTCGAGTGTCTCCAGGAACGGCCCGCTGCCGCGTCAGCGGAAATGCGCAAGCGGGGTCGTGGTGCCCTGCGCGACAGCCACGACCCCGCCAGCCCGGCACCCTGCCCCGGGGGTGCCGGCCCCTCAGCCGGCGAGAAGGGACTTCATCGCCGGCACGGTGGAGGCACCGGATGAGGGGGTGATCCAGACGCGGTCGCCCGCATCGAGCTCGAGCGACCGCGCGTGCGCCCGGGTCGTGACCACCGAGACCTCGCGACCGTCCTCGGTGCCGACGACCAGCCTGACCTCGAACCCGATCCGGGTCAGCCGGAGCACGTCGCCCGGGACGCTGCCGGCGAGGTCGGGCGTGAGCGCGATCTCGATGTCGTGCGGGCGCAGGCGAACCTCGCCGAGCTGGGTGACGTCCCCGAGGAAGCCCATCACGAAGTCGTTCGCCGGACGGTCATAGAGCTGGTCCGGCCTGCCCACCTGCTCGATCCGGCCGTCGTTGATCACCACGATCTCGTCGGCGACCTCCATCGCCTCCTCCTGGTCGTGGGTGACGAAGACGGTGGTGACCGGCACCTCGTCGTGGAGGCGGCGGAGCCACTCCCGCAGCTCCTTGCGGACCTTCGCGTCGAGGGCGCCGAAGGGTTCGTCGAGGAGCAGCACCTTGGGTTGTACGGCGAGAGCCCGGGCCAGCGCCATCCGCTGCCGTTGCCCGCCGGAGAGCTGCGACGGCAACCGGTCGGCGAACTGGGTGAGGTGCACGAGCTTCAGCAGCTCGTCCACACGCGCCCGGACTTCGTCCTTGTTCTTGCGCCGGATCTCCAGCCCGAATGCGACGTTCTTGGCCACCGACATGTGCTTGAACACGGCGTAGTGCTGGAAGACGAAGCCGACGTTGCGTTTCTGCGGCGACATCCTCGTGGCGTCGACTCCCTCGATGGTGACCCTGCCGGTGTCCGCCTTCTCCAGGCCGGCCACGATCCGGAGCAGGGTCGACTTGCCGCCGCCCGACGGGCCGAGCAGCGCGGTCAGCTGCCCGGTCGGCAGGGAGACGGACACGTCGTCGAGCGCGACGAAGTCACCGAACCGCTTGGTGACGTTCGAGATCTCGATACTCATTCAGATGACTCCTTGGGGCGCAGGGCGGACACGACAACGATGCAGAGGACACTGATCAGGACGAGCACGAACGAGAGCGCGTAGGCCTCGTCCGGGGAGAAGTTCGTGTACTTCTGCTCGACCACCAACGGCGCGGTCTGCGTGCGGCCGGTGAGGTTTCCCGAGACGATCTTGAGCGCGCCGAACTCACCGAGCGAGCGCGCGAGCGAGAGGACGACGCCGTACACGACGGCCCACTTGATGGACGGCAGCGTGATCCGGCGCAGCACCTGTACGGCGTTGCCCCCCAGGCTGCGGGCGGCCTGCTCCTGGTCGTCGCCGACCTCCTCCAGCACCGGGACGACCTCGCGTACGACGAGCGGCAGGGCCACGAAGCACGTGGCCATGACCATGCCGGGTGAGCTGAAGATCACGGTGATCCCGCGTGACTCCAGCCATGGTCCGAACCAGCCGTCACGGCCGTTGTAGACCAGCAGCAGCGCCAGCCCGATCACCACCGGCGAGACCGACATCGGCAGATCGATCAGCGCGGACAGCAACCGCTTGCCCGGAAACTCATAGCGCACCAGCAGCAGCGCCATCCCGACACCGAAGACGGTGTTGATGGCCACCGCCCAGAGCGAGACCTCCACGGTGACCAGCAGGGCGTGCGTGACGTCCGGGTCCTGGAAGGTCTGGACGAAGGCGGTCCAGCCGTCGGCGAAGGTGCGCTGTGCCAGGTTGATCACCGGCCAGCCCACCAGGAAGAACACGTAGGCGACGGCCACGAGCCGCAGCGCCCACTTGGCGGGAGTGGAGAGCTCAACCACGGCGGGCGACCCTCCTCTGGACGACGTCGAGCGCGATGATCACGGCGAGCGCGACGCCGAGCATGATCGACGCCAGAGCCGCGGCAGACGTTCGGTCGCCACCCTCGATGAAGCTGAGCACCCGGACCGAGACCGCCTCGGTCTTGTACGGCAGGGAGCCGCTGATGAGGACGAGGGTGCCGTACTCCGAGATCGCGCGCGCGAAGGACAACGCCGCACCGGCTGCGATCGCGGGCACGATCGCGGGCAGCACGATCCGGCGCAGGATCGTCAGCCGGCCAGCACCGAGTGACGCAGCGGCCTCCTCGACGTCCGCCTCGAGCTCGCCCAGCACCGGCTGCACGGTTCGGACGATGAACGGCAGCGTCACGAACGCCAGTGCCAGCGCTACGGATGGACGGCTGTTGGACACGTTGATCCCGAGCGGGCTCTGGGGGCCGTAGAGCCCCAGCAGCACGAGCCCGGCGACGATCGTCGGCATCGCGAACGGGATGTCGATGACCAGGTCGAGCAGGCCCCTGCCCCAGAACCGGTCACGGACCAGCACCCAGGCGATGATCGGGCCCATCACGACGTTGATGCCGGTGACGAGGAGCGACTGTCCGACGGTCAGCTTGATCGCTGCCCAGGACTGCGGGTTCGTGAGCGTATCGACGTACCCCCGGAGCCCCTCGCCACCGGCAGTCGCCACGATGGCGGCGAGCGGGATCAGCACCAGCAGGCTGAACCACAGGAGCGCGACCCCCAGCCCGAGGGCCGAACCTCGGGTGAGGGTCGAGCGGACACCCGGACGGCCGCGCCCGACCGTCCGGGTGTCCTGACTGAGGACGGCAGTTGTCATGAAACGTCAGCTGCCGATGTTCAGGCCGGAGATCAGCTTCGTGATCGTCCCGGTCTTGTCGTCGAAGAACTCCGTGTTGGCCTTGTCCCAGCCACCGAAGTCCTGGTCGATCGTGTAGAGGTGCGGCACCTTCGGGAACGGGTTGCTCGGGTTGTTGGCGCCGGGGACGTCCGTCTTGACACCGCTGATCACCGGCCGGAAGCCGGACTTGGCGTAGAGCGTCTGGCCCTCCTTGCTGAGCTGGAAGTCCAGGAAGCTCTTGGCCGCCGGTGCCGCGTCGGTGGTGACCGCCGCGGGGTTCTGGATCAGGAGGGTGTCCTTCGGGACGACGTAGTCCACGTCATCGCCGGCGGCCCGGGCCTCGATCGAGTCGTTCTCGTAGGCGAGCAGAACGTCGCCGTTCCCGGCGAGGAACGACGCCAGCGCGTCGCTGCCGCTGGCGGGCATCGCAACGGTGTTGTGCAGGAGCTTGGTCACGAACTGCTGGGCCTTGGCGTCCGAGCCTCCCGGCGCTTCCTTGGCATGCGCCCAGGCGGCGAGGATGTTCCACTTCGCCGAGCCGGACGACGCCGGGTTGGGCGTGATCACCTTGACGCCCGGCTTGACCAGGTCGTCCCAGGACGTGATGTGCAGCGGGTTCCCCTTCCGGACCAGGAACACCACGACGGAGTCGGTGAGGATCCCGTGGGTCGGCGTCTGGTCCCAGCTCTTGTCGACGATGCCGGCATCGACGAGCGACTGGACGTCGGGCTCCAGCGACAGGTGCACCTCGTCGGCGTGCAGGCCACCGGCGACGGCGCGCGACTGGTCACCCGAGGCGCCGTACGACGTCGTGAACGAGACGTCCTTGCCGGCCGCCGTGTTCTGGAAGGCAGAGATCACCGGCTCGTTGGCGTTCTTCAGGACCGAGAAGCCCACGATGCTCAGCTGGTTCTTGTCGGGGGAGGCTCCTGAAGAAGCGGCGCACCCGGACAGGGCGGCCGGGACGGCGATGGCCGCGGCGATTAACGCTGCGAGCCTGGTCCGCTTGGTCATGTGTGTCTCTCTCTTCACTCTCGGGGCGGTCATAACCAACGTAAGTCACGTTGTTTGATGGACATTATCAGTTCGTCTCCCTTCTGCAACGGGGGGTCCACGACGTGTCGCGAATCGCTCGGGAGAGGAGCGGGCGGCCAGAGGTGGCTCGAGCAGCCACGAGCGGGGTGTCCAGACTCACCTGTCCAGAAGGGGCGGTTCGGTCGGAAACACGCGGAGGCGGGACTATCGTGGGTAATTGCGCCGCGCACCGGGATGACGACGAGAAGAGGCCGAGCAAGCGGCCGGAGCCAACGAAGGAAGTGACGGGGGTTTGTCCAAGCAGATCAAGCGGCTGGACCGCGTGATCATCCGGTTTGCAGGCGACTCGGGCGACGGCATGCAGCTGACTGGGGATCGCTTCACCCAGGAGTCCGCGACCTTCGGCAACGATCTCTCGACGCTGCCGAACTTCCCCGCCGAGATTCGGGCACCCCAGGGCACGCTCCCCGGGGTGTCGTCTTTCCAGGTCCACTTCGCCGACCACGACATCCTCACCCCGGGTGACGCGCCCGACGTGCTCGTCGCGATGAACCCGGCCGCGCTGCGCGCCAACCTCGGCGACCTCCCCAGGGGCGCGACGATCGTGGTGGACACCCACGACTTCACCACACGGAACCTGACCAAGGCGGGGTACGCCGCCAACCCGCTCGAGGACGAGACCCTCTCGGAGTACGCCGTACACGCGCTCGACCTGACGGGGATGACCGTCGAGGCGGTCAAGGAGTTCGGGCTCTCCCGCAAGGACTCCGCCCGGGCCAAGAACATGTTCGCGCTGGGTCTGCTCTCGTGGCTCTACGGGCGACCGATCGAGTCGACGGTCACGTTCCTGCAGAAGCGGTTCGCCAAGGTCCCCGACCTCCGCGACGCGAACATCACGGCGTTCAAGGCCGGCTGGAACTTCGGCGAGACCACCGAGACGTTCGTGGTCTCCTACGAGGTCAAGCCAGCCCCGATGCCGACCGGCACCTACCGCAACATCACCGGAAACCTCGCACTCGCCTACGGCCTGATCGCCGGCAGTGTGCAGTCGGGGCTGCGGCTGTTCCTGGGCTCCTACCCGATCACACCGGCCTCCGACATCCTGCACGAGCTGAGCAAGCACAAGGCCTTCGGCGTCACGACCTTCCAGGCCGAGGACGAGATCGCCGGCATCGGCGCCGCCATCGGCGCGTCGTTCTCCGGCAGCCTCGGCGTCACCTCGACGTCCGGGCCGGGCATCGCACTCAAGTCGGAGTCGATCGGCCTGGCGGTGATGACCGAGCTGCCGCTGCTCGTCATCGACGTGCAGCGCGGCGGCCCCTCCACCGGCCTGCCGACCAAGACCGAGCAGGCCGATCTGCTGCAGGCGATGTTCGGCCGCAACGGCGAGGCCCCGGTCCCGATCGTCGCGCCTCGCTCTCCCGGCGACTGCTTCGACACCGCGCTCGAGGCGGTGCGGATCGCGGTCACCTATCGCACTCCCGTGATGCTGCTCTCCGACGGGTACCTCGCGAACGGCTCGGAGCCGTGGCGGGTCCCCGAGCTCTCCGAGCTGCCCGAGATCGACCCGGCGTTCGCGAAGGAGCCGAACCACGGGGTGGTCTCCCTTCGAGACGGCTCGACCGACGCACGTTCGACCAACGGGCGGGGCGCGGCCGACGGGAGCTCGGCCAACGGGCGGGGCGCGGCCGACGGGAGCTCGGCCAACGGGCGGGGCGCGACCGCCGAGAAGCGCGAGTTCTGGCCCTACCTGCGGGACGAGCAGACGCTGGCACGGCCGTGGGCGATCCCCGGCACGCCAGGGCTCGAGCACCGGATCGGCGGTCTGGAGAAGGGCGACGGCCACGGCAACATCTCCTACGACCCGGCCAACCACGACTTCATGGTGCGCACCCGGGCGGCCAAGGTGGAGCGGATCGCGGAGTCGCTGCCGCCGCTGGACGTGGACGACCCCGAGGGTCTGGCCAAGGTGCTGGTGCTGGGCTGGGGCTCGACGTACGGGCCGATCGGAGCCGGCGTACGACGGGTGCGCCGGGCCGGCTACCACGTCGCGCAGGTGCACCTGCGCCACCTCAACCCGTTCCCGCGCGACCTCGGTGAGATCCTGAAGCGCTACGACAAGGTGCTGATCCCCGAGATGAACCTGGGCCAGCTCGCGATGCTGGTCCGGGCGCGCTACCTGGTCGACGCGGTCGGCTACAACCACGTGCGCGGGCTGCCACTGAAGGCAGCCGAGCTCGCCGAGGCGATCGGCAACCTGGTCGCCGACGCGGAGGGCATCGACGTCGACCTGACCGGAGATCCCGACACGGTCAACGCCACCACCGGAAGAAACGAGTCATGAGCGCCACCGATCTCCCCCTCCCTGTGACGCGCAGCGGCATCGAGCTGGTGCCACCGCTGGAGGAGGGACAGACCCAGACCGGCAAGGACTTCACCAGCGACCAGGAGGTGCGCTGGTGCCCCGGGTGCGGCGACTACGCCGTGCTCAAGGCCGTGCAGGGCTTCCTGCCCGACCTCGGCCTGCGCCGGGAGAACATCGTGTTCGTCTCCGGCATCGGCTGCTCGTCGCGCTTCCCGTACTACCTCGAGACCTACGGCATGCACTCGATCCACGGGCGTGCACCGTCGATCGCCACCGGCATCGCCACCTCGCGCGAGGACCTCTCGGTGTGGGTGGTCACCGGCGACGGTGATGCGCTCTCGATCGGCGGCAACCACCTGATCCATGCGCTGCGCCGCAACGTCAACCTGACGATCCTGCTGTTCAACAACCGCATCTACGGGCTCACCAAGGGCCAGTACTCCCCCACGTCCGAGACCGGGAAGATCACCAAGTCGACGCCGATGGGCTCGCTGGACCACCCCTTCAACCCCGTCTCGCTCGCACTCGGGGCCGAGGGTACCTTCGTGGCCCGCACCATCGACTCCGACCGCCGGCACCTCACCTCGGTGCTCTCGGCCGCGGCCGCCCACCGCGGCACGTCGCTCGTGGAGATCTACCAGAACTGCCCGATCTTCAACGACGGCGCCTTCGACGCCGTGAAGTCGCCGGCGACCCGGGACGAGGCCATCATCGGCCTCGAGCACGGCCAGCCGATTCGGTTCGGCACCGACGGTTTCCGTGGCCTGGTCCGCGACCCGGCGACTGGCGGCGTGAAGATCGTGGACGTCGGTGACGGGCCCGGCCAGGTCTCGCCCGACGCCCTGCTGGTGCACGACGCGCACAACCCGGACCCGACGACGGCGTTCGCGATCTCCAGGCTCACCGACGCGGGTCGGCTTCACCAGGCGCCGATCGGCATCTTCCGCCAGGTCTCCCGCCCGACGTACGACGACCTCGCTCGCGACCAGATCGCCCACGCTGCGGCCGCCGTCTCCGGGTCGAAGACCGAGCGCCTCGCCGCGCTGATCGGCGGCGGCGACACCTGGACCGTGGCCTAGGCCCGCGCCGTTGGCCGAGTCGCGCCGCGGCTTCCTGCTGGGAGTCGCGGCCTATGTCCTGTGGGGTGCGTTCCCCCTCTACTGGCCCCTTCTCGAGCCGGCGGGCGCCTTCGAGATCCTGGCTCATCGGATCGTCTGGTCGCTGGTCACCATGGGCGTGCTGGTCGTCGTGCTCGGCCGGACCGCGTCGTTCCGGACCATGGTGGCCGACCGACGCGCCATACGACTGTTGGCGCTCGCCGCGTGCGTGATCACGGTCAACTGGGCGACCTATATCTGGGGCGTCAACAACGGCCACGTCGTGGAGGCCGCGCTGGGCTACTTCATCAACCCGCTGGTGACGGTGCTGATGGGGGTGTTCGTCCTCGGCGAGCGGTTGCGCTCGTGGCAGTGGGTCGCGATGGGTGTGGCCGCAACCGCCGTCGTCGTCCTGACCGTCGACTACGGACGGCTGCCCTGGGTGGCCCTCGTCCTGGCCTTCTCCTTCGGCAGCTACGGCCTGTGCAAGAAGCAGGCGGGTGCGCCCGCGATCGAAAGCCTGACCTTCGAGACCCTGGTGATCGGCCCGGTCGCCTTCGGGTACGTCGTATGGCTCGGGGCGACCGGCCAGTCCAGCTTCGGCAGCCACGGACCGGGCCACGCCCTGCTGTTCGCCACCACCGGCCTGGTCACCGCGGTGCCGTTGATCTGCTTCGGCGGCGCCGCGATCCGGGTGTCGATGGTGACCCTGGGTCTCCTGCAGTACCTCGCACCGATCCTGCAGTTCGCTCTCGGCGTCCTGTACTTCCGCGAGGACATGCCGGCGGGCCGCTGGGTGGGCTTCCTGCTGGTGTGGGTCGCGCTGGCGATCTTCACCGTCGAGTCCGTACGGCACCGACGCCGTACGCTCCGGCTCACAGCGGAGCTGACGCGGGTCTGAGTGGAACGGTGGTTCGGTCACCGCTGGAGACGTCAGCGGTGAGCAAGCCACACCTTCTCGGCGCCAAACGGTGGCTCACGCACCGCCCCGGTCAGGCTGAGCGGGTGGCGACGACGTCGGCGAAGTTCTCCAGCGCGGTGCGCACCGGTCCGTCGGGCAGTGCTGCGAGCAGCGCCTTGGCCTCCTGGGCGCGGGAGACGACGTAGGCGCGCGCCTCGTCCATCGCCGGGTGGCGACGGAGCAGGGTGAGCGCCTCGGCGTGGCGGGCGTCGTCGTTCAGGTCGCAGTCGAGCAGCTGGACGAGCCGGGAGTCCTCGGGCCGGGCCGAGGCGAGGGCCATCAGCACCGGGAGGGTCGGCACGCCTTCCCGCAGGTCGGTGCCCGGGGTCTTCCCGGACTCGACGGAGTCCGAGGCGATGTCCAGGATGTCGTCGGAGAGCTGGAAGGCCGTTCCGACGATGGCGCCGTATTCCGTCAGGGCTTCCTCGACCTCGCGCGTACAGCCGCCGAAGCGGGCGCCGTACCGGGCGGACGTCGCGATCAGGGCTCCGGTCTTGCCGGCGATCACGTCCAGGTAGTGCTCGAGCGGGTCGTCGTCCGCACCCGGCTTCACGGTCTCCTGGATCTGCCCCTCGACCAGGCGGGTGAAGGTGGTGGCCTGGATCCGAACGGCGTCCGCGCCGAGCTCGGCGGTCAGCTCCGACGACTTCGAGAACAGGAAGTCTCCGGTGAGGATCGCGACGTGGTTGTCCCACCGCGCGTTGGCGGACTCGGCGCCACGTCGCAGCAATGCCTCGTCCATCACGTCGTCGTGGTAGAGCGACGCCAAGTGGGTGAGCTCCACGACGCAGGCCGCGGTGATCACCTCGTCGGCGTCGGGGTGCGTGCCGGCCTCCGCGGCCAGCAGCACCAGCAGCGGGCGGAACCGCTTCCCGCCGGCCTCCATCAGATGGCTCGCCGCGTCGGTCACGAACGGCGCGCGGCTCCGGACGTGCCGGGCCAGGGCTCGCTCGACCACCTGCATCCGCTCCGTCATGCGGCTGGCGAGGGCCTCGTCGGTCACGGGCATCGCCAGGCCGGCGTCGCCCGGCGGCGCAGAGGCTGGGTTCACCTGATGAATTGTCCCGCAGTCGAGGCCAGATCGAGAACCGGTCCCGGGACCAGCCCCAGGGCGATCGTCGCCGCCGCGGACACGCCGATCGCGGACGCGGAGAGCACCGACGGGTGGGTGACGTACGCGCTCTCGGAGTCGGGCTCGTGGAAGTACATGACCACGATCACGCGCACGTAGAAGAACGCCGCGGCCGCGCTCGCCAGCACCGCCACGATCACGACCGGCCAGGCGCCTGCGGACAGGGCGACCTCGAACACCGCCCACTTGCCGGTGAAACCCGAGGTGAGCGGGATGCCCGCCATGGCCAGCAGGAACAGCGCGAAGACACCGGCCACGACCGGGGAGTGCTTGCCCAGACCCGACCACCGCTGGATCGTGGACTGCTCGCCCGCGGAGTCGCGCACCAGGGCGACCACGGCGAACGCCCCGAGAGTGGTCAGGCCGTAGGTCACCAGGTAGAACATCACTGCCTGCAGGGAGGTGATCGCGCCGGGGTTCTGGTCGGCGACGCTCCGGAGGCCGAGTACACCGGTGAGCAGGAACCCGGTGTGCGCGATCGAGGAGTAGGCGAGCATCCGCTTCATGTCCGACTGCACCAGCGCGAGCACGGTGCCGACGACCATGGTCAGGATCGCGATCACCCACATCATCGGCTGCCAGGTCCAGCGGGCGCTGCCGAAGGCGACGTAGAACAGGCGCAGCATCGCGCCGAACGCCGCAGCCTTGGTGGCCGCCGCCATGAACGCCGTCACCGCCGTGGGAGCGCCCTGGTAGACGTCGGGCATCCACGCCTGGAACGGCGCGGCCCCGACCTTGAACAGCAGCCCGACAGCGAGCATCCCCATGCCGATGACCAGCAGCGTCTGGTCACTGTTGTTGGCGACGGCCTCGTTGATCGCACCGAAGTCCATGGAGCCGGCGTAGCCGTAGATCAGCGCCACGCCGTACAGGAAGAAGCCCGAGGAGAAGGCTCCCAGCAGGAAGTACTTCATCGCCGCCTCCTGGCTCAGCAGGCGGCGACGTCGGGCGAGCCCGCAGAGCAGGTACAGCGGGAGCGAGAGCACCTCGAGCGCCACGAACATCGTGAGCAGGTCGCCGGAGGAGACGAAGAGCATCATCCCGCCGATGGCGAACAGCAGCAGCGGGTAGACCTCGGTGTGCTCGAGACCGGAGGCGCGACGCTCGGTCTCGGTGCCCGGCAGAGCGGCGGCCTGGCCGGCGAACACGGTGACGCCGCCCTCCACGCGCCGCTCGGCGAACAGCAGGACTCCGCCGATGCCGAACACCAGCACCAGTCCCCACAGGAACATGGCCGGCCCGTCGAGGGCGATGGTGCCCTCCGAGCCGAACAGACCACGGGCAGCTCCGTCACCGAGCGACGGCAGAGCGTGCGCGACGAACCCAACTCCGATCAGCGCCACCACCAGCGAGCCGAGGGTTAGCAGGACCTGGGAGAGGTAGCGCCACTCGCGCGGGAGGACCGCCTCGATCCCGACGCCCGCGCACGCGGCGCCGTAGATCACCAGGATCGGCCACAGCGAGCCGTAGGCGATGTGGGGCCTGACGAACGTGGCGTCAGCGAGCGCGATCACTGCTGTCCTCCCTGGGGAGCCGCCGCCACGGTCGGCGCGGGGTCGGTGACGCCGACGTGCTGCAGGGTGTCCTGCACGTAGGGGTTGATCACGTTGAGCAAGGGCATCGGGTAGAAGCCGAACAGAACCAGCGCCAGGAACAGCGGCGCCAGAGCGCCGACCTCACGTCGGTCGAGGTCGGTGGTCTCGGCCTCGCCGCCGCCGAGCAGCTCCGGGCCGGTCATCGTCCGCTGGTACATCCACAGGATGTAGAACGCCGTGAGCACGATCGCGATGACGGCTATCGCGCCGACCCACCAGTGGTGCTGGAAGGCCGCCATGATCACCATGATCTCGGAGACGAACGGCGACAGCCCGGGCAGGCTCAGAGCCGCCAGGCCGAAGACCAGGAACAACCCGGCCAGGACCGGCGCGACCTTCTCGACGCCGCCCATGGCCCGGATCGACGCGGTGCCGCGCCGCTTGATCAGGAACCCTGCCACCAGGAACAGGGCGGCGGTGGCAAGACCGTGGTTGACCATATAGAGGACCGCGCCCGAGCCGCCCTGGCTGGTGAACACGAAGATGCCGAGCACGATGAAGCCGAAGTGGCTGACCGACATGTAGCCGAACAGGCGCAGCATGTCGTCCTGGCCGATCGCGACCAGTGCGCCGTAGATGATCGAGATCAGGGCGAGCGTGATCACCAACGGCGTCGCCCACTGCGACGCATCGGGCAGCAGACCCAGGCAGAAGCGCAGCATCCCGTAGGCGCCGATCTTGTCGAGGATGCAGACCAGGAGCACGCTCGTGCCCGTGGTCGCCTGCTCGGTGGTGTCGGGCAGCCAGGTGTGCACCGGGAACAGCGGGGCCTTGACCGCGAACGCGATGAAGAAGCCGGCGAACAGCCACTTCTGGGTGTCGAGCGGGATGCCGAGGCCCTGCAGGTCCGAGAACAGGTACGACGGGGTGCCGCCGTGGCTCGCGGACACCGTGTAGAGCCCGATCACCGCCGCCAGCATCACCAGACCGCCGGTCAGCTGGTAGATCAGGAACTTCACGGCCGCGCGACGGCGCTTGTTGCCGCCGAAGCCGCCGACCAGGAAGTACGCCGGGATCAGGGTCGCCTCGAAGACGACGTAGAAGAGGAACGCGTCGGTGGCCGCGAACACGGCGATCGACAGCGCCTCGAGCGCCAGAGCCCAGGCGAAGAACGCCTTGGTGTGCCGGGTGGCCGTGGCCTCGTCCTCGAGACGCAGCGTGGCACCGGGATCGGCGTCGTGCCAGCTGGCACCGATCACGATCGGCACCAGCAGCGCGGTGAGCAGGACCATCAGCAGGCCGAGGCCGTCGACGCCGAGCGCGTACCGCGCGCCGAACGCGTCGATCCACGTGTGGTCCTCGGTGAACTGGAACCCGCCGTTGCGGTCGTAGCCGGAGGCCATGACCGCGCCGAGGACCAGCGTGAGCAGCGAGGCACCGAGCGCGACCTGCTTGGGCAGCACCAGCCGGTGCCCGGCCGGGAGCGCGGCGGTCACCACGGACCCGACGAGCGGGACCAGGATCATCACGGTCAGGAACGGGAAGCTGCTCATCTCGGGGTCCCTGCGGCGTTGTTCGACGGAGGAGCGGAGCGGGGAAGGAGAAGAACGTCGTGGGGTGATTTCATGCGAGATTCACCGCCAGAAGGGCCGCGACGACCAGGATGGCGCCGGCGAGCAGGGACAGGGCATAGGAACGGACGAAGCCGGTCTGGAGACGACGAAGGACGAGCCCGCTCCCGCCCACCGCCGACGCCGTGCCCTCGACGAACCCGTCCACTGCGTACCGGTCGAAGTACGTCGACCCGGCGACCAGGGCACCGACCGGCTTGCCGACCAGCTCGTCGTTGATCTCGTTGCCGTACAGCTCGGCTCGCGCGGCCGTCACAGGCCAGGACACGTCGGCGGGCGCCTCGCGCGGCACCTCCACCCGGCCGACGAAGTACCACGCCGCGGCGACGCCGACGGCCACGATCGCGACGACGATCGCCGAGATCGCGAGCGATGAAAGCGGCGGGTTCTCGTGAGCGATCTGGCCGGTGACGGGTTCGAGGAAGTTCACGATCCAGTTGCCGATGAGCATCACGCCACCGAGCACCGACAGCGCCGCGAGCACGATCAGCGGCACGGTCATCACCGGTGGCGACTCATGCGGGTGGACGCCCTCGGCCCAACGCCTGTCCGTGAAGAACGTCATGAACATCAGGCGGGTCATGTAGAAGCCGGTGATCCCTGCGCCGACGATGGCGAGAACACCCGCCCACCAGCTCTGCGTCAGCGCCTCCTCGATGATCCGGTCCTTGGACCAGAAGCCGGAGAATCCGGGGAACCCGATGATCGCGAGGTAGCCCATCGCAAAGGTCAGGAACGTGACCGGCATCGCCCTCCGGAGCACACCGTAGTGACGCATGTTGACGTCGTCGTTCATGCCGTGCATGACAGAGCCGGCTCCGAGGAACATGTCCGCCTTGAAGAAGCCGTGGTTCAGGAGGTGGAAGATCGCGAACGGGTATCCGGCCGGTCCGATGCCGGCGCCGAGCATCATGTATCCGATCTGGCTCATCGTGGAGCCGGCCAGGACCTTCTTGATGTCGTCGTTCGCACAACCGATGATCGCGCCCCAGAGCAGAGTCACGACGGCGACGATCATCACCGCGGTGCGGGCGTGGGGCGCGTAGTCGAAGATGAAGTTGGAGCGGACGATCAGGTAGACACCGGCGGTCACCATCGTTGCGGCGTGGATCAGGGCCGACACGGGGGTCGGGCCTTCCATCGCGTCCAGCAGCCAGGACTGGAGCGGGACCTGGGCGGACTTGCCGCAGGCCGCCAGGAGCAGCAGCAGCCCGAGCGCGGTCATCGTCCCCTCGGAGACCTTGTTCGCATTCGCCGAGATCGTGGTGAAGTCGGTGGTGCCGAAGGTCACGAAGAACAGCGACACCCCCATCGCCATGCCGATGTCGCCGACCCGGTTGAGGATGAAGGCCTTCTTGGCGGCTGCCGCGGCCGAGTGCTTGTACTGCCAGAAGCCGATCAACAGGTACGACGCGAGGCCGACGCCCTCCCAGCCGAGGAACACCCCGAAGTAGTTGGCCGCCAGCACCAGCGTCACCATCGCCGCGATGAACAGGTTGAGGTAGCCGAAGAACCGGCGTCTCCGCTCGTCGCTCGCCATGTAGCCGACCGAGTAGATGTGGATCAGCGATCCGACACCGGTGATCAGCAGCAGGAACAGCGCCGACAGCGGGTCGTAGAGCAGGTCGGCCCCGACCTTCAGGCCCCCGGCCTCGAACCAGGTGTACAGGTGCTGGCTCAGCTGACGGTTGTCGCTGCTGCGGCCGAGCAGCTGGATGAACATCGCCAGGCTGATCACGAACGCCAACACCGGCAGCGCCACGCCGATCCGGTGACCGTTCCTGTCGAGCCGTCCCTTGGCCAGCGGACCGCCGACCAGCAGGACCACCGCCCCGAGCATCGGCAGCGCGATCACCAGCCAGAGCAGGGAGAACACCCCGCTCGCCGCTGCGGGGTGCACCACCGGAGCCGCGCCCTCAGCAAGTACGAACATCGAGTCAGTCTCCTGTGGTCAGTACTTCAGCAGGCTCGCGTCGTCGACCGAGGCCGAGCGACGGGTGCGGAAGATCGTCATGATGATCGCCAGCCCGACCACGACCTCGGCCGCGGCCACGACCATCACGAGGAAGGCGGCGATCTGACCGTCGAGGTTGCCGTTCTGGTTGGCGAACGCGACCAGGGCGAGGTTGCAGGCGTTGAGCATGAGCTCGACGCACATGAACACGACGATCGCGTTGCGGCGGGTGAGCACACCGACGGCGCCGATCGTGAACAGGATCGACGACAGTACGACGTAGTCGGTCATGTCGCGGGAGCCTCCTCCTCCGTGGTGGCCGGAGCCGACCGGTCACGCCCCGCATGCGGGGCCTGGCCCAGCTGCTTCTCGATCCCGGCGATGTCGCCGGCCATGGCCGGAGCCGAACGGACGGTGCCGCGGGCGGCCAGCACCCGTGAGACAGACGCCTCGGAGGCCGTGCCGTCGGGGAGCAGGGCCGGGGTGTCGACGGCGTTGTGGCGGGCGAAGACACCGGGGGTCGGCAGCGGGCCGAGATGCTTGCCGGAGTCGGCGTAGTCCTGCATCCGTTGTGCGGCCAGCATCGCCTGCGTGGCCTTGGGCTCGAGGCGCTCGCGGTGGGCGAGCACCATCGCGCCGACCGCGGCCGTGATCAGCAGGGCACTGGTCACCTCGAACGCGAAGACGTACTTGCTGAACAACAGGTTGGCGAGGGCCGGGATGTTGCCCGGGGCGTTGGGCCCGGACAGCCCGGTCGCGGTCGCCAGCGTGACCTGGCCGAGGCCGATCACGAAGATCGCGCCGAGCAGCAGACCTGCGACCACGGCCATGAAGCGCTGGCCGGTGATCGTCTCGACCACCGAGTCGGACGCGTCGACACCGACCAGCATCAGCACGAACAGGAACAGCATCAGGATCGCGCCGGTGTACACGATCACCTGGACGAACGCGAGGAACGGCGCGTCCAGCGTCAGGTAGAGCACCGCCAGGCTGAGCATCACGATGGCCAGCAGCAGCGCCGCGTGCACGGCCTTGCGGACGAACAGGATGCCGAGCGCAGCCAGCACCATGACCGGAGCCAGGATCCAGAACGTCGTCATGACGTCACCTCTTCGCTCGCGGCGGACCCCCCGGCCTGCTTGAAGGTCCCGCGGTAGTAGTCGTCCTCGCTGTCGCCGAGACGCATCGGGTGCGGCGGCTGGTCCATGCCGGGCAGCAGCGGTGCCAGCAGGTCCTGCTTCTCGTAGATGAGGTCGGCACGGTTGTCGTCGGCGAGCTCGTACTCGTTGGTCATCGTCAGCGCGCGCGTGGGGCAGGCCTCGATGCACAGGCCGCACAGGATGCAGCGCAGGTAGTTGATCTGATACACGCGGCCGTAGCGCTCACCGGGACTGAAGCGCTCCTCGTCGGTGTTCGAGGCGCCCTCGACGTAGATCGCGTCGGCCGGGCACGCCCAGGCACACAGCTCGCAACCGATGCACTTCTCGAGGCCGTCCGGCCAGCGGTTGAGCTGGTGCCGGCCGTGGAAGCGGGGAGCCGTGGGCAGCTTCTCGAACGGGTATTGCTCGGTGACGACCTTCTTGAACATCGTCCGGAACGTCACCCCGAACCCGGCGACCGGGTCCCAGAGCTGCTCCTTGAGGGTCTTGCCCTCCTGGGTCATGAGCCCTCCTCCTCAGCAGATGACGGCGCTGCGTCGATGAGGGTCGGCTCCTGGACGGCGGTCACGACGCGACCCGTCTCGAACGACAGCGTGGGAGCGGCGCCGCGCACCGCACCACCGGCCGGCATCGGCGGGACCGGGAACCCGCCGGCGTACCCCTGCGGCGTCGGCTCCGCCTCCTCCTCCTCCTCGTGCGACTCGCCGAGGAAGAAGACGCCGAGGAACAGGACGACGGCGACGCCGAGCCCGATCAGCAGGTACCGCCGGTCGACGCCGCCCTCGAGCGAGGCGGTGCGGATCGCCGCGACCGCCACGATCCACAGCAGGGAGAACGGGATCAGCCGCTTCCACCCGAAGTGCATGAACTGGTCGTAGCGCATCCGGGGCAGGGTGCCGCGCAGCCAGATGAAGATGAAGATGAAGAACAGGACCTTGCCCATGAACCACAGGAACGGCCAGTAGCCGGAGTTGGCGCCGGCCCAGACGTGGTCGATCCAGAACGGCACGTGCCAGCCACCCAGGAACAACGTGGTCGCGAGCGCGGA
Source organism: Nocardioides sp. (assembly GCA_017354415.1). Lineage (GTDB taxonomy): Bacteria > Actinomycetota > Actinomycetes > Propionibacteriales > Nocardioidaceae > Nocardioides. Next base: position 21,209 of record JAFMQY010000044.1, read on the forward strand.
CACCGTGGCCATGTTGATGTACTCGGCCAGGAAGAACAGCGCGAACTTCAGGCTGGAGTACTCGGTGTGGAACCCGCCGACCAGCTCGCCCTCGGCCTCCGGGAGGTCGAACGGCGCGCGGTTGGTCTCACCGACCATCGAGACCATGTAGATCACGAACGACGGCAGCAGGATCAGGCCGAACCACCACCGGTCCTGGGCCGCCACGATCTGGCTGGTCGACATCGAGCCGGCGTAGAGGAACACCGCGACGAAGGCCAGGCCCATCGCGACCTCGTAGGAGATCATCTGGGCACTGGAGCGCAGGGCGCCGAGCAGGGAGTACGTCGAGCCCGACGACCAGCCGCCGAGCACGATGCCGTAGATGCCGATCGAGGCGATCGCGATCACGAACAGGACCGCCGCCGGCATGTCGGTGAGCTGCAGCGGGGTCGTGGTGTCGGTGAACGGGACCGTCACCTCGGGACCGAACGGGATCACCGAGAACGTCACGAAGGCCGGGATCGTCGCGATCACCGGGGCGGCGAGGAACACCACCTTGTCCGCGGCCGTCGGGATGATGTCCTCCTTCAGCGCCAGCTTCACGCCGTCGGCGAGGCTCTGCAACAGCCCGAAGGGACCGTTCACGTTGGGGCCGATGCGGTGCTGCATCCTGGCGACGACGCGCCGCTCGAGCCAGATGTTGAAGAGCGTGAGCACCACCAGGATCACGAAGATCAGCAGCGCCTTGATCAGGATCAGCCACCACGGGTCCTGCCCGAAGGCCTCGAGGCCCGGAGCCCCGGCGGCGGGAGAGATGGCGTCGAGGATCACTGGTCGGCTCCCTTCGCGCGCACGCCGGACCCGGGCGATGCCAGGTCGGCGAGAACGCCGTTGCCTGTGGAGTTCGCCGGCACCCAGACGGTGCCGTCCGCCATGTCGTCGGCCACCTCGACCGGCAGCGTGATCGAGCCGCGGTCACCGGTCAGCGTCACCATCGCGCCCAGCGCGTCGTAGGCCCTCGGGGAGACGCGGCAGACCGGCGTACGGGCGGTGGCGCGGAGGTACTTCTCGCCGTCCTGCATGGAGCCGTTGTCGAGCATCAGCTTCCAGGTGGCCAGAGCGAGCTCGCCGTCCTGGAGACCCACGGCCTCCGAGGCGGAGATCTCGTGCGAGGTCGCGCGCTCGCCGTCCCACGGACCCATCTCCACCATCCGCGCGTGTGCCTCGTCCGACGTGCGGAACCCGAGCGGGCGACCCAGCTCCTCGGCGATGCCGGCCAGGACCCGGGCGTCCGGGAGGGCGTTCGGGTCGACGAAGACCGCCCGGAACTCGCGGGGTCGGCCCTCCCAGGACACGAACGTGCCGGGCTTGTCGGTCACCGGCGCGACCGGGAACACCACGTCGGCGGCCCGGGTCACGTCTGTCTCGCGGAGCTCCAGCGCGACCACGAACCGAGCGGCGTCCAGGGCC
>JAFMQY010000045.1 GCA_017354415.1 Nocardioides sp.
TCTCTTCAGCGGGCTCCACCTCGGTCTCCGGTGCAGAAGCCTCGGCGTCCGCGCTGGACTTGCGGCGGCGCCGGCCACCGCGACGGCGCTTTCGCCGGCTGGCGGGCTCCCCGCCCCCGGCGTCGCCGCTCTCGCCGGCCTTGTCGGCCTTGTCGGCCTTGTCGGTGTTGGCCGCCTTGTCGGTCGTGGCCGCCTTGTCCGCCTTGTCGGTCTTGTCACCGGCTACCCGCGCGGCTTCGTCCTTCTTGTCCGGCTCTGCCGGCTTCGTCTTCTTGGCTTTGGTCCGCGCAGGGAGCGTCGTGGTCTCGGGCGCCTGGAACAACGGTGCGGTCGCCGGCGTACGGCCGGGGGCCGACTCCGCCTCCTGGGTGTCGGCCTTCTGGGCGTCGGCCTTCTGCTGCTCGAGCGCGGGCTCCTCGGCGGGGGTCTTCTTCTTGGTGGTCCGCTTCCGCGTCGTCTTCGCCGCGGGCTCGGCCGCGGCGGAAGCACCGCTGTCCGTGTCGCCTGCCGTGGCTGCGTCCGGCGCGGACTCGGCCGTGGCGGCGGCTTTCTTCGAGGTGGTCTTGCGGGTGGTCTTCTTCTTCGGCTCGCCCGCGGGCGTGTCGCCGGTCTTCACCGCCTCCGCGTCCACCGAGGCCGCGGGCAGCGCCTTCTTGGTCGTTCGCTTACGGGTCGCCTTCTTGGCCGACGCCGCGGTCTTGGTCGTGGTCTCAGCCGCTGCGTCGGCTGGTGCTGCGGCGGTCTCCGGGGTCGCGGAGCCGTCCGCGTGATCGTCGAGCATGTCGCTCCTCGGTCCGGACGCTGCGTGCAACCCCGGACGTGTCCGACGCCGGCGACCCGTGTGGACAGGGCCGTCGGCGCAAAGCCTTCGTGTCGCGGCGACACCCTCCGCAGGTGCGGCGCAGTCATCCGGGAGTCACCGTCCGCGGTCGCCGGGCCTGCGCTACGTCGCTGTCACCGACACAGCCGGCCGCGTCGCGGTCGGGTGACGACCTGGACTCAGCGTGCCGGACCGCCCCTGGAGGAGGCACCGGCGAGAACGTCGTCGGATCTTCCAGCACGGCACGCCGGCCGGTCGATCATTTCGAGTATCGCACACGAGGGGCGGAACTCCCGCACTGTCAACCGGATAACGGATCGCCGATGGTGCCCGAAGCGGGGTCGAACGGGCCTTGCGCCAGGCGGGTCACCAGCGGGGCTCCGGCGGGCTCGAGGCCCCCGACCTGGCGCAGCCCGGCGAGGACGTCGTCGGGGCGTACGGCGGGCACGGTGTGCCGGAGCACGACCTCGAGCCGGCACCCCGCGTCGTACGGGGTGACCTCGAGGCCGAGCACGGCCGCCCGACTGTCGAAGGACCGGAGACCCTTCTTGGTCATCCGCTCCACGGCCACCGAGTCCCGGGCGAGGAACGCCGCGACCGCGCTGGTGGCCGCATCGAGCGGGGTGTCGGCCAGGTCGATCCACCAGCGGCTCACCTCGAGCCGGTCGGCCAGCCCTCCCGGCCGGGCCTCGACCACCTCGAGCACGTCGAGCCCCTCCGGCAGTGCGGCATCGAGGTCGCGCCCCAGCCGCACAGGGTCGACGGCCTCCGCGAGCCCGATCTCGAGGTACTCCGCCTCGCTGGCCGCCCCCGTGGGCGAGGCGCCGGCGTAGGAGATGCGGGGGTGTGGGTTGAACCCCGAGGAGTAGGCCATCGGGATGCGAGCCCGGACCAGCGCACGCTCGAACGCGCGGCTGAAGTCGCGGTGGCTGGTGAACCGCAGCCGGCCCCGCTTGGCGTACCGCACCCGCAGACGTTGGACAGGAGGCGCCTGCTGCTCCGGCTGGTCTCGCACGGTGACCCAATCTAGGTCGCGTCCGACGACGCAGCCAGGTGGGCGCGGGCCCGGGGAGAGAGGTAGATCGAGCGGACCACGTCGCCGTCGAGCCAGGACGTGAGCTCCTCGGCCTCGGCCTCGAGGGCGGTCCGGGCGGAGCGGGGCACCTTCTCCAACAGGGCGACCTCGACCCGGGCGTCGTCTCGTTGGAACCAGACCCCGACGACCCGGCCGTCGTACCACGCCGCGGGGCCGCCGTTGCCGTTGCGGTCGAACACCTGCTCTGCGTGGGCGGCGAGGTGGAAGTCGCGCTCCTTCCACCCCATCGTGGTGGGGTCGAGCGCGGGCAGCAGCGCCGCCCAGTGGTCGGTGGCCGGCACGGGGTCGAGGTCGTCCGGCAGGAGCCAGCCGGTCTCGCCGCCGTCGAGGGACACGGGTACGGCGTCGACGTCGGTCAGGGCGCGGCGCACGGCCGCCTTCGTGGCACCGAGCCACCAGACCAGGTCGGCCTCGGTGCCGGGACCGAACGACTTCAGCCAGGCGGCCACCAGCACGGCGTACGCCTCGGGCTCGGGCAGCGGGTCGAGCTGCTCGCCCAGCCACTGGGTGGTGGCGGTCCAGCGCGGGCGGGAGGTCTTCCACGGGCCGGCGTTCGTCCCGCGCACGATCGCGCCGGAGGCGGCGAGCGTGACGATCACGGAGCTGGCGACCGCGACGTCTGCTTGGTAGCTGCCCTTGCCCCGGGTGACCCGCGCCTCGAGGGCCGGCAGGGCGCTGCGGACCTCTGCGGTCGTGAGGGGGCCGTCCTGCTCGATCATCCGGCGCACCAGGGCGAGGTGCTCCTTGACCCAGACCTCGCCGTCGCTGGCGATGCCGGTCGCCTCGACCTCCTTGGCCATCCGGCGCTCCTGTTGAGCGGCCACCCGGGCGCTCGCGCTCCCCCACACCGCCGGCAGCAGATCACGCGGGAACCCGAACACCGTGCGCCGCATCGCGAGCTGCTTGACCACGGTCCGGTCGTCATACAGGGTCCGGTCGACGTCGGCGAGAGTCGCTCCGGAGCGAGCCCAGGCCGCCAGGTGCACCGTGGCCGGCTCGGTGGCGTGCAGGCAGGTCACCGCCCTCGCCGCGGCGAGGGTGTCGGCCACCGGCGCCGCCAAACCATGGCGTACGCCGAGCCGGGCGCGGCGCTCGTCGTCGCTGACGTGGCGCGCCACCTTCACCATGTCTGCACCATGACGGCCATCCTGCCCGAGCCCGCCGACACCAGGCCCACACCCCGCTCGACCGCCGGTTCGGGCAGGGCGGATGTGACTCGGCGCGGCGGTGGGTGAAACGATCCGGCGGTGTCAGCAGCCCGCCGTACCGGTTTCGTGCTCGTCGGGTTGATCCTCCTCTCCTTCAACCTGCGGCCGGCCGCGGTCAGTGTGGGCCCGGTGCTGGAGGAGGTGCGCCGCGGACTCGGGCTCCCCGGGCCGGAGGTGGGCCTCCTCACCTCCCTTCCGGTCCTGGCGTTCGCGGTGTTCGGGGCCCTGGCGCCTGGCGTCGCCCGGGCCGTCGGCCTGCACCGCGCCGCGGCCCTCTCGCTGGTCGCCCTGGTCTTCGGACTCGCCGGACGGGCGGTCGTCCACGACGGCACCGCGTTCCTGGCCCTGTCCGGGCTGTCTCTGGCCGGCATGGCGACGGCCAACGTGCTGCTCCCCTCTCTGGTCAAGCTCCACTTCCCCGACCGAATCGGACGAGCCACCGCGGTCTACACCACCGCCATGGCCGTGGGCCTCACCTCGGCGTTCCTGTTGACGGTCCCGATCGCCCAGCACTTCGGCAGCTGGCGGGCCGGCCTCGGCGCCTGGGCGCTCACTGCGCTGGTCGCCCTGGTCCCGTGGATCGGCCTGTCCGCGCACGACCGGCACCTGGAGCGGGACTCCCGCACGATCACGTTCGCCGAGGTTGCGCGCACTCGGATCGGCTGGGCGATGGCCCTGTTCTTCGGGCTGCAGTCGCTGCAGGCGTACTCCATCTTCGGCTGGTTCGCCCAGCTGTGGCGCGACTCGGCGTACGGCGCGGAGCAGGCCGGGCTGCTGGTCGGGATCGTCGCCGGCGTCAGCATCCCGCTGTCGCTCTGGCTCCCGGCGGCCTGCGCACGGCGCCGCGACCAGCGTGGCCTGATCCTGACCGTGCTGTCCTGTTACCTGGTGGGCTACGGGATGCTCCTGGTCGATGCGCACGCGCTGGCCGTCCCGGCCGCGGTGCTGATCGGCATCGGCTGCTGCGTCTTCCCGATCGTGCTCACCCTGATCGGGCTGCGCGCGCACACCCCTGACGGGACGGCGGCCCTGTCGGGGTTCACCCAGTCGCTCGGCTACCTGCTGGCCGCGGGCGGGCCGTTCCTGGTCGGGGCGATCTACGACGCCACCGGCCACTGGACGGCTCCCCTGTGGCTGCTCACGCTGCTGGTGCTGCCGCTCATGGCCGTCGGGGCGTACGTCGGCCGCCCGGCGTACCTGGAGGACCAGCTGCGCTGAGACACCTCCGGCCACGTGGCCGTCACCCGCAGTCGTGCACAGTGGAGAGGTGCCGGACGATCCGGGACGCCGCCCCCGCCCTTCGCGCCGAGCCCTGTACGTCGCGCCGGTCGCGGTCCTCGGCCTGGTCGCGGCGGTGGCGATCGCGATCCGGGTCATCGGCTCCCCCGACGGACCCGACAGTGCGGCGACTTCGGCGACGCCACTGCCGTCGGTCCTCACCGCACCGGCCTCCACGGCCCCCACGCGCATGGCCCAGCTCGAAGACCGGCCGTCCGTCGGGCCGGAGCTGGGGCCGGCCACCCGGGATCCCCGCTGTGCGACCCGCGCGTCGCGGACGCTCCGGATCCTGCAGTTCAACATCCACGCCGGGATCGACTCGAGCGGCCGCGTCGACCTGAACCGGATCGCCGCCGAGATCGAGTCGGTCCACCCCGATCTGGTGAGCCTGAACGAGGTCGACAGCGGGACGCTGCGCAGCGGCGGCCTCGACGAGACGGCGTACCTCGCCGGGGCCACCGGACTGCACGGGGTCTATGGACCGAACCTCTTCTACGACGGCGGCCTGTTCGGCAACGCGATCCTGAGCCGCTATCCCGTGGTCCAGAGCCACAACCTCCTGCTCCCCGTCGCCCTCGGGCTGGAGCACCGCGGCCTGTTGACGGCGACGCTGCGTCTGGGTGGACACACCGTCTCGTTCTCGTCGCTCCACCTGAGCGACGGGAGCGACGGCCGGGCGAGCCGGACCGCGCAGGCGGAGACGGTCGCGCAGGCCGTGGGACATACGTCGCGGCCGACGCTCGTGGCCGGCGACCTGAACTCCGTCCCCGGCGATCTGCCGGAACGGCTCCTGCGGCAGCACCTCCTCGACTCGCAGGAGCAGGGGGGCGCCGGCAACGGCGACACGGTTCCCGAACCCGACCCGCGGAGCCGGTTCGACTACGTCCTGTACAACGACCGCCTGGCCGTGGTGCCCGGGAGCACGCGGGTGCTGCCGTCGGCCGTGAGCGACCACCGGGCGGTGTTCACCCAGCTGGTCCTCCGGCGGGGGTGCTGACCAGCTGAGTCGTCCGCTCCACGCCGGGTTTGAGCCCGGGCTCAGGCGGACGACCGGCCCAGGGAGAACGGACATCACGTGGACCGGGATCCGGGAGGTGACGTGCGTCAGGCACGATAGCGAGGTGTCTCGACGCGCGGCGCTGCTCTTCCTCTCACTCGGCGTGGCCTGGGGGATTCCCTACCTGTTGATCAAGGTGGCGGTCGATGAGATCTCCCCTTCGCAGCTCGTGCTCGCGCGGACCGGCCTGGCCGCGCTGATCCTGTTACCGATCGCCATCGCCAGGAGGGCCGTCCGGCCACTCCTGCCGTACTGGTACTGGCTCCTGATCTTCGCGGCTGTCGAGATCGCCATCCCGTGGGTGTTCCTGGGCAGCGCCGAGACCCGTCTACCGAGCTCGACCACCGGGCTGCTGATCGCGGCGGTGCCGTTGGCCGGCGTCGTCCTCGCGGCCGTCACCGGACACGCCGAGCGGATGACGACGGTCGCGTGGCTCGGCATGGCGCTCGGAATCCTCGGTGTCGCCGCCCTGGTCGGGCTCGACGTGGGTGGGTCTGACCTGGGTGCCGTGGCGCAGGTCGGAGTCGTCGTCGTCGGATACGCCGCCGGCCCGGCGATCCTCGCCCGCCCCCTGCAAGGGCTTCCCGGGATCGGGATCATGGCCACGGCCTTGACGCTGACCGCCCTGGCCTACGTCCCGGTCGTACTGCTCACCGACGGTGTCCCCACCGGGCTCCCCTCGGCCCGCGTCACCGGGTCGGTCGTCACCCTGGCAGTGGTGTGCACGGCCGCGGCGTTCATGCTCCTCTTCGCGCTGGTGAACGAGGTCGGTCCGGTGCGGGCCACCACGATCACCTACCTCAACCCCGCGGTCGCGGTCGTCGCCGGGGCACTCGTCCTGGGCGAGCCTGTCACCGTCTGGACGGTCGTCGGCTTCGTGCTCGTCGTCACCGGCTCCTACCTGGTCAACCGGGGCGGCCGGCCCCAGGAACCCGGCGAGGCCGAGATCGTCGAGGAGACCGCGAGCAGCTGCGCCTAGAAGACCCATCACACCCCTGTTCGCTCCCCTGCAGCCCTGAGGGCACGGCCTAAGGTGAACGACGATGGAGTTCCTGTCCCGGCGGGGTTGAGGTGCCGACCTCACTACGCGAGTACCGCTCTCGGATCCGGTCCGTCGAGGCGACCCGGAAGATCACGCGCGCGATGGAGCTCATCGCTGCGGCTCGCATCGTCAAGGCCCGGCAGCAGGCAGCCGCGGCACGCCCGTACTCACGCCAGATCACCCAGGCCATCTCCGCGGCTGCGGCGACCGCCCGCAGCAACCACCCCCTGCTGACCGAGAAGACCGACGACTCCAACCGGGCCGCGATCCTCGTGGTGACCTCGGACCGCGGGCTGGCCGGCGCGTACTCGGCGAACGTGCTGCGCACGACCGAGCGGCTCATCGCGAGGATCCACAACGAGGGCAGGGACGTCGCCCTGTTCTGCTTCGGCCGCAAGGGCCTGGCGTACTACACGTTCCGAGACCGGCCCGTCGTCGCGTCCTGGCTCGGGCACTCCGACCGGCCGACCTTCGACGTGGCTCGCGAGATCGGCGACACGCTCATCCAGGAGTTTCTCACCGAGAACACCGGTGTCGACGACGTCCACCTCGTCTACACCCGGTTCCACTCGATGATCGACCACGAGCTGGTCGCCGTCCGGATGTTGCCGACCGAGGTCGTGGAAGGCGTCACCGTGCCGCCCCCCGAGGAGCTGTTGCCGCTGTACGAGTTCGAACCCAGCCCCGAGGAGGTTCTCGACGCACTGCTCCCGAACTACGTGCATCACCGCATCTACGCGGTCCTGCTGCAGGCGGCGGCATGCGAGCACGCGTCCCGGCAGCGCGCCATGAAGGCGGCGACCGACAACGCCGACGAGCTGATCCGGCTCTACACCCGGAACGCGAACCAGGCGCGTCAGGCCTCGATCACCCAGGAGATCAGCGAGATCGTCGGAGGCGTCAACGCGCTCGCCGACGCGAACGTCCTCGAGACGTGACGCCCGGATCGTGACGGCGTTCGCGGACAGCAGTCGTCCGGTTCTCGTGGGAGCCTGCTGACCACGCGATGCGATCGAAGGGGACGCACATGAGCGAGTACGACGTCAGACCGCTGGAGCGGGACACGTGGGACGGGTTCGCCGGCCTGGCGGAGCGACACAACGGCGTGTTCGGCGGGTGCTGGTGCACCTGGTTCCACACCATGAGCGCGGAGAAGGAACGCACCTACGAGGGGAACCGGTCCCTCAAGCAACGTCTGGTCGACGAGGGCCGCGCACACGCGGCCCTGGTGTACGACGGGGACGAGACGGTCGCGTGGTGTGAGTACGGGTCCCCCGAGGAGCTGCCCAACATCTATCACCGCAAGCAGTACGAGGCGGAGCTCGACATCCTCCCCGACTACCGGATCACCTGCATCTTCGTCGACAAGCGCTACCGGCGACAGCACCTCTCGGACGTGGCCCTGCAGGGTGCCCTCGACCTCATCGCCGGAGCAGGCGGTGGCGTCGTCGAGGGATACCCGCACGACACGGGTGGCAAGAAGAAGGCGGTCCTCTACAACGGAACGCGGACCCTGTTCGAGCGCGCGGGCTTCGAGTACGTGCGCAGCAAGGGAATGGGCAACTGCGTCATGCGCCGTACGGTGCCCTGACCGCCGAGACTACTCGGCCATCAACCGTCAGCGTCGAGCACTTCTCGGAGCCTCGCTGCGAACGCGTCGGGATCGCCGGTCTGGCCGTACTCGCCGCCGAGGAAGCCCCCGTGGTGGCTCGGGAACTCGGTGGGCTCGATCCCGAGTCGCTCCGCCACGGCGACGGTGGCTCGCTGGGTCATCAGGCCCGCCGACTCGTTGCCGTAGGCGAGCACGATGCGCGTGGCCGCCGCCCGCAGCGCTTCGTAGTCGGGCTGGTACTGCGCCGTGTTGACGATGTGGCCACGGCCGAGCATCGGGTCGTCACGCGAGCCGTCGTCCTCGGTCGGGAGCCCGAACGCGGAAGGGTCGGGCGCCGGCCGTTCGGGCCAGTCGTCCGGGAACTCTCCGGAGTGCATCACCACGGTGAGGAACCTCGCCATCCCCGCGCCGAGACCTTCGCGAAGGTAGGCGTCCTGGATGTCACGTAGCGCGGCTCCTGCGACGTCGCGGTCGGGCAGTTGCGAGACCAGCGGAGGCTCATGTGCCACCAGCGTTCGTACGACGTCGGGGTGCCGCGCGACGAAGGCGAGCATGTTCACGGCGCCGCCACTGCTGGCGAACACGTCCACGTTCCCGTCGACGGCCGTGGCCCGCAGCACTGCCCGGATGTCCTCGGCATGCGTCTCGGGTGAGGGGTGTGCCTCCGTGGTGAGCCTGCTGCGTTCGTTGGCCTGTCGCGGGTCGTAGGTGATGACCGTGCGGTCGGTGAAGTGGCTCGCAAGCGTGGTGAACCCCTGGGCGGCCATCGGCGAGGCGAGGCAGAACAGGGGGATCGCCGACTCCTGGGCTCCAGGGCGGACGTCGTAGGTCAGCATCGCGCCGGGGACGTCGATCGTGCGGGTGATCTTCCCGCTCGGGTCGGGTGACGGAGGCCCCTGATGGTCGGTCATGCGCTCGCCCCTTCCTGGTGGTCTCCCACGACCGAGGCTAGGCGCGCCTTGATCCCGTCGCCTGCGGGGCGCGAGCGCTTGTCCCATAGAGGGGCTGTGTGACAAGGATGGGGGTGTGGCCACAGAGTCGATCGCCTACACGACCCGTCCGCTCGATGACGACACCTGGGCCGACTTCGCCGCGCTCGTGGAAGCCAACAACGGCGTCTGGGGCGGCTGTTGGTGCATGGGCTTCCACCCGGAGGGTTTCGGTCAGGAGCGAAGCGTCTCCCGGAACCGCGATGTGAAGCGCGAGCACGTTCGGAGGGGCACGGCCCACCAGATCCTCGTGTACGACGGCGGTGAGGCGGTTGGCTGGTGTCAGTACGGCCCGCCCGCGGAGCTCCCGAACATCAAGAACCCGAAGGCCTACGACAAGGACCTCGCCGAGCTCCCGGACTGGCGGATCGGCTGCATCTTCACCGGCAAGGGTCATCGCCGCCAAGGAGTGGCTCGCGCCGCCGTGGCCGGCGCCCTGGCTGCGATCCAGGAGGCCGGCGGGGGGCTGGTCGAGGCCTACCCGGAGCAGGTGGAGGGCCGCAAGCCACAGCAGGGCGCCTACTTCCACACCGGCCCCGAAGACCTGTTCACGGAGTTCGGTTTCGAGCGTGACCGGAAGATCGCCAAGTGGCGCTGGGTGATGAAGGTGCGTCTGCCATCGGGGGACCCGCCGGCCGACAGCTGACGAAGAGGTCCTCCCCATCGGACGGCTCAGTCGGACGGCGTGATGGAGGACCGCACGCCGAACCACTGCTCGGCGTCCCACTCCTCGAACCGCTCCACCTCGGTGAACCCGAGTTTCGCCGCGAGCCGCATCGAGCGGGCGTTGGCGGTCTGGGTACAGAGCACCACCGACTCACCGGGAAGCGCCCCGGCGAACCAGTCGAGGGCCGCTGCGCACGCCTCGGCGGCGTACCCGCATCCCCACGCCTCCGGCAGGAACATGTAGCCGAGCTCGGCCTCCCCGGCACCCGGACGGACGTGACCGGGACGCTCGGCGTCCCGCCGGTCGAGTGTGACGATGCCGATCATCGCTCCGTCGAGATCGACCACAAACAGCCCGGGGCGCCGCTTGGGCATCTCCGGCACCGAGCGCTCGAGCTCGTCTCGCGGTCGAGGGCCACCCAGGTAGGTGCTGACCTCTGGCGAGGCGAACAGCTCGATGACGGCCGCTCGGTCCCGGGCCTCGGGTTCACGCAGCACGAGCCGCTCGGTCCTGATGGGGGCAGGTGGCCAGTCGACGGGTCCGAGCTCAGCCACGGGCGAAGGTTAGCCGACGATCAGATCATCGAGAGGGGCGGCAACTGACGGCCGGTCGGGTCGAACCGGATCTCGGTGCTCATCTCGGGGGAGACGCCCACAGACGTGAGATCTCGGGGGTCGGCATGTGTCAGACCACGGTGAGCGGCAGGAGCTGCCGCCCGGTGGGGCCGATCTGGATCTCGGTGTTCATCTCCGGGCACACGCCGCAGTCGTAGCAGGGGGTCCAGCGGCAGTCCTCGACGTCGGGGACAGCCTCGGGGTCCTCGGCCACGGCCTGGGCATCCTCCCAGTCGGACCACAGCCAGTCCTTGTCGAGGCCGGAGTCGAGGTGGTCCCAGGGCAGGACCTCGTCGTACTCGCGCTCGCGCACGGTGTACCAGTCCAGGTCGACGCCGGTGCCCTCGAGAGCCCGCTCGCAGGCCGCGACCCAGCGGTCGAAGGAGAAGTGCTCGCTCCACCCGTCGAACCGGCCGCCGTCACGCCATACCTCCTCGATGATCCGGCCGACCCGACGGTCGCCGCGCGAGAGCAGACCTTCGACGATGCCGGGCTTGCCGTCGTGGTAGCGGAAGCCGATCGCGCGTCCGTAGCGCTTGTCGGCCCGAACGACGTCCCGTAGCCTGCGCAGCCGCTCGTCGGTGGTCTCGTGGTCCAGCTGCGCGGCCCACTGGAACGGCGTGTGCGGCTTGGGGATGAAGCCGCCGATCGAGACCGTGCAGCGGATGTCGTTGCGGCCGGTCACCTCACGGCCCTTGGCGATCACCTTCGTGGCGAGGTCGGCGATGCCCAGCACGTCCTCGTCGGTCTCGGTCGGGAGGCCGCACATGAAGTAGAGCTTCACCTGGCGCCAGCCCTGGGAGTACGCCGTCGCCACGGTCCGGATCAGGTCCTCCTCGGTGACCGCCTTGTTGATCACCCTCCGCATGCGCTCGCTGCCGCCCTCGGGCGCGAACGTGAGACCGGAGCGACGGCCGTTGCGGGAGAACTCGTTGGCCAGCGTGATGTTGAAGGCGTCGACGCGGGTCGAGGGCAGCGAGAGCGAGACGTTGGAGCCCTCGTAGCGGTCGGCGAGGCCGTGCGCGATCTCCGCGATCTCGCTGTGGTCGGCGCTGGACAGCGACAGCAGCCCGACCTCCCCGAAGCCGGACGTGCGGATGCCGTTCTCGACCATCGCCCCGATCGTCTCGATCGAGCGCTCGCGGACCGGTCGGGTGATCATCCCGGCCTGGCAGAAGCGGCAGCCGCGCGTGCATCCCCGGAAGATCTCCACGCTGAACCGCTCGTGCACGGTCTCGGCCAGCGGCACCAGCGGCTTGGCGGGGTAGGGCCACCGGTCGAGATCCATCAGCGTGTGCTTGCGCACCCTGAACGGGATGCCCGGACGGTTGGGCAGGACCGACTCGATGGCGCCGTCGACGGCGTAGGTGACGTCGTAGAAGCGCGGGACGTAGACGAGCTCCGCGACCGCGAGCCGGCGGAGGAGCTCGTCTCGACCACCGGGGCGGTCCTCGGCCTTCCACGCGCGCACGACCTCGGAGATCGCGAGCACGACCTGCTCTCCGTCGCCGAGGACGGCGGCATCGATGAAGTCGGCGATCGGCTCGGGGTTGAACGCCGCGTGACCGCCCGCGATCACGACCGGGTCGTCGTCGCTCCGATCGACCGCGTGCAGCGGGATGCCGGCGAGGTCGAGGGCGTTGAGCAGGTTGGTGTAGCCGAGCTCGGTGGCGAAGCTGATCCCGAACAGGTCGAAGTCGCGGACTGGTCGGTGTGCGTCGACGGTGAACTGCGGGATGCCGTCGGCGCGCATCACCCGCTCCATGTCGGGCCACACGGCGTACGACCGCTCGGCGAGGATCCAGTCGCGCTCGTTGAGCACCTCGTAGAGGATCTGGACGCCCTGGTTGGGCAGGCCGACCTCGTAGGCGTCCGGGTACATCAGCGCCCACCGGACCTCGACCGACTCCCACTCCTTGACGGCCGAGTTGAGCTCGCCACCGACGTACTGGATCGGCTTGGACACCGACGGGAGACGGGGCTCGAGCAGGGGGAAGATGCTCGCGGACAAAGGCCGGACCTCACTTCGTGGACGAACACCCCAGCGTACGCCGACCCGCACGCTACGCCGGAATCCCAGCCGGACCGCAGGGTCCCCTAGGGTCGGGTCCGTGACCCGCTGGACGACCTGGCTGCCTCTGGCCGCTCTCCTCGTCCTGCTGATCGCCTTGATCACCCACACCACGGGGGCGTTCGGGGTCACCGTCGTGGCGTTGTTCCTGGTGGCGGCGGTGCTCGCGGCGGTCCATCACGCGGAGGTCGTCGCCCACCGGGTGGGTGACCCGCTGGGGTCCCTGATCCTGGCGGTCGCCGTCACCGTGATCGAGGTGGCCCTGATCGTGACCCTCATGCTCAGCGGCACCGGCGACACCTCCACGCTCGCCCGCGACACCGTGTTCGCCGCGGTGATGCTGAGCGTCAACGGCATCGTCGGGTTCTCCCTCGTGGTCGGAGCGCTGCGTCACCACCTGGCCATCTTCAACGCCGAAGGCACCGGGTCGGCCCTCGCGACGGTGATCACGCTCGCGGCGCTGACCCTGGTCCTGCCCACGTTCACCGTCAGCAACCCGGGTCCGGAGTTCACGCCCTCCCAGCTGGCCTTCGCCGCCGTGGTGTCCCTGGCGCTCTACGGTCTGTTCGTCTTCACCCAGACCGTGCGGCACCGCGACTTCTTCCTCCCGCTCGAGACCGGCAACCACTCTTCCCGGGACGTGCATGCGCACGAGCTCCCTGGCAACCGCCAGGCGGCGACCAGCTTCGTGCTTCTCCTCGTCTCCCTGGTCGGTGTCGTGGGGCTGGCCAAGGTGGAGTCGAAGCCGCTCGAGCACGCGGTGGACGTCGCCGGTCTGCCACACGCGATCGTCGGTGTGGTGATCGCCGCGCTCGTCCTCATGCCCGAGGGCATCTCGGCCGTCCGCGCGGCGGCTCGCGACCAGGCGCAGGTCTCCTTCAACCTCGCCTACGGCTCGGCGATGGCCTCGATCGGGCTGACGATCCCGACGATCGCCCTGGCCAAGCTCTGGCTGTCCGGTCCGCTCACGCTCGGACTCGGGTCGCTGCAGATCGTGCTGCTGCTGATCACCGCGATCGTCGCGGTGCTGACCGTGGTCCCCGGCCGGTCGAAACCGCTCCACGGCGGCCTGCATCTGGTGCTGCTCGCGACGTTCGTGTTCGTCTCGATCAAGCCCTGACCCGTCAGTCGTTGACGACCTGCGTATGTGTCCTCACTCATGCCACGGACCCACGCCGGCCACGACGTCCGCGGTCGGAAGAACGTGCGCCTCCTCCACCAACGAGCGGCAGCGTCACTAGCCCTTGACGTAGGAGAGCTTCTCGCAGATCTTCCCGTCCCTGAACCGCAGGATGTCGGAACCGCGGACGTGCCCGGGCGACCCGTCGTCGTTCACCCAGTCGAAGCGCCAGCGCAGCACCCCACGGTCGCCCGCCACGAAAGACTCCTCCTCGGAGAACGCCGGTTCGCGGGTCCCGCCGAACAGGTCCTCCCAGACACGACGTACACCGGCCGCCCCCTCGTGGTGTTCGCCGTCCGGTGCCGGCCCGGTCGCCTCGAACACGCAGTCGTCCGTCATCAGCGCCATGATGTCGTTGACGTCGCCTCGCCCGAACGCCCCGGAGAACTCCCCGAGACAGGCGTGGTTGCGGCCCCACTCCGCGTCGCGTCCGAATGCCGCGAGCAGGTCGGACTGTGGCCCGCCGTGCGACACGGCGCGAGGGCCGACGGCGCCGCCTTCCCGGTAGAGCTGCTCTCGTTCGGCGAACCACGCCCCGACCTCCGCCACCAGGTGCGGGTCGAGGCGCCGGTCCCCGTCGGTCGCCACCGCGAGGTCCCAGGCGTGGACGAGGTGGTCGGCGGCGAGCTGGTGGACGTACTCGTCGAGCTGCTCCTCGCCGTAGGACAGATGGACGGTGCCGCCCCCCGGCAGCCGCTCCGCGACGACCTTGGTGGCCTCCATGGCGGCATCAAGCGCACTCCGGACCGGGTCGCCGCCGAGGAGGTCGCCGTCGAGCGAGTCGCCGACCTCGGCGATGGTGCTCCCTCCGACCAGCGGCACGGTCCAGCGGTCCTCGCCTGCGACATGGTTGGTCAGGTCGCGCACCGACCAGCCCCGGCAGGGCGTCGGAGCGTCCCAGGCATGTGCCGGTACGGCGTTCACCCGGTCGGCCCAGCACTCGACGGTGCGGTGGTAGAGCGTGTTGAGGTCCATCACAGGTCTCCGTTCTCCAGGGCGGCCCGGGCGCGCCCGACCCACCCCGCTTGACGACGAGCAGGCGCCCGTCGGGCGGCCGGACGCGCTCGAGCCCGGCACCGGACTTGCCCTCGTGGCCCGAGAAGACGACGGACTCCGCCGCGCCCGCACGAGCTCCTGAGGAGCCATCTGCTCATGGTGGCACCGCCCGTCCTCGAGCGGAATGGCCCCGACGGAGCCCGCGTCGGCTCAGACCTGATCGGCCACCGGTGCGGTCGGCGCGGCCTCCGATCGGACCGCGGCGCTGGCCGAGGTCGCCCGGAGCTCGACCTTCGGCATCAGCAGGAGGATCAGGAAGGCGACCACCGACAGCGCGCCGGCGCACAGGAACACGGTGTCCATCGAGGCCGCGAAGCCCGACTTGAAGGGGTGGGCGAGCACCGGGGAGAGCTTCTGGATGAACGACGAGTCGTCGGTGACCTGGCTGAGGAGCCCGCGGTGACCTCCGGACTGCAGGGAGACGGCGAGCTCGCGGTCGAGCGGTGTGGCCGGGTGGGCGAGCGCCTGCTGGAAGGCCGGTTGCTCCGCCTGGTCGTGCAGGGCGTTCGCGATGTTGCCGCCGACCTGGCCGAACAGGATGGACAGGAAGACGGCGACGCCGAGGGTGCCGCCGATCTGGCGGAAGAAGGTCGCGGAGGCGGTCGCCACACCGATGTCGCGGGGTGGGACGGCCGACTGCAGGATCAGCAGCAGCGGCTGCATGCAGTTGCCGAGGCCGAACCCGAGCAGGAACATCAGGAACATCACGAACGCCAGGTGGGTGTCCGCACTGATCGTCCCCATGGCCAGGAGCGCGAACGCTGCGAGCGCCGAGCCGAAGATCGGGAACCCGCGGATGCGACCGGTCCGGGAGATCACCTGGCCGGAGGAGATCGACGCGCTCATCATCCCGACCACCATCGGCAGCATCAGGAAGCCGGACTCCATCGGGGTCGCGCCGTGCACGATCTGCATGTAGAGCGGGAGCAACATGATCCCGCCGAACATCGCCATGCCGGTGATCACGTTCGCACCGATGCCGACGGCGACCGGGCGGATCCGGAACATCCGCAGCGGGATCATCGCGTCGTCCCCCATCACGCGCTCGACGGCGTAGAACGCGCCGAGTCCGATGACGCCGATCACGTAGCAGGTCAAGGAGCGCGGAGACCCCCATCCCCACTGGCGACCCTGCTCGGCCACGGTGAGCAGCGGGACCAACGCCACGATCAGGGCGGCCGCACCACCCCAGTCGATGCGCGCCTCCCGACGGTGGTGGTGCACGTGCAAGGTGCGGTAGACGACGAAGAGGGCGGCGATCCCGATCGGGACGTTGACCAGGAAGACCCAGCGCCAGCCGGTCACGCCGAGGATCACCGCGTGCGAGGCGAAGAAGCCGCCGATCACCGGCCCGAGCAGGCTCGACGTACCGAAGGTGGCCATGAAGTAGCCGGTGTAACGGGCCCGCTCCCGTGGCGGCACGATGTCGCCGATGATCGCGAGGACCAGCGTGAACAGTCCGCCCGCGCCGATCCCCTGGATCGCCCGGAACACCGCGAGCATGTACATCGAGGTGGCGAACGAGCACAGCGCCGACCCGGCGATGAACACCGAGATCGCGAACATGAACAGCTTCTTGCGCCCGTAGAGGTCGCCGAGCTTCCCGTAGATCGGCGTCGCGATCGTCGACGTGATCAGGTACGCCGTCGTGACCCACGCCTGCACCGACAGACCGTTGAGGTCGTCGGCGATGGTCCGGATCGCGGTGGAGACGATCGTCTGGTCGAGGGCGCCGAGGAACATGCCCATCATCAGGCCGGTGATGATGGTGAGGATCTGTGCGTGGGTGTACTCACCCGACTCGGACGGTGCTGTGGAGGCCGGCGGGCCAGGAGGGGTGGACATCGCCGCCCATCCTAGTTGCCTCGGACAACGGATGAAGGAGTGCCTGCGAGCCGGTGTGCACCACCCGCGCAGACGACGCCGGGGCTACGACGTGCTGCCGATCCGTACCTTCAGCCCCCGGGCCTCCTGCGTCCACATGAGGACAGCGTGGCCGTCGGGAGTGACCCCGGCTCGGACGGACTCGAGGACATCGACAGCGGCGTCGGGCGAGAGCGTGACCGGGTTGCTCCACGTGCCGTCATGCGCCCGGTAGCAGCCGTGGAGGGCGTACATCCCCCAAGCGAGGAACGTGTCCCCCGCTCCGTTGAGAGCCACCACGACCTCGCTGCTCAGCTCCGACCCCTCGACGACCCGCACCGGAGCCGACCACGGACCCTGCGGAGGGCGACGGACCAGGTCGATCCGGCCTCCACGCTCCCACGCGACGAGGGCCGCACCCCTGCCGTTCATCGCGAGGTCGAAGAACCCGTCGGTCCGGACGCCGACCGGTGTGAGACGGCGCGGCTCCTTCCAGCGGCCACCCGGACCCCGGTACGCCGCCATGATCCGGCTGGAGTTGGGCGTGTACACGAGCAGAGCGTCGCCGGCACGGTCGACCTGCAGCTTCGGGTCATACCCCCGACGGGTGACGACATCGGCCCGGCTCCACGCCCGTCCCGGGCGGAGACGCCGGGCCAGCAGATGCTGGTGATGTCCGGGCGACTGGTGCCCGTAGGCCAGGGTCACGGTTCCGTCGCCGGCGATGCCGACCTGAGGCTGCTGGGCGCCGGTGGCCCGCGTCACGTGCGCGACCCTGCTCCATCCATGCCTGGGGGACTGGTAGACGGACTGGATGCGCCAGGCCTTGTGACGCTCCTCGCTCCCCCAGTCCCAGGCGACCGAGACCGCACCTCTGGGGCTCACCGCCAGGTCGACGTCGTCCGCTCCCCAGGCCCCCTTTCCGTCCTGCGGGTAGCCCGGCACCTGCCGGTCCTCCGACAACCGCACCGGGTCCGACCAGCCATGACCCACGGAGAGCCGGGCCGCCATGACACCGTCGGTGAAACCCCGTCGATGCATGACCCAGACGACCGTGACGTCACCTCTGGCGTCCGTCGCGACCTCGGGTGAACCAACCGCTGTGTTGCTCCGGCCGATGACTCTCGGCTCGCTCCAGGTCCCACCGGCCGGTCGCCGGGCGACCATGATCGCGCCAGACTCGTTTCCCCACGCGGCGACGACCCCGCCTCTCCGGGCCATCGCAACGGACGCTCCCGCCGGATGACGGTCCAGAACCACGGTCGGCTCCCAGGACGTCGCCGCGTCTGCTGGTGGTACGGCGACCATGGCCTGTGCGGCGAGTGCCGCGCTCGCCGCCATGGTGACCCGGACAGTGGACGACTTGACATGCATGACGATCCCCTACTTCTCGCGCGCACACAGCCCTTCACCATCGACTCTGCACCGCTCCCGCCGCGCCCACCACGGGCGATCGTCCACACCGTGCGGCCGTTCGTCCCCGATCCGGCGAGGTCAGCGGCCGACCAGATGGCCCTCCCGCACGGGGCGGGCGTAGCGGGTGGGGAGCGATGCGGTCGCACGGAGATGGATGTTCTGGAGCAGGCCGATCGCGAGCAGGCCGGCGAACATGGACGAACCGCCGTACGACACGAACGGCAGGGGTACGCCGGTGACCGGCATGATCCCGAGGCACATCCCGATGTTCTGGAACGCCTGGAAGCCGAACCAGCAGGCGATCCCGGCCGCCGCGACCCGGCCGAAGACGTCGGTCGACAGCGCCGAGATCGCCAGCGCCCGCCAGATCACCAGCGCCAGCAGCGCGATCAGCACGCCCGCACCGACCAGGCCGAGCTCCTCCCCCGCGACCGTGAAGATGAAGTCCGTGTGCTGCTCCGGCACGAAGCCGGCACGCGTCTGCGACCCGTGGAACAGTCCCTGCCCGAACACGCCACCGTTGCCGACCGCGATCCGCGCCTGCTCGGTGTTGTAGCCGGCACCCCGCGGGTCGAGGTTCGGGTTCGTGAACGCCAGGAACCTGTCGATCTGGTACGGCTTCAGCAGGTGGCCGGCCAGCACCACGCCGGCGCCCACCAGGCCGCCCGCCAGCAGGAGTGCGAGCCACCGGCGCGGCGCCCCGGCCACCGCGAGAGCGCCGAACACCGTCGCCCCGAGGACCAGTAGCGTGCCCAGGTCCGGCTGCAGGATGATCAGCGAGGCGGGGATGCCCGCGATCAGCAGCATCCCGATCACGTCGACCGCGCCGATGCCGGTACGACGGCCCTCGTGGCGCTCGGCCACGAGCAGCGCCATCCCGATCACGACCGCGAGCTTGGCGAACTCCGACGGCTGGACGGAGATCCCGCCGACGTCGATCCACGACCGCGAGCCGTTGATCGTCGTGCCCATGGTCAGGACCAGCACCAGCCCGGCGATGGAGGCGAGGTAGACCAGGGGCGCGACGATCCGCACCCAGCGGTGGTCGGTCGCCATCACCACGACCATCAGCACCAGCCCGATGCAGACGTTCACCAGCTGCCTGCGGAGGTACGCCGTGGGGTCGCCTCCGGTGAGATCGTTCCGGTGGGAGGTCGCCGACCAGACCAGCAGCGTGCCCAGCACCAGCAACCCGATCACCGCCAGCATCAGGACCCGGTCGATTCCGGGGGTCCGCAGCATGCGGGTGCGTCCGGTCATGGCTGGCTCCCCGTGGTGCGAGGCCGTGGCGGGAGGATCGACCCGTCGGGCTGGAAGGCCGGGAGCGCTGCGGGTTCGACCACCCCCGGGATGAGGGCCTTCCTCGTGTCCACCTGCATCCCGTGCACGCCGTACAGGGCCTCCCAGATCCTGCGCACGAACGGACCCGAGGTGCCGGAGCCGGTGCCGCCCTGGGTGACCATCATCAGCACGACATAGTTGTCGTCGTAGGACGCGACCCACGACGTGGACTGCTTGCCGTAGACCTCGGCGGACCCGGTCTTGGAGCGGATGTGGATCTGGTCGAGCGGGAACCCGCCCATCTTCCACGCCATCGTGCCGACCTTGGCGGTGCCCAGCAGGGCGTTGTCGACGTACGAGATCGCGTGCGCCGGGTCGGTGACGTGACCCTGCACCTTCGGCCGGATCCGCTTGATGACCTGGCCACTCGGGCTCACGATCGCCTTGGCGATCCGCGGTTCGTAAAGGGTCCCGCCGTTCGCCAGCGCGGCGTACGCCCGGGCCAGCTGGAGAGGGGTGACCAGGGTGTCGCCCTGGCCGATCACGAAGTTCACCGCGTCGCCGGCGCGGTAGTAGTTGCCCTCGAGGCAGAACTCGTGCGCGAACAGCTTCAGGTAGGAGCTGGTCCCGGCCGGCGGATGCTTGTCGATGCCGCAGTAGTAGCCCTTCATCGACTTCCAGTAGGCGAGCTTCCACGCGCGGTCGGCGATCCGGCCGGCCGACTCGCCCGGCACGTCGATCCCGGTGGGACGGCCGAACCCGAACGCCTTCGCCTCCGAGACCAGCGGGTCGTGAGCGTGGACGTCGGTGGGGTCCTGGCCGTACTTCTGCCAGAAGTAGTAGCCAACCCGGTAGAAGAAGGTGTCGCAGGAGACCTGCAGCGCCTGGGCGAAGCTGATCATCCCGTACGACGCCGACTCGTAGTTGTGGAAGAGCCGGTTGCCGACCTGGAACCCGGACGAGCAGTCCAGCATCGTGGACGGGCCCATGCCGTTGTTGAAGGCGCCGACCGTCATGAAGGGCTTCCACGTCGAGCCGGGTGCGAACTGTCCCTGGTAGGCCCGGGCCAGCAGGGGGTCACCAGCCTGCGGGGAGTACAGCCGTGCGAGCTGCTCGCGACTGATGCCGCCCACCCACTCGCCGGGGTTGTACGTCGGCTGGCTCGCCATCGCGACGACTCGTCCGGTCTTCGCCTCCAGCACGATCGCGGCACCCGAGTCGGCGCTGTAGTTGCGGTGGGTCACCGGGTCGTACGTTGCGCGTGCGGTGGTGATCGCGTCGTGCAGTGCCTTCTCGGTGACGCTCTGGACGCGGGCGTCGATCGAGGTGACCAGGGTGTCGCCGGGATGTCCCTTGACCTCGCCCTCGTTGCCCAGCACCCGTCCCATCGAGTCGACGGCGACCTTCTGGTAGCCGGGCCGTCCGCGCAGGTAGCGGTCGTACTCCTCCTCGATCCCGGCACGACCGACCGTGCTGGCCCCGTTCACCGACGTGTCATGGTCCTTCCTCGCCTTGTTCAGCTCTCCCGCCGTGATCGGGCTGAGGTAGCCGATGACGTCGGCGAGGTTCACGCCGTACGGCCGGGGGTAGGCGCGCACGCTCTGCTGCTGGGCCAGCACACCCGGGTAGTCCTCGGGCTGCTCGAGGATCCGGAGCGCCTCCGCCTGCCGCACGCCGGTGGCGACCGGCACCGGCTGGTACGGCGAGCCGTTCCAGCAGCGCCCGCGGACCGAGCCGCGCTCGCCGCAGGTGACCAGGTCCTCCTTGATCTGTTTCAACGGTGTCCGGACCGCGTTCGCGAGGCGTCGGAGCAGGATCTTCCGGTCGCGCTCGGAGAGACGGCCGAGCAGGGTGCGGTCGACCGACACCACCCACGCCGTCCGGTTGGCGACCAGCGGCCGGCCCTGGTCGTCGACGATCAGCCCGCGCTGCGGCTGCACCACGACCTCGCGGAGCGACTGCGACGCGGCGGCCTGGCGGTAGGAGTCGCCCGAGACGACCTGGAGGTAGTAGAGCCGCGCGAACAGGGTCGCGAACAGGGAGAAGACCAAGACTCGGACGACGATCAGGCGCAGACGCGAGCGCTCGGCGGCGGGATCGCGCTTGGTGGACGGGTTCATCGGGCGCCCGCGGGCTCCAGCCGGGCGAGCAGTCGCATCACGCCCGGGAGCACCAGAGGCGTGAGCAGCACGTCCCAGAGCAGCGCGACCAGGATCACCCGGGCCAGGTCACCCGCACCGGCGACCGAGTCGCCGAGGACGAGCCCGGACAGCGCATAGACCGAGGTGCCGACGAAAGACGAGGCCGCCACCGTGGCGACGACGGTCATCGCCGAGGGTTTCGCGTCCTGCCGCATCAGGCCGGCGACGTATCCGACGACGACCAGGGCGAGTGCCCAGCGTCCGGCGACATGGTCGGCGGGCGGGGCGAGGTCGAGCATCAGGCCCGCGAAGAATCCCATTGTCGCCGCGAACGCCGGCCCCCGGACCAGCGCAGCCCCGACGACGACCAGCAGGCAGAAGTTGGGGACGATCCCGTCCCAGGCGAGGTGGGGGAAGACGGCGACCTGCAGCACCAGCGCCACCACGACCAGCGCCGCCGCGACCAGGGTTCGCGGCAGCTTCATCGCAGGCTCCCGTCCGCCTCGATCACCCCGCGGTCGCTCCGGGTGCCGGAGGGGACCACCACGCCGACCAGGTCGAGGGACCCGAAGTCGACGTACGGCTGGATCACCGCTCGGTGGGTCGACTCGCGCAGGCTCGCGTAGACCGCGGTGACCCGGCCGATGGGGACGCCGGAGACGTACGGCGCGCCACCGTTGCTGCCCCACGTGACGATGGTGTCGCCGTCGGCGGGGGCGTTCGCGCTGTCGACCAGCTGCATGTCCAGTGAGGGGTGGTCGCCCAGGTCGCCTCGACCACGCAGGAAGCCGACCTCCATGCTCGCCCCGACCCGGCCGCCGACCACCGACTCGGAGTCGACGATCAACAGGACGGTGGCGGTCGTGCGGGTCACCCGCAGGACCCGGCCGACCAACCCGTCGTCGTTGAGGACCGTCTGGTCGGGACGGACTCCGGCGTCCGATCCGGCGTCGATGGTGACCGTCCGCGAGAACGACTGGGCGGGACCATAGGCGACGACGTGCGCGGGGACCAGCGCCTGGCCGAGGGTGGCCGCCGCGGATGTCAGGCCCTGGTACTCGGCAAGCTGGTTGCGCTGGTACTGCATGGTGGCCTGCCGCGATCGCAGCCGGGAGTTCTGGGCCTGGAGGGCGGCGATGTCGTTCTGCATGCTGCGGCGTGAGCGGAACCAGTCGCCCAGTGCGGTGACCGGCCGGACCACCGCCGAGGTGCCCGACTCGACCGGGCCGAACACCGAGCCCATCGCGTTCCGTG